>NZ_CP163444.1:6232500-6564940 GCF_041053105.1 Streptomyces sp. R44 | reverse complement strand
AGGTCCGGCGGGGTGCCGCCGTTGAAGCGCGGCTGCAGCGTGGTGGTGATCTTCTGGGTCGGCGTGAACTTGACCTGCGACTTGGGGTAATTCGTCTCGTAGACCTTGATCGCGTCCTTGGCGTACTGCTGCCCGAATCCGCCGTCGAAGAGGACGAACTCCAGCGGCGCCGACTCGTTCACCCCGAGCGGGTTCTTATCGGACTTCGTGCCCTTTTCGACCTTCTCGTTACCACCGTCGCCGCTGCTCGCGCAGGCGGACAGGAAGCCCATCGTCGGTACGGAGATCAGACCGATCGCGGCGGAACGCTTGATCAGATCGCGACGGCCGAGGCCCTCACCGTTGTGTGCGGAGGTGGATCCCATGCTCAAGTCCTCGCCTTCATTCAGGACTCAGGCGGTGTACCGGTCGCCCGTTTCTCACTCGCCACAGGCGAAGGGCCCCGCCACCGCGGTCAATTGCAGCCGGGTCGTGCACGCGTCGGGCCGTCGTCGGATTGCTCCGACTGGCTGGACGCCGACAGGTATAGTCCACTTCCCTTCACGGGAGCAAGATCGAAACCAGGTTTGCACGACCATCTTTCCCGAGTTGAGACCTCCGGGATAAGCACGCTGGATCTGCGGCGTTTCGTCCAAGCATTCGCGACGCAACACCCTTGACAGCGCATCAGGGCCACCCCTTCCTTCCGGCCCCGCCTCGCGAGTGGACGGCAGGTTGCGGGGAGGGAGAGGGCAATTGGGACATATGAACGCCATCGAAACAGTTGTGTCACAAACCAGTTGCCCGGTGAAGATTGCGTGAGGAGGATCCGGGATCATAGAGGTCCCGCCGTCCCCTGCCTCCGGCACGGGCGCGACGTCGGGATCAGTCTTCTTCCATACGGAACTGGAGTACACGTGGCCAACTCTTCTGGCCTGAACCGCACGGGCGTCCTGTCCCGTGTCACGGTCGCGGCGATAACCGCGGCCCTCGTGGGCACCACCACGGCCGCCGTCGCGGCCGACGCGCCGCAGCCCACCCGGACGGCCTCGGCCGTCCAGAAGGCGGCGCCGAAGGCGAGCACCCTCGCCGCCGACTCCGCCTCCACCGCCTCCACCGTCGCCGACGGCGAGCTGCGCGGCGTGGACGGCTACGGCTACATGTACGCGTACCTGCCGAACGGCACCGGTGGCTTCACCGACCGCCAGTACGTCGGCAGCGGCTGGAAGTACACCAACCAGCTGACCATGGCCGACCAGAACGGCGACGGCGAGACCGACGGCGCCTGGGACGTCACCGGCGGCACCCTGTCGTACACCGCCTGGGGCCAGGACGGCGTCTCCCTCGGCGGCGGCTGGGGCATCTACAACAAGGTCGTCTCGACCGGCAACCTGGGCGGCGCCGCCGCTCCGGACGTGCTGGCGCGCGACACCGCGGGCAACCTGTACCTGTACCTCGGGTACGGCACCGGCAAGCTCGCCTCGCGCGTGAAGGTCGGCAGCAGCTGGAACGTCTTCAACCAGATCACCGGCAAGGGTGACATGAACGGTGACGGCAAGGACGACGTCATCGCCCGTGACACCTCCGGTTACCTCTGGCTGTACCCGGGCACGGGCAACTACCTCAAGCCGTTCGGCAACCGGGTCAAGGCCGGCAGCGGGTGGAACGGCATGACCGCGTTCGTGTCCCCCGGTGACGTCAACTTCGACGGCATCCCCGACGTCGTCGCCCGCGACTCGTCCGGCGTGCTGTGGCTGTACCCGGGCTCGGGCATCGCCTCCCCGGCGCTGGGGCCGCGTACGAAGATCGGCACCGGCTGGAACACGTACCGCCTGCTCTTCTCCTGACGCCTCGCGCCCTCGGGGCGCGGTCACGGGAAACCGAAAGGGCCCCGCTCCTCTTCCGAGGAGCGGGGCCCTTGCCGTTCACCCGACGCGTCAGCCGCGGATCAGGTTCCGGAGCACGTACTGCATGATGCCGCCGTTGCGGTAGTAGTCCGCCTCACCGGGGGTGTCGATGCGGACGACCGCGTCGAACTCGACACCGGTGTCGGTGGTGACCTTGACCGTGCTCGGCGTGGTGCCCTCGTTCAGCTCCGTGACGCCCGTGATGGAGAAGGTCTCCTCACCGGTCAGGCCGAGCGAGTCGGCCGACTGGCCGGCCGGGAACTGGAGCGGGAGGACGCCCATGCCGATGAGGTTCGAGCGGTGGATGCGCTCGTACGACTCGGTGATGACGGCCTTGACGCCGAGGAGCGCGGTGCCCTTGGCGGCCCAGTCGCGGGACGAGCCGGAGCCGTACTCCTTGCCGCCCAGGATGACCAGCGGGGTGCCGGCGGCCTGGTAGTTCTGCGAGGCGTCGTAGATGAACGACACGGGCGCGCCCTCGACGGTGAAGTCGCGGGTGTAGCCGCCCTCGGTGCCCGGCGCGATCTGGTTGCGCAGGCGGATGTTGGCGAAGGTGCCGCGGATCATGACCTCGTGGTTGCCACGGCGCGAGCCGTAGGAGTTGAAGTCACGACGCTCCACACCGTGCTCGGTGAGGTACTTGCCGGCCGGGGTGTCGGCCTTGATGGCGCCGGCCGGGGAGATGTGGTCGGTGGTGACCGAGTCGCCCAGCTTGGCCAGGACGCGGGCGCCGACGATGTCGGTGACCGGGGTGGTCTCCATCGTCATGCCCTCGAAGTACGGGGGCTTCCGCACGTAGGTGGACTCGGCGTCCCACTCGAAGGTGGAGCCGGTCGGGATCGACAGGGCCTGCCACTGGGCGTCGCCCGCGAAGACGTCCTGGTAGGACTTCGAGAACATGTCCTCGCCGATGGCGTTGGCGACGACGTCGTTGACCTCGGACTCCGAGGGCCAGATGTCGGCCAGGTAGACGGGCTTGCCGTCCTGGTCGACGCCGAGGGCGTCCTTGGTGATGTCCACCTTCATGGAGCCGGCGAGGGCGTACGCGACGACCAGCGGCGGGGAGGCCAGGTAGTTCATCTTGACGTCGGGGTTGATGCGGCCCTCGAAGTTCCGGTTGCCGGAGAGGACCGAGGTCACGGCCAGGTCGTGCTCGTTGACGGCCTTGGAGACCTCCTCCGGCAGCGGGCCGGAGTTGCCGATGCAGGTGGTGCAGCCGTAGCCGACGAGGTTGAAGCCGACCTTGTCGAGGTACGGGGTGAGGCCCGCCTTGTCGAAGTAGTCGGTGACGACCTTCGAGCCCGGGGCGAGGGTGGTCTTGACCCACGGCTTGCGGGTCAGGCCCTTCTCGACGGCCTTCTTCGCGACGAGCGCGGCGGCGACCATCACGTACGGGTTCGACGTGTTGGTGCAGGAGGTGATCGCGGCGACGGTGACGGCGCCGTGGTCGATCGTGTAGGTGGAGCCGTCGGGGGCGGTCACCTGGACCGGGTTCGACGGGACGCCGTTGCTGACGGCCGGGGCGTCGGAGGCCGGGAAGGACTCCTCGCCCGCCTCGTCGGCGGTGGAGACGTAGTTGCGGACGTCCTGGGCGAACTGCGCGGCGGCGTTCGCGAGGACGATGCGGTCCTGCGGGCGCTTCGGGCCGGCGATGGACGGGACGACCGTGGAGAGGTCGAGCTCCAGCTTCTCGGAGAAGTCGGGCTCGGCGGCCGGGTCGAGCCAGAGGCCCTGCTCCTTGGCGTACGCCTCGACGAGCGCGACCTGCTGCTCGGAGCGGCCGGTGAGCTTGAGGTAGTTCAGGGTCTCGTCGTCGATCGGGAAGACCGCGGCGGTGGAGCCGAACTCCGGCGACATGTTGCCGATGGTGGCGCGGTTCGCGAGGGAGGTGGCGGCGACGCCCTCACCGTAGAACTCGACGAACTTGCCGACGACACCGTGCTTGCGCAGCATCTCGGTGATGGTCAGCACCAGGTCGGTGGCGGTGGTGCCGGTGGGCAGCTCGCCGGTCAGCTTGAAGCCGACGACGCGCGGGATGAGCATGGAGACCGGCTGGCCGAGCATCGCGGCCTCGGCCTCGATGCCGCCGACGCCCCAGCCCAGCACACCGAGGCCGTTGACCATGGTGGTGTGCGAGTCGGTGCCGACGAGGGTGTCGGGGTACGCCTGGCCGTTGCGGACCATGACGGTGCGGGCCAGGTGCTCGATGTTCACCTGGTGGACGATGCCGGTGCCCGGCGGGACGACCTTGAAGTCGTCGAAGGCGGTCTGGCCCCAGCGCAGGAACTGGTAGCGCTCCTTGTTGCGGCCGTACTCCAGCTCGACGTTCTGCGCGAAGGCGTCGTTGGTGCCGAACTTGTCGGCGATGACGGAGTGGTCGATGACCATCTCGGCCGGGGACAGCGGGTTGATCTTCGCCGGGTCGCCGCCGAGGGCGGCGACGGCCTCACGCATGGTGGCGAGGTCGACGACGCAGGGCACACCGGTGAAGTCCTGCATGATCACGCGGGCGGGCGTGAACTGGATCTCCTGGCTCGGCTGAGCCTGCGAGTCCCAGTTGCCGAGGGCCCGGATGTGGTCGGCGGTGATGTTCGCGCCGTCCTCGGTGCGGAGCAGGTTCTCCAGGAGGACCTTCAGGCTGTAAGGGAGGCGCGCGGAGCCCTCGACCTTGTCCAGCTTGAAGATCTCGTACGACTCGTCGCCCACGCGCAGCGTGCTGCGGGCGTCGAAGCTGTTCGCCGACACGACAGTCTCCTTCATATATGTGCGCGTTTCACCACATCCTGCCGCCACGTACACGTCGTCGATCCGCTAAGGTAAGGCTAAGTTAGGTATCCCTTACCGGGGTGGCGGCAGCGGTGCGCCTCGGCAGATATCTCGATGTCGAGATAACTCTAGTACATCACCGCCGCCTGGTCATGCCTGGCATGCTGCGGAGCCGGTGCAGACTTCCCTCCAGAGCCTCCCGCACCCGGTCCACATCGGCCGGGTCCTGGGCCCCCCTCTTCGGCAGGACGAAGACGATGCCCGTGCGCCGGGTCCTGAGGACGAAGAGCTCGGAGGTCTCGACGTACCAGGGGAACGCCTGCCAGTCGAGGTCGCTGCTCAGCTCCCCGCCCGTGGTGGTCATCCCCTGCGGGCCGACGACCGTCCGGCAGGTGCCGTACGCGTCCATGCCGTCGAACTGCCGCCGCGCGAGGCGTCCCGTGCCCCAGTGGACGACCGCCACCAGAACGACCAGCAGGCAGGCGGCCCAGACGGCCACCCCCGCCGGCGAGAAACCACCGCGCCAGGCCCGGTACGACGCGAGAAGCTCCGCCACGACGAGCAGGACCGCCAGTCCGCCGAGCCCCCGCCAGGTCCCGAACCTCAGACGCCGGACCGCCGCCCGGTAGTCGGCCTCGGTCGGCTCGTAGACGAAGGTGACCGCCGCACCCCGTGTGTCCACCCGCATGTCTCCCCCATCATCCGTACGCATCGGCGGCAGATCCTAGCCACGGCCGGCCCGCGCCCGAGCACCCCCTACCGCCCCGAACCGCCCCACCCCGCCCCGCCCGGCTCCGCCCCGCCCCGCCCCGAACGGACGCGGTCCGATTGCCGCGGCACACCGCCCGGCCGACGATCGAGCCATGTTCAGCGGCGCGCACGTGATTCTCTACACCCGGGACGCGGAGGCCGACCGGGCCTTCCTCAAGAACGTCGTCGGCTTCGAGCATGTGGACGCCGGAGGCGGCTGGCTCATCTTCAAGCTGCCGCCGGCCGAGGTGGCGGTGCACCCGACGGACGGCGAGCCGAAGCACGAGATGTACCTCATGTGCGAGGACCTCACGCAGACCCTGACGACCCTGGAGGACCGGGGCGCCGAGATCTCACGGGCCATCACCGACCAGGGCTGGGGCCTGCTCGCGGCCGTGCGGCTGCCGAGCGGCACCGAACTCCCCCTGTACGAACCGCGTCACCCGACCGCGCACGGCGATTCACCCTGACGGCCCACCCGATGTCGATCACCATCTCATATCTGAGATAACGTGACGCCATGGCAGATGACTACCTCGTACGCATCGGCAAGCTCATCCGTGACGCCCGGCAGCACCGCGGCTGGACGCAGACGCAGCTCGCCGAAGCGCTGGCCACGAGCCAGAGCGCCGTCAACCGGATCGAGCGCGGCAACCAGAACATCAGCCTTGAGATGATCGCCCGCATCGGCGAAGCCCTCGACAGCGAGATCGTCTCACTCGGCTACGCAGGCCCCATGCACCTCCGGGTCGTCGGCCGCCGCCGTCTCTCCGGCGCCATCGACGTCAAGACGAGCAAGAACGCCTGTGTCGCGCTGCTCTGCGCCTCCCTCCTCAACAAGGGCCGCACCGTCCTGCGCCGCGTCGCCCGCATCGAGGAGGTCTTCCGGCTCCTGGAGGTCCTCAACTCCATCGGCGTCCGCACCCGCTGGGTCAACGACGGCGTGGACCTGGAGATCGTGCCGCCGGCCGAGCTCGACATGGAGTCCATCGACGCCGAGGCCGCGATCCGCACCCGCTCGATCATCATGTTCCTCGGCCCGCTGCTGCACCGCATGGACCGCTTCAAGCTGCCGTACGCCGGCGGCTGCGACCTCGGTACGCGCACGATCGAGCCGCACATGATCGCGCTGCGCCGCTTCGGCCTGGAGGTCACTGCGACGGACAACCTGTACCACGCCCAGGTCGAGCGCTCCGTCTCCCCCGACCGCCCGATCGTCCTGACCGAGCGCGGCGACACGGTGACCGAGAACGCCCTCCTGGCGGCCGCCCGCCACGACGGCGTGACCGTCATCCGCAACGCCTCCTCCAACTACATGGTCCAGGACCTCTGCTTCTTCCTGGAGGCCCTCGGCGTCCGGGTCGACGGCATCGGCACCACCACCCTGACCGTGCACGGCGTGCCGCAGATCGACGTGGACGTCGACTACTCCCCCTCGGAGGACCCGGTCGAGGCGATGAGCCTGGTCGCCGCAGCGGTGGTCACGGAGTCCGAGCTGACGATCCGCCGGGTCCCGATCGAGTTCATGGAGATCGAGCTCGCGGTCCTGGAGGAGATGGGCCTCGACCACGACCGCTCCGCCGAGTACGCGGCGGACAACGGCCGCACCCGCCTCGTCGACCTCACGGTCCGCCCCTCCAAGCTGGAGGCGCCGATCGACAAGATCCACCCGATGCCGTTCCCGGGCCTGAACATCGACAACGTCCCCTTCTTCGCGGCGATCGCGGCGACGGCCCAGGGCAAGACCCTCATCCACGACTGGGTCTACGACAACCGCGCCATCTACCTCACGGACCTCAACCGCCTCGGCGGCCGCCTCCAGCTCCTCGACCCCCACCGCGTCCTGGTCGAGGGCCCGACCCGCTGGCGCGCCGCCGAAATGATGTGCCCCCCGGCCCTGCGCCCGGCGGTGGTCGTCCTCCTGGCGATGATGGCGGCGGAGGGCACGTCGGTCCTGCGCAACGTGTACGTCATCAACCGCGGCTACGAGGACCTCGCGGAGCGCCTGAACTCGATCGGCGCGCAGATCGAGATCTTCCGGGACATCTAGCTCCTCGAGCCCGAACGCGAGAACCCCCGTGCCGGGCACGGGGGTTCTCGCTACGATCCCGGCGTGGATCCGAACGTCGCCGTCCCGCCGCCGCCCCCGCTTCCGCCCCGGCCGGTTTCGCGGGCGTGGTGGCGGCATCCCGTGCTTGTCGTGGTCGTGGTGCTCGCCGGCCTCGGGGTCGTGTTCTCGTTCTTCGGCGGCGGGGAACCGGAGCGGAAGGCCGTGCCGCCCAGGGCGGGCGTCACGGTCACCATGTCCGCGCGTCCCGGGCCTTCCAAGCCTTCCGGGCCTCCCTCGCTCGTGGGGAAGAGCCTCAAGGAGGCGAAGGAACAGGCTTCCGTCGCCGGGTTCGACGTCGTGTCGCACGATGCCTCCGACCAGGACGCCCGGCAGTGGGACATCGGTGGCTGGAAGGTGTGTTTTCAGGGGGCGGCGGGGCAGCGGGGTGGTGGGCGGCCCGTGCTCGATCTCGGGGTGGTGCGCAGTGACGCGCCCTGTCCCACCGCCGACGGCGGCGAGATTCCCTGGCCCGTCATGCCCGCCGTCACCGGGATGACCTTCGCGCGGGCCGGTGAGGCGCTCGGGCCCCTCGCGTTCCGGAAGGTCGAGCCCGAGAGTGCGTACTCCGATGTGGATCTGCCCGGCGTCGTGGATCCGTGGAAGGTCTGCTTCCAGGATCCCGAGCCGGGCAGGACCGTCGAGAATCCACAGTTCGGGGTTGTCTATCTGAAGCTCGCACCGCCCGACGCGCCCTGTCCCGAGCGGCCGTACGCCCCGTTGCGTCCCTAGGCGCCCGGCATCATGCCGCCCTTGAGGCGTTCGAGGTCGGAGGCGCGGACCTGGATCACGAAGAGGGCGACGAGCGCGCCGACGACCGCGAAGATCGCCGCGGTGACGAAGCCCGCGGAGACGCCGCTGGCGAGGACCTGGTCGCTGTAGGGCGGTGGGAGTTGGCCGGTCTTCGCGAACTGGGCCTTCTCCAGCGGGCCGGCCTGCGAGAGGAAGGCCGGGACCTGCTGCTCCGCCTCGTTGCGGCTGGCCGTGCCGAAGACGGTCACCAGGATCGAGAGGCCGAGCGAACCACCGACCTGCTGCATGGCGTTGAGCAGCCCGGACGCGGCGCCCGACTCCTGCTGCGGGACGTTCGACAGCGCCATGATGGTCAGCGAGACGAACATCAGGCCCATGCCCATGCCGAAGACGAGGAGCGGCCCGAGGATGCTGCCCGCGTAGGTGGAGTTCACATCGGTGAGCGTCAGCCAGGACAGGCCGGCCGCGGCGAGCACCGATCCCGTCACCATGAAGGGCTTCGGACCGTACCGGGGCAGCAGGTTGGACGTGAGGCCTGCGCCGACCGCGATGATCGCGCTGACCGGCAGGAACGCGAGCCCCGTCGTCAGGGGGCTGAAGCCCAGTACCTGCTGCACGAACAGGGTGAGGAAGAAGAACATCCCGAAGATGGCCGCCGCCAGACAGAGCATGATGATGTAGGTGCCCGAGCGGTTGCGGTCGGCGAACATGTGCAGGGGCGTGATGGGTTGCTGGGAGCGCCGCTCGATGAGGATGAACGTGGCCAGGAGGACGACCGCGGCGGCGAACGAGCCGATCGTGTAGGGATCCCGCCAGCCCTCCTGCGCGGCCCGGATGAATCCGTACACCAGCGCCACCATGCCGAGCGTCGAGGTCAGCGCTCCGGCGAGGTCGAAATGGCCGGGATGGCGCTCGGACTCCTTGACGTGCCGCGGCGTGAGGAGCGCGATCACTATGGCGATCGGGACGTTGACGAAGAAGATCCAGCGCCAGTCGAGCCATTCGACCAGCATGCCGCCGGCCACCAGGCCGATCGCGCCGCCGCCGGCCGAGACGCCCGCGAACACGCCGAAGGCCCGGTTGCGTTCCGGGCCTTCGTCGAACGTCGTGGTGATGAGGGAGAGGGAGGTCGGCGAGGCGATCGCGCCACCCACGCCCTGCAGCGACCGGGCCGCGAGGAGCTGCCACTCGCTCTGCGCGAGTCCGCAGAAGAGGGAGGCGAGTCCGAAGAGCAGCACGCCGAAGATGAAGACCCGGCGGCGGCCGAGGATGTCGCCCGTGCGCCCGCCGAGGAGGAGCAGGCCTCCGAAGGTGAGCGTGTACGCGTTGACGACCCAGGACAGGCTGGTGGTCGAGAAGTCCAACGCGCTCTGGATGTGCGGGAGCGCGATGTTCACGATGGTGATGTCGAGGACGACCATCAGCTGACAGGAGGCGATCACGAACAGGGCGATGCCCTTGCCGTCTCCGCCGCCCTTGCGGGGAACGGTCGACGTCGGGGTCGTCGGCTTCGGTGTGCTGCTACTCATGGCAGTTCATGGCGCATCGCGCCCTCACCTGACGGGTCCGTGGGCCGGTCAGTCCACCTTTCGACACTAAGCCTGGTCCACTCGGGTGACCAGTTGATCAAGCGGGCGCGGGCTCGTCCAGGACCGCGAAGCCGTCGAGCTCGACCAGGGCCTGTTCGTCCCAGAGGCGTACGACTCCGATGACCGCCATCGCCGGGTAGTCGCGGCCCGCCAACCGGCGCCAGATCCGGCCCAGTTCGTGGGCGTGCTCGCGGTAGCCGGCGACGTCGGTGGTGTAGACGGTGACCCGGGCGAGGTCGGCGGGGGTGCCGCCGGCGTGCCGCAGGGCGGTGAGCAGATTGCCGAGGGCGGTGGTGAACTGCTCGGTGAGCTCCTCCCCCACGACCTTGCCCTCCGTGTCGAGGGCCGTCTGTCCCGCGAGGAAGACGAGCCGGCTCCCGGTGGCGGTGACGGCGTGGGAGAAGCCGGTGGGCGGGGAGAGTTCGGCGGGGTTGTGGCGGTGCAGGCTCATGGGGTCGGCTCCTCCGTGGTCTCGTCCTTCGCGTGCTGTTCCGTCGCGGGCGGCAGCTTCTTCGCGTGCGGCAGCTCCTCCGCGTGCGGTTCCGTCGCGGGCGGCAGCTTCGCGTACAGCTCCTTCGCGATGATCGTGCGCTGCACCTCCGTCGCGCCCTCGTAGATCCGGGGCGCCCGGACCTCTCGGTAGAGGTGTTCCAGGAGGTGGCCGCGCTGGAGGGCGAGGGCGCCGTGCAGCTGGACGGCCGCGTCGACGACGTACTGGGCGGTCTCGGTGGCGAGCAGCTTCGCCATCGCGGAGCGCCGCGGGACGTCCGGGTCGCCCTCGTCGTACGCGACGGCCGCCGCGTACACGAGGAGCCGGGCGGCCTCGGTGCGGGTGGCCATCTCGGCGACGCGGTGCGAGACGGCCTGGAGGTCGGCGAGGACGCCGCCGAAGGCGGGGCGCGCGGCGGTGTGGGCGAGGGCCGCGTCGAGGGCGGCCTGGGCCATGCCGACGGCGAAGGCGCCGACGCTGGGCCGGAAGAGGTTGAGGGTGTTCATGGCGACCCTGAATCCCCGGTCGGGTTCTCCGAGGAGGTCCTCGGGGCCGACGGGGACGCCGTCGAAGGTGAGGGTGCCGAGGGCGTGCGGGGCGAGCATGTCGAGCGGTTCGCCGCCGAGGCCGGGGCGGTCCGCGGGGACGAGGAAGGCGGTGACGCCGCGGGCTCCGGCGCCCCGGGTGGTGCGGGCGAAGACGGTGGCGAAGTCGGCCTCGGGGGCGTTGGAGATCCAGCGTTTCTCGCCGTGCAGGCGCCAGCCGCCGTGTCCGTCGGGGACGGCGTCGAGGGCGAGGGCCGCGGCGTCGGAGCCGGCGTCCGGTTCGGAGAGGGCGAAGGCGGCGACGGCGCGGCCCGCGGTGGCCTCGGGGAGCCAGCGGGCGCGCTGGGCGGGGGTGCCGAAGGCGGCGACGGGGTGGGTGCCGAGGCCCTGGAGGGCGAGCGCGGTCTCGGCCTCGGTGCAGGTCCGGGCGAGGGATTCGCGGAGCAGGCAGAGGTCGAGGGCGCCGGCCTCGAAGAGGCGGGCGAGGAGGCCGAGCTCGCCGAGGGCGGCGACGAGGGGACGGTTGACCCTGCCGGGTTCGCCCTGGTCGGCGAGGGGCTTCAGGCGGTCGGCGGCGAGCGCGCTGAGCCGCGCACACCAGGTGGTCTGTGCCGGATCGAGCGAGAATGCGGGCATGTGGGCCCTCTCTGACGCCCCCGGGCGTCTTCGTCACGACGCCTTCCGGCGCTCTGGTCCGGGCGCCCTCGGGCGCCCTGCTTCCGGCGCCCTGCGACGCCCGTGCGGCGACGCCGTCCGGCGCCCTGCCGCCGGCGCCCTCCGGCTCCTGTACGGCGGCGCTCCCCGGCGTCCGGGCCGGGGTGCCCGGCGGCGCCCGTGCGGCGACGGTCTCCGACGCCTTCGTCCCGGCGCCCTCACGCGCCTGCGTCCCAGCCTCCTCCCGCGCGCTCGTCCCGGCGCCTCCCGGCACCTCTGTCGCGAACCGTTGACTGTCGTCACCAACACGATACGCTCGTCGGGCGACGTACGACCCCACCACGACAGGGGGACGGACTCATGGAGCTGACGCCTTCGGGCCACCTCGACACCTTCGCCCGTGACCGGCTGCCCCCGCCCGACCGGTGGCCGCGGCTCGTCTTCGACCTCCCCGAGCTCCACTACCCCGACCGGCTCAACTGCGGCACGGAACTCCTCGACCGCACGGTGGAGCGGTTCGGTGCCGGCCGGCCCGCCTTCCACGACGGCGAGGGCGGGATCTGGAGCTACGGGGAGCTCCGCGACCGGGTGGACCGGATCGCCCACGTCCTCACCACCGACCTGCGGGTGCTGCCCGGCAACCGGGTCCTCCTGCGCGGCCCCACCACCCCCTGGCTCGCCGCCTGCTGGCTCGCCGTGATGAAGGCCGGCGGCGTCGCCGTCACCGTGCTGGCCCAGCAGCGCGCCCCCGAGCTGGCCGTGATGGCCGAGGCGGCCCGCTGCACCCACGCGCTCTGCGACGCCCAGGTGCTCGACGAGCTCCTGGCGGCCCGGATACCCGGGCTCCGGGTCACCCCCTTCGGCGGGGACGGCCCGGACGACCTCCTCGCCCTCGCCGAGCGCCGGCCCGGCCCGTACGAGGCGGTGGACACCGCCGCCGACGACGTGGCCCTCATCGCCTTCACCTCCGGCACCACCGGCCGGCCCAAGGGCTGCGTCCACTTCCACCGGGACGTCCTGGCCGTGGCCGACACCTTCTCCGCGCGCGTCCTGCGTCCGCTGCCCGACGACGTCTTCGCCGGTTCGCCGCCGCTCGCCTTCACCTTCGGCCTCGGCGGGCTCGTCGTCTTCCCCCTGCGGGCCGGGGCGAGCGCGGTCCTCCTCGAACAGGCCGGGCCCAAACAGCTGCTCGCGGCGATCGAGCGGCACAAGGTGTCGGTGCTCTTCACCGCCCCGACGGCCTACCGCGTCATGCTCGACGAGCTGACCCAGGGCACCGCCCCCGAGGTGGCCTCGCTGCGCCGCTGCGTCTCGGCCGGCGAGAACCTGCCGGAGGCGACCTGGACGGCCTGGTACGCGCGGACCGGGCTGCGTCTGATCAACGGCATCGGGGCCACCGAGCTCCTGCACATCTTCATCTCCGCCGCCGACGGCGACATACGCCCCGGCACCACGGGCCGCCCGGTGCCCGGCTGGCAGGCCAGGATCGTCGACCGCGAGGGCAACGCCGTCCCGGACGGCGAGGAGGGGCTGCTCGCGGTGCGCGGCCCGGTGGGCTGCCGCTATCTGGCCGACCCCCGCCAGGAGGAGTACGTGCGGAACGGCTGGAACGTCACGGGCGACACGTACGTCCGCGAACCCGACGGCTGGTTCCGCTATGTCTCACGGGCCGACGACATGATCATCTCGGCCGGGTACAACATCGCGGGCCCCCAGGTGGAGGAGGTGCTCCTGGACCACCCCGACGTGGTCGAGACGGCGGTCGTGGGCCGCCCGGACGAGCTGCGCGGCCAGGTCGTCGTGGCGTACACGGTGGTACGGGACGGAGTACCGCGCGACGCGAGCACCGCCGCCGCGCTGCGGGCCTTCGTCCGCGCCCGCATCGCCCCGTACAAGTCCCCCCGGGAGATCGTCTTCCTCGACGCACTGCCGCGCACCGCGACGGGCAAGCTCCAGCGCTTCCTGCTGCGGGCCCCGGCGTGACCGGCACGACGTGTGCACCACCCCCTAAAGTGATCACGTGGCCGAGCAGCACACCCCCCGATCCCTGATCGTCTCGTTCTACGGCGCGTACGGCCGTGGACCCGACGAGTCGCCGGTGCCCGTGGCCGCGCTCATCCGGCTGCTCGGCGCACTCGGCGTGGACGCGCCCTCGGTGCGCTCCTCGGTGTCCCGGCTCAAGCGGCGCGGGCTGCTGCTGCCGGGCCGCACGGCCGGTGGCGCCGCCGGGTACGCCCTGTCCGAGGACGCCCGGCGGCTCCTGGACGACGGCGACCGCCGGATCTACGCCCGTACGGAGCCGAAGCTGTCCGAGGGCTGGGTCCTGGCCGTCTTCTCGGTGCCCGAGGCCGAACGGCACAAGCGGCACCTGCTGCGGTCCCGGCTCGCCCGGCTCGGCTTCGGCACGGCGGCGCCGGGCGTCTGGATCGCGCCCGCCCGGCTGTACGAGGAGACCCGGAACGCCCTGGAGCGCCTGGAGCTCTCCCCGTACGTGGACCTCTTCCGCGGCGACCACCTGGGCTACACGGCCACGGCCGAGGCGGTGGCCCGCTGGTGGGACCTGCCGGCGATCGCCGGGCTCCACGAGGAGTTCCTGGCGGCCCACGAGCCGGTCCTGCGGGCCTGGCGCACGGCCCCGGCGGGCGCCGGGGACGCCTACCGGGACTACCTCCTCGCGCTGGACTCGTGGCGCCGGCTCCCCTACGCGGACCCGGTGCTCCCGGCGGAGCTCCTGCCGGACGACTGGCCGGGCCGCCGCTCGGCGGAGGTCTTCACCGCCCTGCACGAGCTGCTGCGGGACCGGGGCGCGGAGTACGTGGGCCCGTTCCTGAGCGATTAGCGCTTCCGTACGGCCAGGGCCCGCAGCAGGCAGGCGAGCCCCGCCGCGCCCAGTACCGCGCGGACGATGTTCCACGTCACCCACGGGCTCTCGAAGGCCGCCCGGGCGGCGGCCGGGTCCCGGGTCGCCGCGAGGGCGTCGTTGAGGGGCACGTTCGCCGCCGAGGTGACCACGAGGACGGCCAGGGCGAGGACGAACCCGGCGAGTGTCCAGAGCCGGGCCCGGCCGGCGCGGTGCTGCCAGGCGGCCACCGCCGTGAGGATCGGCACCCCGAAGAACGGGGTGAAGAACACCGGGTTCTGGATGACGTCGTTGATGTTCCGCATCACCTCGACGTAGACCCGGTCGTCGCTGCGCGCCAGTGCCGGCATCACCGAGCACACGTAGGCGAACCACACCCCCGCGAGGAGGCCCGTCATCGCCGTCGCCGTGCCGAGGACCACCCCGGCACCCTTCCCGCCCCTGTTTTCTGTCATGCCCTCATTCAAGGGGAGGAGCGCCTGCGGGGGACATGGTTCCGCGTCGCACCCGCATACGCGAGCGTCCAGGTTCCTCAGTCCCGGCGGCCGGTGGGCGGGCGGCGGCTGCCCGCGCGGTACGGGGCCGGCCAGGGCGCGGCCGGGCCCCGGTACTCCTGCTCGGCCGCCGCGTGCAGGGTCCAGTGCGGGTCGTAGAGGTGCGGCCGGGCGAGGGCGCAGAGGTCGGCGCGGCCCGCGAGGAGCAGGGAGTTGACGTCGTCCCAGGAGGAGATCGCGCCGACCGCGATCACGGGGACGCCGAGCTCGTTGCGGATGCGGTCGGCGTACGGGGTCTGGTACGAGCGGCCGTAGGCGGGCTCCTCGTCGGGGACGACCTGGCCGGTGGAGACGTCGATCGCGTCGGCGCCGTGGTCGGTGAAGGCGCGGGCGATCGCGACGGCGTCCTCGGCGGTCGTGCCGCCCTCGGCCCAGTCGGTGGCGGAGACGCGGACGGTCATGGGCCGGTCGGCCGGCCAGGCCTCCCGTACCGCGTCGAAGACTTCGAGGGGGTAGCGCAGCCGGGCCGTGAGGTCGCCGCCGTAGGCGTCGGTGCGGTGGTTGGTGAGCGGGGAGAGGAAGCCGGAGAGGAGGTAGCCATGGGCGCAGTGGAGTTCGAGGAGGTCGAAGCCGCTGCGGGCGGCGCGGTGGGCGGCGGCGGTGAACTGCTCGCGTACGGCGGTGAGTCCGGCGCGGTCGAGGGCGGCCGGGGTCTGGTTGACGCCGGGCCGGTACGGGAGGGGCGAGGCGGCGACGAGGGGCCAGTTGCCCTCGGGGAGCGGCTGGTCGATGCCCTCCCACATGCGGCGGGTGGAGCCCTTGCGGCCGGAGTGGCCGAGCTGGACGCCCAGTGCGGTGCCGGGCGCCGAGGCGTGGACGAAGTCGGCGATCCGGGACCAGGCCTGGGCCTGCGCGTCGGTCCAGAGGCCCGTGCAGCCGGGGGTGATGCGGCCCTCGGGGCTCACGCAGACCATCTCGGTCATGACGAGTCCGGCGCCGCCGAGGGCCCTGGAGCCGAGGTGGACGAGGTGGAAGTCGCCGGGGACGCCGTCCTCGGCGACGTACAGGTCCATGGGAGAGACGACGACCCTGTTGCGGAGGGTCAGTCCGCGCAGCCGGAAGGGGGTGAACATCGGCGGGGTGCCGGGCGGGCAGCCGAAGTCCTCCTCGACGGCGGCGGTGAAGGCGGGGTCGCGCAGCCTCAGGTTGGCGTGGGTGACGCGGCGGCTGCGGGTGAGCAGGTCGAAGGCGAAGCGGCGGGGCGGCCGGTCGACGTGGCCGGCGAGCTCCTCGAACCAGCGCAGGCTGGCGCCGGCCGCGCGCTGGGTCGACTCGACGACGGGACGGCGCTCCGTCTCGTACGCGGTGAGGGCCTCGTCGAGGGTGGGGTGGGCGCCGACGGCGGCGGCGAGGGCGACGGCGTCCTCGACGGCCAGCTTGGTGCCGGAGCCGATGGAGAAGTGCGCGGTGTGGGCGGCGTCGCCGATGAGGACGGTGTTGCCGTGGGACCAGCGCGCGTTGGCGACGGTACGGAAGGCGGTCCAGGCGGAGTTGTTCGAGCGGAGCTCGCGGCCGCCGAGCGCCTCGGCGAAGACCTTGGCGCAGCGGGCGGCGGACTCGGCCTCGTCGAGCTCGTCGAAGCCGGCGGCCCGCCAGACCTCCTCGCGCATCTCGACGATGACGGTGGAGTCGGCCGGGGAGAAGGGGTAGGCGTGCAGCTGCATCACACCGTGCTCGGTCTCGGCGATCTCGAAGCGGAAGGCCTCGAAGGGGAAGTCGGCGGCGAGCCAGATGTAGCGGCAGCGGTGGGTGGTGATCCGGGGGCGGAAGTGCGCGGCGTGGGTCTCGCGGGTGCGGCTGTGGACGCCGTCGGCCGCTATGACCAGGTCGTGGTCCGCGGCGAGGACCGCGGCGGGCGGGGCCTCGGTGCGGAAGCGGAGCCGTACGCCGAGCTCGGCGCAGCGGGCGTGCAGGATCTCCAGGAGGCGGCGGCGGCCGAGGGCGGCGAAGCCGTGGCCGGTGGAGGTGGTGCGGTGGCCCCGGTGGACGACGTCGATGTCGTCCCAGCGGACCAGCTCGCGGCGGAGCGCCTCGTACACGACGGGGTCGGCGTCCCGGATGCCGCCGAGGGTCTCGTCGGAGAGGACGACGCCGAAGCCGAAGGTGTCGGAGGGCGCGTTCCGCTCCCAGACGGTGATCTCGCGGGCCGGGTCCTGCCGCTTCAGCAGCGCGGCGGCGTAGAGGCCTCCGGGTCCGCCACCGACGACGGCGACGGTCCGGGGGCCAGGGCCCGGGCCTGCGGGTTCCCGGCCTTCCCGGGCGCCGTGCTCCGGTCCCGGGGTCATCAGCGGCCCTGCCATTTCGGGGCGCGCTTCTCGGTGAAGGCCGCGTGGAACTCGGCGTAGTCCTCGCCGTTCATCAGGAGCGCCTGGGTGGCCGCGTCCAGTTCGACCGCGGCGGCGAGCGGCATGTCGAGTTCGGCGGTGAGCAGGGCCTTGGTCTGGGCGAGGGCCAGGGCGGGGCCGTCGGCGAGGCGGCGGGCGAGGGCGGCGGCCCGCTCCCCCGCCGCGCCCTCCTCGGTGAGCTCGCTCAACAGCCCGATCCGCTCGGCCTCGGCGGCGTGGACGGGCTCGCCCAGCATGAGGAGGCGGGTGGCGTGGCCGAGGCCGACGACCCGGGGCAGCAGATAGGCGGCGCCCATGTCGCCGCCGGAGAGCCCGACCCGGGTGAAGAGGAAGGAGAAGCGGGTGGTGGGGTCGGCGATCCGGAAGTCGGCGGCGAGGGCGAGGACGGCCCCGGCGCCGGCGGCGACCCCGTGCAGGGCGGCGACGACGGGGAAGGGGCACTCGCGCAGTGCGCGGACGACCTGGCCGGTCATCCGGTTGAAGTCGAGCAGCCGGGCGGTGTCGAGGGCGAGGGTGGCGCCGATGATCTCGTCGACGTCCCCGCCCGAGCAGAAGCCGCGGCCCTCGCCGCCGAGGACGAGGGCGCGGACGGCGCGCTCGCGGGAGAGCTCGGCGAGGAGGTCGCGCAGATCGGCGTAGGCGCCGAAGGTGAGGGCGTTGAGTTTCGCGGGGCGGGCCAGGGTGACGGTGGCGACGCCCTGGTCGATGTCCAGGCGCAGATGCTGCCAGCGTGACGTGCGGGGCGCGGAGCCGGTAAAGGGGCTCATCCGAGGGGCCTCCTTCCTCCGCAGGGAGGGTATCACCGTACTGTGACTGTCGTCACGAGTACGCGATATGCGAGCGCCCACAAGGTCCCGCGCCGCGGCCGACCCAAGTCCCCACCGGAAGGGAGGGGGTGCCCTGGGAAGAGGATTTTGCGCCTCGTAAGGTTGAAACCAGGACGTCTCGGGATGCCCCACCCCACTCGCCCCACCCGCCCCTCGGTCGAAGGGAGCCCGCCCCCCATGCCCGAAGCCACCGGACCCGCGGCCGTGAGCCCCGGGATCGAGACCGCCGGACCCGCCCTCGCAGAGCCCGGGATCGAGACCGCCGGACCCGCCGTCTCCTGGCGCATCCGGCTGCCCCACACCACCGCCGCCGTGCCGATCGCCCGCGCCCTGATCCGTACCGCGCTCACCGACATCGACCCCGTGGCCGCCGACCGGCCCGACAGCGACACGGCCGAGCTCCTCACCGCGGAGCTCGTCGCCAACGCCGTCGAGCACACCGCCGGCGAGGGCCCCATCGAGCTGGTCGTCGAACTGCTCGCCGCGCCCGGCGGCTGTCAGATCGAGGTCCACGACTCCCAGCCCGCCGGCCCCGACGAGCTCGTCCACCCGGGCCCGGACACCGAGGTCGACCCCTGGCAGGAGCACGGCCGGGGCCTCCTCCTGATCCGCGCGCTCAGCAGCGACTGCGGACACCGCCCCACCGCGCACGGCAAGGCGATGTGGTTCACGCTCCCGGCGATACCGGCCCAGCGGCGGCGCCGCCCGTAGGACCGATCCCCGGCGGAGCTCCCCGGCGGAGCTCCCCGACGAAAGTCCCCGGCAGGGCTACTTCCCGGCCGGACCGGCCAGCGTCGCCACCAGGACCGCCTTGATGGTGTGCATCCGGTTCTCGGCCTCGTCGAAGACGACCGAGTGCGCCGACTCGAAGACCTCGTCCGAGACCTCCAGCTCGGTCAGACCGTGCCGGGCGTGGATGTCCCGCCCGACGGCCGTGCCCAGGTCGTGGAAGGCGGGCAGGCAGTGCAGGAACTTCACATCCGGGTTCCCGGTGGCGCGCAGCACGTCCATCGTCACGGAGTACGGGGAGAGGGCGGCGATCCGCTCGTCCCAGACCTCCTTGGGCTCACCCATGGAGACCCAGACGTCGGTGACGACGAAGTCCGCGCCGGCGACGCCCTCGGACACGTCCTCGGTGAGGGTGATCGTGGCGCCGCTGGTCTCGGCGAGCTTGCGGGCCGCGGCGACGACGTCCTCGGCCGGCCAGTAGGCCTGCGGGGCGACGATCCGCACGTCCATGCCGAGGAGGGCGCCGGTGACGAGGTAGGAGTTGCCCATGTTGAAGCGGGCGTCGCCGAGGTAGGCGAAGGCGATCCCGTCGACCGGCTTGTCCACGTGCTCGGTCATGGTGAGCACGTCGGCCAGCATCTGGGTGGGGTGCCAGTCGTCGGTGAGGCCGTTGAAGACCGGCACGCCCGCGAAGGCGGCGAGCTCCTCGACGTTCGCCTGGCTGTCCCCGCGGTACTCGATGCCGTCGAACATCCGGCCGAGGACGCGGGCGGTGTCCTTGACCGACTCCTTGTGGCCGATCTGGGAGCCCGAGGGGTCGAGGTAGGTGGTGGAGGCGCCCTGGTCGGCGGCGGCGACCTCGAAGGCGCAGCGGGTCCGGGTCGAGGTCTTCTCGAAGATCAGGGCGATGTTCCGGCCGCGCAGCCGCTGCACCTCGGTGCCCGCCTTCTTGGCGGCCTTGAGCTCGGCGGCGAGCTCGATCAGGCCGCGGAACTCCTCGGCGGTGAAGTCCAGCTCCTTGAGGAAGTGGCGGCCGATGAGGTCTGTGGCCATGGGACGCGCTCCTGTGGGTACGGTCGGGAGGACGGCGGGTCGGGGACTCTGGAAGTGTATACGCACTTCAACATTTATATACAGCCCCCTCCCCCTCGCCCGGCTCGCTCCTCAGTCCGCGTCCCGCTCCACCGGACAGCTCATACAGCGCGGACCGCCCCTCCCCCGGCCCAGTTCGCTGCCGGGGATCTCGATCACCTCGATGCCCTGCTTGCGCAGATGCGTGTTCGTCGTGACGTTCCGCTCGTACGCGACGACCACCCCCGGCTCCACCGCCAGCACGTTGCACCCGTCGTCCCACTGCTCGCGCTCCGCCGCGTGCACGTCCTGGGTCGCCGTGAGCACCCGGATGTCCTGGAGCCCGAGCGCCGCCGCGATGGCGCTGTGCATCTGCTCCGGCGGATGGTCGGTGACCCGCAGGGACTGCCCCGCGTCGCCCGGTTCGATCGTGTACGAGCGGAGCATGCCGAGCCCCGCGTACTGCGTGAACGTGTCCTGGTCGACCATCGTCATCACCGTGTCCAGGTGCATGAACGCCCGCCGCTTCGGCATGTCCAGCGCGATGATGGTGCGCGCCGATCCGGCCGCGAACATCCCCCGGGCCAGCATCTCCACCGCCTGTGGGGTCGTCCGCTCGCTCATCCCGATCAGCACGGCGCCGTTGCCGATGACGAGGACGTCCCCGCCCTCGATCGTCGACGGATAGTCCGACTGCCCCTCCGACCAGTGGTGGAAGGAACCCGCCTCCGGGCCCGTGAACAGCGGATGGTGCTTGTAGATCGCCTCGAAGTGCACCGTCTCGCGCTGCCGGGCAGGCCAGCGCATCGCGTTGATGGAGACGCCGTCGTAGATCCAGGCCGAGGTGTCCCGGGTGAAGAGGTGGTTCGGCAGCGGGCCGAGGACGAAGTCGTCCAGGTCCAGGGCGTGGAAGCGGACCGAGGTCGGCTCCCGGTGCGCCGCCAGGAACTCCCGCTTCGTCATGCCGCCGACCAGGGCCTCGACGAGCGCGGCGGCGTCCAGCGAGTCGAAGGCCGCGCGCAGGTGGTCGGTGGCGAGCGGCCCGTACTCCTTCTCGTCGAAGACCCGGTCGAGGACCAGCGCGCGGGCCGCCGGGACCTCCAGGGACTCGCGCAGCAGGTCCCCGAAGAGGTGCACCTCCACCCCGCGGTCGCGCAGCACGTCGGCGAAGCCGTCGTGCTCCTGCCGGGCCCGCCGCACCCACAGCACGTCGTCGAAGAGGAGGGCGTCCTTGTTGGTCGGGGTGAGCCGCTTCAGCTCCAGATCGGGCCGGTGCAGGATGACGCGGCGCAGCCGCCCGGTCTCGGAATCGACATGGAATCCCATGCAACCATCCTGACGGAGCCGGGCGGCCCTGGCCCGCGTTTCGACGCTCAGGTGAGCCACTGGGCGACGCCGATCAGGAGGATCGCGGCCACCAGACCGCCGATCAGCAGCGCGGCGCGGCGCAGGAAGCGCCGGGTGTAGCCGCTGCCGAGGTCCTCGCCGGGGGAGAACGCGGGCGCGGGGCCGTGCGGAGTGCGGGGCAGGCCGTACGCCTCCTTCAGGAGCGAGAGCCAGACCGCGTCCGGCAGCCCCGGGCGCTCCCCGTCCACGATCAGCCAGAACGCCTCGCAGGCGGACGGCTCCGGGCTCGTCCGGAGCCGCGAGAGCAGCTCGGCGACCGTGCCGACCGGGGCGTCGCCGCCGGCGAGCAGCGGGCGGACCGCCCAGCGGTACAGCTCGGCGGCGTTCGCCGCGCGCTGCTCCTCCGCCGGCTCGGAGCGGTCGTCCCGCGCGGCGGGCGGGGCGACGGCCCACAGCGCCCTGGAGATGGCGACCTCGCAGAGCTCCCGGCGCAGCGGATGCTCCCAGGACGGCAGGCGCCGGGCGATCTCCTCCAGGAGGACGGTGACGACGATGTACGCCTGGTGCTTGCGCAGCGCATCGAGCAGCTCGCGGTGGCCGGCGGCCACGACAAGCTCCCGCGCCTCCTCCGGGCTGCGCACGTTCGGCAGCTTGTGCACGAGCGAGGTCTCCGCCTCCCGCTCCCGCCTCCCCGGCCCCCGCCGTGCCCCCTTCCCGGGCCCGGTCCACTCCGGCCGGACGCGCGGCAGTACGGGACGGGGGTAGGCGACGGCACCGGGCGCCGGGCGGGGTGCCTCGGGTGCCGACGGGGGCTCGGCGGGGTAGGCGGGCACGGCGGCCGCGCCTCCGTCCGGGGCACCGGGCCTGCCGGGGGTCTGCGGCTCCCCGTCCGGGGCGGGCGCCGTACGGCCGGCCGGGCGGGGCCGGGCATCAGGGGCGGCCGGGTACGACGAGCCCGGCGGCTCGGGGTTCCCGCCGGGCGGCGAGTCGGGGTACGCGGGGGTGGGGGCGCCCTGGCGCCGGGGGTCCGGGCCGGACCGGTGCCGGGGGTCGGCGCCGGACGCGTCCCGGGAGCCCGGCGTGCGCTGCTCCCGGGGGTCCGCCCCGGACTGGTCCCGGGAGCCGAGGGCGTCCTCGTCGCGGGGGTCGGGGCCGGACCGCTCGTCCCGACGCCCGGCCGAAGCCGGGGTCCGGGAGCCGGGGGTGTACCGGTCCCGCAGCCCCGAACCACCCTGCTCCCGAGAAACCGGGGCGTCCCCGTGCCGGGGGCCGTGGCCGGACTGGTCCAGGGAACCCGGGGCGCCCTGGTCTCGCGGCCCCGAACCGCCCCACTCCCGAGAGCCCGGGGTGTCCCCGTACCGGGGGCCTGATCCCTCCTGGTCCCGGGAGCCCGGGGCGCCCTGGTCGCGGGTGCCTGCCGTGTCCTCGTACCGGGGGCCTGCGCCGGACCGGTCCCGGGGATCCGGTACGCCCTCGGAGCCCGGGCCGGGCTGATGGCGGGGATCCGGAGTCCCCTCGTGCCGCGAGGCCCGGCCCGCCTGGTCGCGGGCGTCATGGGTGCCCTGCTGCCCGGAGCCCGCGCCCGCCTGGTCCCGGGAGCCCGTCGTGCGCTGGTCGCGGGGGGCCCTGGGCGGGCGGCCTCTTCCGCGCGGGGCGCTTCCGCGGTGGTCCAGCGTGTCCAGGGTGTCCGCCGCTCTGGCCGCCGTGTCCAGGAGGGGGCCCCGGTGGGTGGAGGCCGTCGTGCCGAGGACTCTCGCGACCACGTGGTCCCGGCCGTGCTCCTCGATCTCCGCCAGGTGGTGGCGGACCAGCCGGGTCGCGATCTCCTCCGCCCGGTCGCCGCACCGCTCGCGCGGGTCGACGCGGCGCCGTTCGGTGTTGCGGCTCGCCGCGCCGGACCAGCGGCCGACGAACGCGAACTGGAGCGAGGGCAGTTCGACCGTGTCGTGGGTGGCGAAGGTCCACGGGTGCCGGGTGACCGCGCCGACGATGCTCTGCAGGCCCCAGAGGACGGGAGGCGCGGTGTCGCCCCGCTCGTCGAGGATGGTGAACGGCCCCTCGGGGTGCCGCAGGAACTCCGCCACGGCGCCGACGAGTTCCTCCGCCACGTAGGGCAGGCGCCGGTCCAGCTCGGCCAGCCCCCCGCCGGGGGCGAGGGCCTCTGCCGGGACCACCGGCAGCCGGCCGCGCGCCCCGGCGGCGTGCGCGGCGCCCTCCCACTCCCAGCCGTGGAGCCCGAGGCACACGAAGGGTTTGAGGAGGCTCGGCGCGCCGACGAGGGCGTGGCAGAGCACGGACGTCCGGCCGTCGGCGTCCGTGAACGGCACGCGCCGGATCAGCATCACGTATCCGCGCTCCCGGAGCCGTATCAGGGCCGGCCGGATCTCGTCCCCGCTGGCCCGCAGCACGGGCCCGGAGACCCGGAAGAGGTTCTCGGCGTCGTCGCGCGGCCCGGACCAGGCGACCGGTCCGAAGCCCGTGTTGCCGGTGAGGTTCTCGCTGTCCCAGCGGAAGACGATCTGGTCGGCCTCGTGCTCCGTCCGTGTCATCGGACGATCCCCTCCATCGGTTCCGCCCCGGGCAGCAGCCCGCACAGGGCGAACAGCGACAGCAACGGCGCGAGGACCCGGCGCGGCCGGGCCCCGTGCGGAAATCGGTCACCCCGCGCCTGCCCGCCGGTCGCGGCGACGAAGTGCAGCGTGCAGTCGACGCAGTCGTCGAAGGGTTTCAGCCAGGCGGCGCCGGCGTGATGGGCGAGGAAGGCGTACGCGTCCCGGCTCTCCTCCCGGGCCGCCGCCGGGTCGTGGCGGCCGGGCAGCGCCCGGCCCAGCCAGCGGTCGACGACCGGTTCGAAGCGGACGAGGTCGCTCTTGTTGACGGCGAGCGCGGCGGGCGCGGCGACGAGTCCGCCCTCCTGCCGGGGAATGCGGTTGAGCACGGTCGTGAAGGCCTCGTCGCCGAAGTCCCGCCGCCGCAGCCCGCTCTGTTCACGCACGGGGTCGAGCCCGGGCAGCCGCAGGGCCCGCAGCGGGTCCAGGACGAAGACGAACGCGTCGACGCCCATGAGGAAGCGCCCGACCTCCCCGTCCTGCGCGAGGTCCTCCCCCGCGAGGTCGAAGAAGACGACGGGCCGGGGCGTCGCGCCGCCCGCCTGGACGAGGAGACCGTCGGCGAAGCGCGCGAAGGTCTGCTGTCCGGTCCGGCCCAGCTGCCGCCCCTCCTTGAGCCGCTGGACCCGGTCGTGCACGAAGGTCCTGTGGGCCTCGGGGTTGAGCGGCCGGCATTTGAGTCCGTACGGTTCGAGGCCGCCGAGCTCGACCTCGCCGAGCATGGCGGCCAGGAGGTGCGTCTTGCCGACGGAGGAGCTGCCGACGAGGGCGATCGACAGCGGCTCGCCGTTGGTGAGGTAGGGGACGGGGAGTTCGTGCTCCTCGTCGCCGTCCACGGTGTGCGGGCACAGGTGGTAGGCCTTGCGCAGGGCGTCGGCGACATGGCCGGGCCGGCGTTCCGCGCTGAGGTCCAGCCGGATCCGGTTGCCCTTGGCGTCGATGGTGACGAGCAGCCGTTCGTCGTACTCGACGGGGAGCAGGCAGTACGGACACATCCGGTTCCGCGAAGCCGGGAGCGGAGCCGGGTCCGGCGGGGCGACGGGCTCGGCGGGACGGTAGGAGTCGCCGCCGAAGATCCGGTCGCGCAGCGAGGGACGCCCGGGTCGTGGGCTCGGCGGGGGCGGCTCCTCCGGGTCCCGGTGGGGTGCGGTGGCCTCGCGTTTCCGGGCGATCTGGCGGTCGTACTCGGTACGCCACCGGTCGAGCGGGTCGGCCGCCCCGACGTTGCCGGCGAGCGGGTCGGGGACGTGCAGCAGCCGCATGAGCTCGGCCGGGTGGGGCCGGTCCGCCGCGCGCGCGGCGAAGAGCCCGCTCTGTCCGAGGGCCGCGAGACGGCGGTAGTCGGCCAGGTCCGCCGGGGGTCCCTCGCCCCGGTCGGGGCGGCCGGAGAGCAGGTAGTAGGCGAGTTCGGCGACGGACCACAGGTCGTCGCGCGGATCGGCGGCGCCCCGGCCCGCGCGCTGTTCGGGCGAGGCCCAGGGGGCGCCGCCGAAGGGCTCGCGGGCCTCCCCCGCGCGCTGCGCCGCGTACGGTTCGCCGAGCCGTACCCGGGCGCCGTCCCACCGTACGGTGTCGGGCGCGATGGCCCGGTGCACGAGCGAGACCTCGCCCAGGAGCCGTACGGCCATGGCGAGTTGGCCCGTGATGCGTTCCTGGTCCTCGGCGCCGAGGCGCCCGGCCCACTCGGACAGCGGGCGGCCCGTCGGCGGCCGGTACAGCACGAAGGGCTCGGCGGCGGTCAGGTCGAAGCCGACGATCCGCGCGAAGACCGCGCCGAACCTGGCCCCGCCGTACCGCCGTTCGAGCGCGACGGCGGCCGCCACCTCCCGCTCCAGTCGGCCGTACGCCTCGGGGTCGCCCTGTGCCGAGGACGCCAGCCGGTACTGGAGGACGTGCGAGCCCTTGCCCAGGGTCACCCGGCGCGCCAGGACGCCGGGACGGCCGGGCGGCCGGTGGTCCTCGCCGTAGCGCACGGCGAAGCGGACCGGGTCCTCCCGGTGGGTGAGGAACTCCAGCTCCTGGTAGTACGGATGGGTCGGCGTGGTCGGCTCCCTCAGGTGATCGGGGTGGTCCGGGCCGATCGGACGGTTCGCATCGCCGGGATGGACCGGGTCCGTCGGGTGGTGCGGAGGATGCGGGCCGCTCGGGCCGCTCGGGTCGCTCGGGTCGTCCAAGTACCGCGGATCGCTCGGATAGTTCGGATGGTTCGAGTCGCTCGGATGAGTCGAGTCGCTCGGGTGGTTCGGGTCGGTCACGGTTCTCCCGCCTCCTCGGCGCGGACGGTGTGCACGACGTCCGCGCGCAGCGGTACGAGACGGAGGATGCCGGCGTGCCGTCCCGCGCCGGTCCACACCACGTCCTCGGCGGCGCCCCGCCAGATGTCGTCCCCGGCGGCCCCGCGCCGCATCGCCTCGGGCACGAACCGGACCTGCCGTGCGGCGAGCGGATCGTGGGAGAGCAGCCGCAGGTGCTCGGGGCCGCACAGCGCGACCGTGCGGCCGGGGTCGTCCTCGGCCAGGAGCAGCCGGGCCACCGCGTCGGCGGCGACCCCGGTGAGACGGGCCGCGTCGGGCCGGTCGGAACGGTCGGTGAAGGCCGCGAGGGAGGTCAGCGCGTCGGGGTCGCGCAGGCCCTCGTACCGGGGCGGCGGCGAGGCCGCCACGTCCCGCTCCAGCCGGAGCCGGGTCTCGTCCAGGAGCTCCGTGATCCGCTGCTCGTGACCGGCCCGCGCGAGGGCGCCGGGATCGCGCTCGATGCCCGCCCAGCAGCGGTCCAGGATCAGGACGGTCCCGGCGATCAGGTCGCCGACGAGGGTGTCGACGAGCGCGGGGCCCCCGTCCCCGTACCGCCGCTCCAGCCATCCGGGCGCGGGGAGCGGTACGTGCGCGGGCGGGGGTACGTGCGCGGCGCGGGCGAACGGAGCCGGCTCCGGCTCGGCCACCGGCGGCTCCTCGTCCCCGCCGGGCCGGCGGTCGTGCTCCACCCGGTCCCCCAGGGCCTCCGCCCGGTCCCCCCAGGCCTCCGCCCCGTCCCCCCAGGCCTCGGCTCCGTCGCCCCAGGCCTCCGGCCCGTCCCCCCAGTCGTCGGCGTCGTCCTTCCAGTCCTCCCAGCTCCAGGACGCCGTACCGGAGTCCCGGACCGGCGGCGGCTCCGCCTCCGGGCGGGCGGCCGTCCGTGCCGCGTGCGGCTGCCCGTGCGCGTCGGCGGTCTCCGCGAGGCCCCGGAGCAGCCCGGCCACGGCTCCCGCCCCGGCCGAGCAGTGGTGCCGCACCTCGGCGAAGAGCCAGTCGTGCACGGCGGTGGTGACCACCAGGGTCTGGATCTCCCGCAGGATCCGCCAGGCCTCCTCCGGGTCGGCGCGCATCCACCAGTCGTCCACGGCCCGGCTCCAGTCGCGCAGCGCGAGCAGGACGACGGCCGCCACGGACACGGTCGCCGCCACCGCCCCGGCCCACACGGGGAGGCCCAGGAACTGGCCGAGGCCCGCCCCGGCGAGGCCCCCGAGCAGGCCGCCGAAGAGCCGGGGCGCCGCGCCCGTGGCACCGCCGCCGTCGATCCGGCCGTCGGGCGAACGGTTCGGTCTGCGGCGCAGCATCAGATGGGCGAGTCCGGCGGCCAGGACGCCGACGGCGGGGCCGAGGACCCAGCCGAGCAGCGGCCAGACGCCGGCGAGCAGCGCCAGGAGCCCGGTCACGGCGAAGGCCGCGGGCCGCGAACCGCCCGCCGTGAAGGGGTACCGGGCGCCGAGTCGCCGCAGCCGCTCGGGACCGCAGATCGCGTCCAGCCGGGCGAGCCGGGCCGCGCTTCCGACGGGCGCGGTGCGCGCGGACAGCGCGGAGAGACGGGCCGCCACGGACCGCAGCGGCAGCCCCTTGCCGATCAGGTCGTGGGTGAGGTCGCGCAGCGCCGGGACGATCCCGGCCCGCGAGATCTCCCGCGGCAGCTCCGGCAGTTCGACCCCGCGGTCCCGCAGCACCCCCCGGTGCTCGGCGGTGAGCCGGGTGCCGCCCGCCGCGCCGAACGCGTCCGCGACGGCGGTACGGAACCGGTCCAGCTCCTCCGTCACCCGCTCGATGTCCGCCGGCAGGTCGACGGACCGGCCCGCCCGCGTGAGCAGACCGGCCGGTCCCCGCACCCGCTGGTAGCCCTCGACGGCCTCGCCGACCGCCGCGTCGCAGGCGGCGAGCCTCGCCCCCGCCCGGCCCTGAGGCGGCAGCCACTGGTGGCCGGAGAGGGAGCGCGGGACGCCCTCGTCCAGGAGCAGCGCGAGCGCGCCCGGCACCTGGTCGGCGGAGACGTTCACCGCCGGGACCTCGGGTCCGGTGAGACCCTCCACGGCCTGGCGCCAGGCGCGCGCCCGGGCCTCGTCGGTGAGGTCGTGCTCCAGGACCCGCACGGCCGGCACGGCGACGCCGTGCACCACGCCGCCGAGGGCGCGCAGGACGGCGTCGAAGACCTCGGGCGTGGACAGGACCTCGACGAGCGGGCGCAGCACGGCCTCGCCCGGGACGCCGTCCTCCGTGGAGTCGAAGACCCACAGGACGCCGGCGGCGGGCGGGCGGAGGGTGAGGGTACGGCTCAGGGTCCGCCCGCCCCGGCCGCCGACCGCCAGGCAGACGATGTGCGCGGGGCCGTAGGAGGAGAGGCGTTCGTAGAGCAGCTGGTGGGCGACGAGCCGGTCGGCCTCGTCGACGACGAGGAAGCGCCGCTCGCCGCCGGGCTGCGGGACGTCCAGAGCGGCACGTACGACGGCTTCGAGCCCGTACGCGCCGTCCGTCGGCATCCGCAGGTCGAGGCAGACGGCGTGGCCCGGCAGCGGCCGTTCGGGCAGGACGGGAAGGACGTGGGGGCTCACTCTTCCTCACCGGCCCTGTCGCGGCGGTGCGGCTCGTCGTGGGCGGGCCCGGACCCCGGGCCGTGACCCGTCCCGTAACCCCTCTCGTCATCCGTCTCGTAGTCCGTCTCGTAGTCCGTCTCGAAACCCGTCTGGTAACCCGTCTCGTAGCCCTCGTCGTCGGGCCCGAAGGCCGGCTCGGGATCCAGCTCCCAGTCGCCCTCGTAGGCGGACGGCGGCGGTGGGGACGTGGGCCCCTTCGCGTACGCGGAACGCGGATCGCGCCGACCGTGGTTCCCACGCCCGGCACCGTCGTCGTACCCGGACCGCGAGTCGTGCGCCGGGCCGTCGTCGTACCCCGACCGGGACTCGTACACGCGTCCGTCGTCGTACCTGGACCGGGACTCGTACGCGCGCCCCTCTTCGTACGCGCGCCCGTCGTCGCGCAACTCCCCCGCATCGGTGTCGCGCCCGAGCCCCGACTCGTCGTCCTCGTAGTACCGGGGCCGGGGCGCGTACCCGGCGCCCGACTCGTACCGGGAGGGGGACTCGTACCGGGGACGCGGGCGGGGCTCGTGGCGGGCCTCGGGGACGTACCCCTGCCCCTGCCCCTGCCCCTGCCCCCGCCGACGCCTCGGCTCCTGGCCGCGCCCCTGGCCCTGGCCCCGGCGGGGCCCGTGGCGTTCGTAGAGGGCGCGGAGGGTCGCACGGGTCGGGCGGACCGCGGTCGGGAAGCGCATGTCGAGCGCGCCCGGGTAGGTGACCGACCAGAAGTGGCGGAGCGGCGCGAGCCATTCGCTGTCCGCCTCGCCGTACTCGGCCGCGATCTCGTCGATGAGGGCGAGCTGGCGCGGGGCGACGTTCTCCACGAAGTGGGTGAAGAGCGGCGACGGGGGCGCGGGGACCTGGGCGAGGCCCTGGGGCAGGGCGCGCATGAGCCGTTCGCAGAACTGCTCGATGATCTGCCCCTCGTCGAGCAGCGCCCAGCGCTCGTACGCGCGCAGCAGCCCCGCCCAGCTGGAGAGCGAGCCGTCGAAGCCCTCCAGGCGCAGCGACATGGTCGCGCCCTCGCCCTCCTGGAGGCGGATCCGGACGAGGTCCGGGGAGTCGGCCCGGCCCTCGGCGGCGATGTGGCCGTTCCACATGGCGCAGAGCAGCCGGTGGAGGATGCGCTGCCGGTCCTGTTCGGTGGAGACGAGCCAGTCGTCCTGGTAGCCGAGCCGCTGGCGCCAGTGCAGGAAGTCCTCCTCGCCGCTGGAGTCGCGGGCCTCGGACCAGACGCTGAGGACGCTGCGGACCTCGGAGATGTCGGTGAGGTTCATGCCGCTGCGGAAGAAGACGACGGTGATGGAGTCGGTGTCGACGGCCCGGCACTCGGGGAACACCCGGGCGGGCAGGTTGAGTTCCTGCGCGAGGAAGCCGGCGGCGCGGCCGTCGGACTCGCTCGCCGGGTGCACGATGAGGATCTTGAGCGGGCCGCTGCCGTCCGGGATGAAGCCGACCGGGAGGAGTCCGGCGAGCCGGGAGCGGAACTGGTCGAGCCAGCGCGGGTCGACCTTCGCCTCGGCGGTCTCGTCGCCCGCGGCGGCCCGGAGCAGCAGCTCCATGGAGGGCAGCAGGGGACGGGCGAAGACGTCCTCGTTTGCCTCGCCGAAGAGGCGCTTGACCCGCCGCTCGACGACCTGCTTGATCTCCTTCACGGCCGCCCCGGGCGAGCGGCGGACGGCGTCGAGGGCGCGCCGCCAGTCGTCGGGCGCGACCAGCCGGTCGAGGAGGGTCGCGGCGTCGGTGGTCTCCGGGAGGCCCTCGCTCTGGGCGAGGCGGTCGATGACGTCGTCGTAGAAGGCGCGCAGGGTGTTCTGCGGGGGCAGCAGGTAGGCGATGCCGGCGCGGTCGTCGCGGTAGAGCTCGCGGCGGCTGTCGGCGAAGGACTTCGCCTCGTCCTGCTCGTGCGCGCGGAGCACCTTGGCGAGTTCGGCGACCTCGGCGGTGACGCGGTTGAGGGAGGGCCGCCACTGGTTCTCGCCGGCCTGCCAGCCGCGGTGCCACAGGACGCGGGCGCGCCACTGGTACCAGGCCTGCTGGGCGGCGAGGGTGTCCTGGACGTCGGGGTCGGTCCACCGGGCCGGTACGACTCCGCCGACGCTGCGCTTGATGTGGGGGATGTTGGGGGCGGCGGCCTGGACGTTCGGGGGCCGCTCGGGCTCGTTGCGCCGGTTGTCGAGCATGCCGGTGAAGCCCTCCCTGGCCACCCGGTCGGGGTGGCCGGGCAGGCCGGCGAGGACGGTCAGCAGCTGGAACGGGCCGACGAGACCGAGGAGTTCGCGGGCGCCCGAGCCGGGCCTGAAGTCCTCGGTGAGGCGGGGGATCTCGCGGGAGAGCTGGACGTCGAGGCGCTGGAGGGAGTCCTCCATGTCGTTGAGCCGGTGCCGGAGCTCCTGGCTGATGTCCCGGCTGCCGCGGGGCAGTTGCTCGGGCAGGGGGACGTCCGGCGCCTCGCGGCTCCACAGCCGGCCGATGCCGGAGCGGGTGAAGAGGTCCCGGACCATGTCCTGTCCGTCCCGGGCGGGTCGGCGGGCCCGTTCGGCCATGCCGCGGACGGCCTGGGCGAGGAGCCGGGCGGCGACGATCTCGGCGAGGTCGTCGACGGGCACGGTGAGGGAGGCGGCGAGGCTGGTGGACATGCCGCGGTAGCCGATGCCGGAGCGGGCCGGGGTCGAACGTTCCACGGCCTTGTTGATGAAGCTGGCGGCGAAGGACTGGTAGTCGTCGTCGGAGCGGTTCCCCGACCCGGTGTCCTCGCCGAGTTCGGTGCCGATCAGCGACATCACCATGGCGGTGATGGAGCGGCGCAGGTCCTCGCTGCCGATGACCGCCGGCTTGGAGAAGAGGAAGGCGGTCTGCATGGTGGCGGGGCGCAGGGCGACGACCCCGTCGCCGGGGTAGGTGACGCTGAGCCGGCCGCGTTCCTCGACGTCGCCGACGGTGTCGAGGGCGTCGGGCACGTTCTGGTCGTCGACGAGCCGCGAGAGGTCCACGAGGGCGCGGGCGGCGTTGAGTTCGGCCTCGCGTCCGCCGCCCGCCTCGGGCGGGAACGCGGAGGGCATGACGACGAGCGGGTAGATCTTCACGCCGGGCACCTTGGCGTTGCGGAACTCGTGCCCGATGAGGTGGATGAAGTCGTAGAAGATGCCGGCGCCGGTGCCGCCGGCGACGGAGAAGGCGACGAAGACGTCGCAGCCCCGGATGCGGCCGCCGCCGACCCGCTTGAGGTCGCCGGCCGCCTGCCCGATGGCGCCGATGGCCTCGCGGAGCTGCCGCAGGACGGGTTCGAGTCCGGAGCGGAGGGTCGCGAAGAGCGCGGAGCGCCCGACGGTCGGCAGCTGTCCCGCCCCGTTGTTGAGGGGGGCGACGCGCGGCTGGCGGGCCTGCGGCGGCAGCCAGAGCCGGGTCTCCTCGTGGAGGGAGACGCGCAGCATGCGGGTCACCTCGGGCGAGGAGTCGAAGTCGGTGGGCAGCAGGTCGCGGACCATGCGGGAGGTACGGGCGAAGGCGGCGCCCTCGGCGCCCTTGGCCCGGAACTGGGGGTAGCCCAGCAGCTCGCCCTCGCTGAAGTCGGCGTAGACGAACTGGAGGCAGTCGGGCAGCTGGAAGGGGAGCCGGCGGCCGCCGTCGACGAGGTCGGTGCCGTCGGGTCCGCACAGCTCCCGGCGGAGCTGACGTTCGAGCTCGGTGCCGATCTTTCCGCCGGTGCCGCCGAGTCCGACGAAGAGCATGGGCTGGTAGATCTTCATGTCGTCTCTCCTCGGTGCCCGTTCAGAAGTTCACGTCGTAGGTGTCGGCCCCGCCGGTTCCGGTCGCCCCGGAGGAGGAACCGGTTCCGGGACCGGCGCCCGATCCCGTATCGGGGCCGGTGCCGGCGCCGGGGTCCGCGCCCGGTCCCGTGCCGCCGCCGCGTCCCGTGCCGGGGTCGGGCCGTCGCGGGGGCCGGCTCCTGCGCGGGGTGGGCACGCGGCCGCCCTGGACGACGAGTTCGTGCTCCCCGAGGCCGATCGGCTCGCCGGGCCTGACCGGCACCTGCCCGCCGCCCCGGGGCCGCAGCAGCAGTTCGCCGGAGCCGGTGCGGCGCAGTACGTGGGCGGTGGAGGCCGCGGCGCCCCGGACGTGGCGGAGCATCGGCGACCCGCCGTACGGCTCGTCGACGGTGAAGGAGAAGGTTCCGTTCTCGCTCTGCCCCTTGCGGATGATCAGGACGAACAGGGAACGGTCGCCGTCGAACAGTTCGAGCTTGATCCCGGTGAGGTCGCGGCGGCGGCGCCGGGCGACGAGCCGGATCCCGGTGAGGACACCGAGGACGAGGACGAGGACGGCGCCGCCGACGACGGCCTTCCACCAGCGGTCCCACCAGGTGGGCGGCGCCACCACGAGGACGTCGAGGAAGGCGGTGTCGAGGACGGTGTCGCCGTCGCCGGTGTCCACGACCGCGACCCGGCCGCCGAGTTCGCCGAGGGCCGTGCCGGCCGCGAGGGTCACCGTGAAGGGGACCTGGGTGCTGCGCCCCGCGACGGCGGTGACCCGCGTCGGGGCGAGGGTGAGCTCGGCGCCCGGCGTCTGGTCCTGGAGGGCGAGCTTCAGGGTGTGCGGCGCGGAGTCGTTGTTGGTGACGTCGAGGGTGCCGCGGACGGTCTCGCCCGGGTGCACGGTGACGCGTTCGACGGTGAGCCCCGCGGTCAGCACCGGTACGTCGGGGCCGCGCCGGGCGTGCACCGGGCGCCGGTCGGAGGTGATGCCGGGCGCGGCCATGCGCGTGACGAGCTCCAGGTCGCCGGTGGCCCCGGCGGGCAGGGTGAAGGTGCCGGTGAAGCGGACGTCCCCGGCCTTCGTGTCGGGGGCCCGCCCGTCGTCGGCGAGCTTGAAGGTGAAGGGGGTGAAGCCCGCGCCGGCGACCTCGGCCGAGGCCGTGAGACCGGCCAGCTGCTGCGGATCGGTGATGACGACGCCGCGCCGGGTCTGCATCCGCACCTGCACGGTGACCTTCTCCCCCGCGCGCGGGGACGCCGGGTCGAGGGTGACGTCGGAGCGGAGGCGGCCCTGCCAGATGGCCCGGACGGCGACCTCCCGGTCGCGGTGGCCCTCCGGCGCCTCGATGTGCACGCGCCAGCGGCCGGGCAGCGGGTCCTTCACGCGCAGCGCCTCGACGGGCCCGTCCTGGCCGCTCACCTCGAAGGTCGAGCCGTCGAACTCGCCCCGTACGGGCACCTTGCGGCCCGCGGGGTCGAAGTAGGTGACCCGCACCTTCGGGTCGTGCTTGGCGACCGTGAGGGAGCCGTCGGTGGCGATCGGCGGGATGGTCACGGTCAGGTCGGCGGGCGGTTTCCCGACGGTGCCCTCGGCGATCCGGGCGCAGCGGGCGGCGGCGAAGGTCTCTTGGAGCGCCTTGTCGATCTCGGCGGAGGTGCCCACGACCCGCATACGGGGGACGGACCCGGAGATGTCGGAGCAGGCGCCCCGGTAGCCGCCCTCGGCCATCGCGGTGAGCGCGGAGCGGTCGATCTCGCTGCCGAAGCCGAGCGGCCAGATCTGGACGCCGGCGGCGCGGGCGCGGGCGAGTTCCTCGGTGAGCCGCCGCGCGCCGTTGGACTGGCGGGTGTCCCGGTCGGTGCCGTACTCCGGGCTGTCGGCGACGTCCAGTTTTCCGTCGGTGAGCAGGAAGACGACCTTGGGCACGGCCGGTGTCCTGGTCCCGCCCTCGGTGAGGCGCGTGACGGCCTGCCGGACGGCGGCGGGGAAGTCGGTGCCGGGTCCCATGCGGGCGGCGTCGCGGCGGCCCAGCCGCTGGACGCAGGTGCTGAGCTGCTCGCGGCCCGCCGCGTCGGCGACGGTGAGCGGGCAGACGTCGTTCACGGGCGACTGGCCGGGCTTCTCGGAGCTGCCGAAGCCGATGACGGTGGCCCGGGAGCGCTCCGATATCTCGCCCTGGCTGAGCAGCGCGGCGGCCTCGGTCTCGCGCGCCAGGTCCTTCTCGGCGAGGCTCGCCGACTGGTCGACGACGACGGCGAAGTCGATCGGGTCGGGCCCCTCGGCGGGGTCGGCGACCGTACGGGCGGTGGTGAGGGCTGTACGGGGCGCGTCGAGGGCCCCGGCGGCGGGCGCCCCGAGCGGGCCGGAGAGCGCGAGGAGCGCCCCGGCGAGGAGCAGGGCGCTCCCCTTGGTGTTCCACTGCATCTTCTCTCTCACCACAGTTCGCTGAAGAGGGCCAGGAGGGCGCCGAGCACGAGCGCGAGCACGCCCAGGCGCAGCCACCGGTACTTCGCCGCGAGCACGAGCCCGTGCACGCCGGCCTGTTCGAGGAGCCAGTCGGTGGCGTCCGTGCCGGACGCGCCGAGCCGTTCCCGGAGCGCGGGCGCGGACGGGCCGGCCGTCAGCTCGCGCAGGAGCGTGCGGTCCGCGCCGATCCGGGTGCGCGGCAGGACGACCGAGACGAGCATCAGGACCCCGGCCGTCCACAGCGCGCCCGCCGCGAGGAGGAACGCGAGTCCGGTGCCGGCCGTGGGCAGCGGGGCGCGGTCCCCGGAGAACACGACGGCGAGGAACGCGAGGGCGCCGGAGAGCAGGATCGCGGCCTTGGTGTCGGCCCGGCCGATGTCCTCCCGGACGGTGGCGAGGAGCCGTTCGGCCATGAACCGCAGCTCCGCGGGCGGTACGGGGGCGGGGACGGGGGCCCGGTCGGGAGTGGGTTCCGGGGTGCTCATTCGTCGTCCCAGTCGTCGAAATCTGCGCTGGGCCGGGTGGACCCGGTGGGCCGGCGCGGCAGCTCGCGGCTCTCGCGGTCGTAGGGGTCGTCGCGGTCGTACCGGTCGTTCCGTTCGTACGAGTCCGGCTCGTAGCGGTCGCGGCCGTCGTCGAACCGGTCGTCGCGACGGGTTCGGGACCTTCCCCGCTCCCGCTCGGAGCCCGACTCGACGCGGGTCGGTTCGTAGATCCGGGAGTCGCGCGGGGCCTCCGCGTGCTCCTCGTCCCGTGGCGCGCGCCGGGCGTCCCGGTGCGCCTCGTCCCGTGGCCCGCGCCGGCCGTCCCGGCGCGCCTCGTCCCGTGGCCCGCGTCGGGCGTCCCGGTTCTCCTCGTCCCAGTCCGGCTCGCTCGGCTCCGGGGTGCCCTCCTCCAGGGCGCGGCGGCGCCGCGGCGTGTCGCCCGAGGGGTTGAGGACCCGGTCGGTGATGCCGCCGAGGACACCACCGGTCTGGGACCGCAGGTACATGAGCACCTGGTACATCTGCTCGCCGATGTCGTGCCGTTCGAGGACACCGGTGTCCAGGAGCCGGCTGAAGACCCGCAGGTAGTCCTCCTGGCCCTCGCGCCGTTCCTGCTGGAGCTGGGTGCGGATCTCCCACTGCTTGTCGGGGTGCATCGCCATGTGGTGGGCGATCTGGGCCAGGTCGCCGCGCCGGAAGAGGGTCTCCAGTTCGCGGGCGCGCTCGGCGACCAGGGCGCGGTCCGCCGCCTCCCTGCGCCGCTCGGCCTCGGCCTCGCGCTCGTCGGCCTCCATGGTGACGCCGACGATGTCCCGGCGGGAGACCTCCGCCTTGACGGAGTCGTCGAGGTCGATGAAGACGAGGACGCGGGTCCGCAGCCCGATGTCCCGGCCGAAGCTGAGGCGTCCGGCGGCGAGTTCCTCGCGCACGGCCTCGTCGGCGCGGTGCGCCTCGGTGATCCGGAACCGCCGGGACAGCCTGCGCAGGCCGTCGAGCAGTTCGTCGTGGAGCAGTTCGGCGACGTCCTCGACCTGTTCCTGGACGACGAGGTGCGGGTCGGTCACCACCCACTGGACCTTGGCGACGGCGTCGAAGAAGACCCCGTCCCCCGCGGCCGGCAGCTGGAGCCGGAACTCGGTGACGTTGCGGCCGAGCCGCACCTCGAAGATCGTGTACGGGTAGCCGAACAGCGGCTTGTTGACGTCCTCGGTGCGGTCCGGCCAGACCACCCGGTGGCCGCCGTTGCGGTAGAGGAGGACGGCGGCGACCTTGCCGCTGCGACGGCGGTACGGGGGCGCGTACTCGCCGATGAGGGGGCCGCGCGGCCGTCCCGAGGCCGCCGCGTGCCGGCGCCCCGGGCCGCGCGACTGCTCCGGCTCCTCGTCCGGTACGCGGTCGAGGTCGAGGTCCTGGTCCTCGTCCCCGTCGCGGCCGCCGGAGTGCTGGCCGCCGTTCTGCCGCTCGTACGGCCGGGGCTCGTACCGCTCCTCGTACCGCTGCCGGTCCCGCCGGTCCCGCTCCTCGTACCGCTCGCGCCCGTCGCGTCCCTGGTACCGCTGCCGCTCCCGGCCGTCCCGTTCGTCGTACCGCTCGCGCTCGTCGCGGTCCCGCTCGTACCGGCCCGCCCGCTCGTCCGGCCGCGCGTTCCTGTTCTGCTCGGGCCCGGTCATCGGTTCGCTCCTTCCGTCACGGCGTCCCACATCCGGCGCGCCGCGCTTCTGTCCAGGGGCCGGTCACGGTCCCGGACCAGTTCGTTCAGCAGTCCCCTGAGCCGGTCCCGGTCGCGGCGGTCCACCGCGAGGCGCGGCAGGAAGGCGCGGACGTGCCCGAGCGCCTCGGGGTCCTTCGCGGCGCGCCGGAGCATGCCGCCGAGGGCTTCGAGGGCCGCCTCTCCGGAGCGGGCCGTGGTGAGCGTGTGCCGCAGCAGCCGCGCGAGCTCGGGCGCGAGCTCGGGCCGGGTCGCGAGCAGCGCGACGAGCAGGGGGCGGGCCGCGTGCTCGTCGAGTTCGGGTACCTCGCGCAGCCCCCACAGGTGGGTGGTCCGGGTGCTCAGCGCGCGGATGACGGCGAGGTGGACCAGGTTGGCGAGGTTGAGCCGGCCGTCGCCGAGCCACTGGTGGAGCCGGTGCAGCACGGGCTCCGGCTCTCCGGAGGCGAGCAGCCGGGCCACGCTGAAGGAGGCGGGCACGAGCACGTCGACGTCGGTCGCCTCGCGGGTCCTGACGACCCGGGCGAGGGCGTCGAGCGAGCCGGGGACGCTGCCCGCGGCGAGGACGTAGCCGTGGGCGAGCAGCGCCGTCCGGACGAGGGTGTCCTCGCCCGATGCGGCCCAGTCCTTGAGGACGGCGGCGACCGCCGGCCGGACGCGCGGATCGCGGGCGGCCTCGGCGAGCGCGGTGGCGGCGGCCATCCGGGCCCGCGGCTCGTCCGTCACCGCCAGCGGCACCACGAGCTCGCGGAAGCCGTGGATCCAGTCCCAGGAGCAGAGCACGCCGGCGGCGACGGAGGCGCGCACCCACACCTCGGGGCGCGGGTCGTCGCACAGGGCGCGCAGCCAGCGGGCCACCGGGCCGCGGACGTTGTGGTAGCCGTGCCAGATCTCGCCGAGGACGGCGGCGGCGAGCGCCTCGCCCTGGAAGCGGACGGCCCGCACGGGCACCTTGGCGGGGCCGAGGTCCAGCTCGCCGTCCTCCAGGACGGCCCGGGCCTGCACCGGCCGGTGCTCGGCATGGGTGCCGAACAGCCGCCGCCCGGGGGCGTGGTCGGGGTCGAGGGTGACGGCGAGTTCCCAGGCGAGGAGTTCGGCGGCCTCGGCGGCGAGGCTGTAGGCGGAGCCGTCGAAGACGGCGACGGCGATACGGAACGCGCCGGCGTTCAGGACGGGCAGCGCCTCCGGCAGCGCGCCGGGGCGGTCGGCGCCCGCGAACCACTCACGGGCCTGGGAGCGGACGAAACTGGCGCACTCGGCGAGGAGTTGCTCGTCCGTCATCTCCCCGCGCCAGTGCCGGGCGAGGTGGTCGGCGAGCCGGGCGGCCTCGCGGGGCCGCAGCTCCTCCAGACCGAGGGCCCGGACGACGTCCGCCCGCCCGGCACGCGCGCGTGCGGCGCCGAGGGCCCCGTCGGGCTCGGCGCGCAGCAGGTGCCAGAGGTGGCGGTGGAGGACCTCGTCGGCGGGCGGGGGCGCGCAGTACATCCCGTACCGGCCGCGCAGGAGCCGGTCGGCGAGCTCCCCGTTCTCGACGAGGACGACCCCGAACGCGTTCCGGCCGCGCAGCAGTTCGCCGAAGCGGTCGAGGTGCAGTTCGGAGAGGCGGGTGGCGGGGCGGCGGGCGACGGCGCCGTGCTCGCCCCGGCCGGGGCGGGCGGGGCGCGGCTCGCTCTCGGTGCGGACGTCCTCGGTGAGCAGTTCCAGGAGGTGGCCGCCGCCCTCCTGGAGGACGTCCTCGGTGATCTCGTCGACGCCGTGCCGGGGGTCGAGGCGGAAGACCTTGCCGCCGGTGAGTTCGGCGAGGAGGGCGAGGGCGGTGGCCTTGCGGCCGCTGCCGGGTTCGCCGCAGAGGACGAGGACCCGGTGGTCGCCGAGCCGGGCCCGCATCCGGGCGTACCCGGAGGTCGCGATGTACACCCGGCCGAGGTGGTCGAGCGTCTCGGGCGGGACGGGGCCCTGGACGAAGAGGGCGCGGTCGGAGCCGTAGAGGGCGAAGATCTGGTTGCCCTCGAAGACGGTGCCGTCGCCGTGGATGGTGGTCAGCCGGTCGGCTCCGCCGCTCGTCCAGGTGCGGACGGCCCGGTGCGCGGTGGCGGCGCCGCCGGTGTCGCTCTCGCCGCCGAGGGGACCCTGGTCGGCGGCGTCGAAGACGCTCGGCTCACGCGCCTGCTCACCGGCGGGGTCGCCCCGGTCCCGGTCCCGGTCACCGCGCTCGCGGTCACCCCGGTCACTCCGGTCACTCCGGTCGCCGCGGTCACCGCCCCGGCCCCCACGGTCGCCCCGTTCGTGCGCGTCGCCCCGGTCGCCCCGGTCGTCCCGGTCGTGGCCGGAGTCGGGGCTGTCGTTCCCGGTCGCCGACTCGTCCTCGTCGCTCACTCCGGTTCACCCGCCCCCGCGCCCGCGGCCGGGCCCTTGCGGATGCCGGTGAAGTCCCCGTGGATGGTGTTGCCGTGGACGTCGAGCAGATCTCCCCCGACGTGGTACGTACGGTTCCCGCCACCATTCAGAGGCGTTGGGCCGTCCCCCCGCAACGGCCCAACGCCGGTCCGTGAGCCCGCCTCTGACGCGGTCAGCGGCGGGGCCGTGCTGCGCGGTACGTGGAACCACGCGGTCTCATCGGTCTCCTTGGACCGGACGCGGGCCGGCCGGTAGTGGGCCGGTTCGACGTAGGGCCCGCCCTCGGCAACCACGTTCCCGTACAGCCAGTCGGAGACGACGACCAGGAGGTCGACCTCGGCGCTCTCGGTCATGATCTGTTTGGCGGGGGCGCTGTCGCAGAGCCGGGCGGCGAGGTCCACGGCCCGCCCGACGAGCCCGTGCGCGTCCTGGGCGACGAGCCCGGCGTTCATGCCAATCCGCAGCCGCAGGCGCCGGCTGCGGCCCGTGTTGTGGGCGCGCAGGCTCTCGTAGAGGGTGTCGATCCACCGCCCGACCATGAGGGTCGGCGGCACGTCGGGGCGCAGGGCGGCCAGGATGCCGTCCCCCCGGTCCTCCTGGTGGAAGGTGCCGGGTTCGACGCCGACGGAGCCGTACGCCTCGTCGAAGGCGGCGTACATCGCGGCCCGGTGCAGCTCTTTCTCGGCCATGCCCAGGGTCCCGGAGCCCACGATGTCGCCGAAGACGACGAACCGGTGGATCCCGCCCGCTACCCCGTTCACTTCCGCACTGCTCACTCTCGGACTCCCTGTGTGTGGTGCCGTGGTGGTGCGCGTGTTCAGACTGGCCGCCTTCCGCGGCCGGCGATGTAGCCGTTTACACACCCGGCGGAGATTCGCCCGCCGGGTTTCCGCCGGGGCGTGCGCGCCCCTGCGCGAGCAGCACCAGGACCCGCATGTCGATGACGACGACGGTGCGGTTCGCGGTGCGGACGACGTCCTGCTCCCTCAGCAGGCGCAGGGCTTTGGCCACGGCCTCCCGGGTGGCTCCGATGGCCGCAGCCAGGTCGTGCTGGGGCAGCGGGAGGTCGAGCACGGTGCCGCCGTCGGCCCGTCGTCCGGCGCGCTCGGCCAGCTCGACGAGGCGGGCGGCCAGGCGCTGGAGGACGGTCTCGGAGGCGAGCGCGCGGCGTTCGACGTCGGCGCTGCGCAGCCGGGTGGCGAGCTGGCGCATGATCAGCGCGGTGGCGTGCGGGCGGGCGGCGAGGAAGCGCCGGAACCGGTCGCCGGAGACGGCCACCGCCTCGACCGTGCCGAGGGCGGTGACGCTGGCGCTGCGCGGGCCGCGGTCGACGGCGGCGAGGTCGCCGACGACCTCGCCCGCGCCGCGCAGGGCGAGGATGAGGCGGGAGCCGCGCTCGGTGCCGACGGAGACGACGGACCAGCCGGAGAGGAGTGCGAGGACGTAGGCGCTGGTGTCGCGTTCGCGGATCATCACCTCCCCGGGTTCGTAGACGCGCCGGGCGCCTTCGGCGAGCAGCGACCGCCGGTCGGCCGCGGGGAGGGCGTGGAGGAAGGAGCGGTCCTGGCCGAAGAGACTCATCACCGCTCACCCCCGTACCGTCCGCGGGCCCTCCGGGGAAGACCGTCCGCCGGTGGCCGACCGGCGTGTTCGCGCGTGTGTTCCCACCTCATGTGGCGTACTGCGCCACACTATTGACGCTGTGTCACGTCATGGGGTGAAGAACGCTAGAGGGTGCGGAAGAAACGCGTCAACGAGCACGGGGGGCGCAGGGGAGCGCCGTCGACGCCACCCCTGCGCCCCCCGCGAGCGCGACCCGGCGGTGTTCGCGAAGCCTTCGTGAAGCCTTCGCGAACACCGACCGGAATCGCCGCTTCGCCGCGGCGGTCCGGCCCGGGCCGGGGACGGCACACCGCACGCGCGCACCGCGCACCGCGCACCGCGCACCGCGCACCGCGCACCGGCCAGGATCCGCGGCGCGCGGGCGCTCGGGCGCCGGCCACGGTTCGCGGCGGGCACTCGGGTGCCGGCCAGGGTCCGCGGCCGGCGTTCGGGCGGCCCTGCGGGTCAGAGTCTCGGGTCGACCGGCTCCGACTCCAGCGCGAGGACCGCGAAGACGGCCTCGTGGACCCGCCAGAGCGGTTCGCCTTCGGCGAGGCGGTCGAGGGCCTCCAGGCCGAGCGCGTACTCGCGCAGGGCGAGCGAACGCTTGTGGCCGAGGAAGCGCTGCCGCAGGCGGTCCAGGTTCTCCGGGCGGGTGTACTCGGGGCCGTAGATGATCCGCAGGTACTCCCGGCCGCGCACCTTCACGCCCGGCTGCCCGAGGCGCCCGTTCGCGTCCCGCACCAGCGCCGCCAGCGGCTTGACGACCATGCCCTCGCCGCCCGCGCCCGTCAGCTCCAGCCACCAGTCGGTGCCCGCGCGGACCGAGGCCTCGTCGCCGGTGTCGACGACGAGCCGGCGGGTGACCTGGAGCAGCCCGGTCGGGTCGTGCTCGACGAGCCGGTCCAGCCGGGCGAGCTGCTCGTCGTGCGGCACGGCCGCGAGCGAGCGCCCGCGCGCCGCGAGCAGCTGGAAGGGCGCGAACCGCACGCCTTCCAGACCCTCGGTCGGCCAGCAGTAGCGGCGGTACGCCTCGGTGAACGCCGCCGCGTCCGTCGCCCGCTCCCGCTGCTTCGCGAGCAGCCCGTCGACCCCCTCGATCCCGCGCGCCACCGCCCGCTCCAGGGCGGCGACCGCGTCGGGGAGGACGGCACCGGAGGCGGCGCCGACCGCCGCGTACTGCGCGCGGAGCAGCCCGGCCGACTTGAGCGACCACGGCATCAGCTCGCCGTCGAGCAGCAGCCAGTCCGTGTCGAGCTCGTCCCACAGCCCGGCGGCGCCGATCGCGGTCCGCAGCCGGCCGAGGACCTCCTCGGTGACGGCCGGATCGTCGAAGAAGGGCCGTCCGGTACGGGTGTGCAGCGCACCGGTCACCCCGCTGACGCCGAAGCGCTCGCGGGCCGCGTCGGCGCCCCGGCAGACCAGCGCCACCGCGCGCGAGCCCATGTGCTTCTCCTCGCACACCACCCGCTCGACGCCGTCCGCCCGGTACTGGGCGAAGGCCTCGGCCGGGTGCTCCAGGTAGCCCTCCTCCTTCGAGGTGGCGGTCGGAGCCATCGTCGGCGGCAGGTACGTGAGCAGCCGCGGGTCGACCGCGAACCGGCTCATGACCTCCAGGGCCGCCGCGGCGTTCTCCTCGCGCACGGCGACGTTCCCCCCGTGGCGGGTCTCGACGGTCCGCCGCCCGTGCACATCGGCCAGGTCCAGGGGCCGTCCCTGGTGCCCGCCGGGCGCCTCGGTGGCGAGCGGCCGTGCCGGCTCGTACCAGACGCGCTCGGCCGGTACGTCGACGAGCTCGCGCTCCGGCCAGCGCAGCGCGGTCATCTTCCCGCCGAAGACGGCCCCGGTGTCGAGGCAGATGGTGTTGTTGATCCAGGAGGTGTTCGGCACGGGCGTGTGCCCGTACACGACGGTGGCCCGCCCCCGGTACTCCTCCGCCCACGGGTAGCGCACCGGCAGCCCGAACTCGTCGGTCTCGCCCGTGGTGTCCCCGTACAGCGCGTGCGAACGCACCCGCCCGGACGTCCGGCCGTGGTACTTCTCCGGCAGACCGGCGTGGCAGACGACGAGCTTCCCGCCGTCCAGCACGTAGTGGCTGACGAGCCCCTCGATGAACCGGCCGGCCTCCGCCCGGAACTCCTCGCTCTCCCGCCCCAGCTGCTCGATGGTCTCGGCCAGACCGTGCGTCTCCTGAACCTTGCGTCCCTTGAGCCACCGGCCCAGCTTGTTCTCGTGGTTGCCGGAGACGCAGAGGGCGTCGCCAGCGGCGACCATCGCCATGACCCGGCGCAGGACGCCCGGCGAGTCGGGGCCCCGGTCGACGAGGTCGCCGACGAAGACGGCCGTCCGCCCCTCGGGGTGGTGGCCGTCGACGTAGCCGAGCTTCGCGAGCAGGGACTCCAGCTCGGAACGGCAGCCGTGGATGTCGCCGATGATGTCGAAGGGGCCGGTGAGGTGCCGCAGATCGTTGAAGCGGCGCTCCAGGACGACCTCGGCCGCCTCGACCTCCTCCACGGACCGCAGCACGTGCACCTTGCGGAAGCCCTCGCGCTCCAGACCGCGCAGCGAGCGGCGCAGCTCGCGCCGGTGGCGCTGGATGACGTGCGCGGGCATGTCCGCCCGGTCGGGCCGGGCGGCGTTCCGGCTGCGGCAGACCTCCTCGGGCAGGTCGAGGACGATCGCGATCGGCAGCACGTCGTGGGCCCTGGCCAGCTGGACCAGCTGACGCCGGGCCTCCTGCTGCACGTTGGTGGCGTCGACGACGGTCAGCCGGCCTGCGGCGAGGCGCTTGCCCGCGATGTAGTGGAGCACGTCGAAGGCGTCCCGGCTGGCGGACTGGTCGTTCTCGTCGTCGGCGACGAGCCCCCGGCAGAAGTCGGAGGAGACGATCTCGGTCGGCTTGAAGTGGCGCCGGGCGAAGGTGGACTTGCCGGAACCGGTGGCGCCGACGAGCACCACGAGGGACAGGTCGGTGACGGGCAGGGTGCGGGTCTCGGTGGTCATCTCGGTCCCTCCTTCTCGGTGTCGGTACGGCTGAAGACGGCCATCTGGGTCGGCGGGCCGACCTCCGGGTCGTCCGGTCCCACGGGGGCGAACCCGACCCCGTACCCGTACTGCGCGGCCACGCCGGCCGCCCAGTCCCGGAACTCCTCCCGGGTCCATTCGAAGCGGTGGTCGCCGTGCCGGACGTGTCCGGCCGGGAGCGACTCCCAGCGCACGTTGTACTCGACGTTCGGCGTGGTCACGACGACCGTACGGGGCCGTGCCGAGCCGAACACCGCGAACTCCAGGGCCGGCAGCCTCGGCAGGTCCAGGTGCTCGATCACCTCGCTGAGCACGGCCGCGTCGTAGCCGGCCAGCCGCTTGTCGGTGTACGCGAGGGAGCCCTGCGTCAGCTTCACGCGGGCGGCCTGCCGCTCCCCCATCCTGTCAAGACGCAGCCTGCGCGCGGCGATGCCCAGGGCCCGCGCGGACACGTCGACACCGACGATCTCGGTGAAGCGCGGGTCCTTGAGCAGGGCCTGCACCAACTGCCCCTGCCCGCAGCCCAGGTCGAGCACGCGAGCCGCGCCGGCGCCGTTCAGCGCGGCGAGGATCGCCTCGCGCCGCTGCTCGGCGAGCGGCACCGGACGCTCCTCCGTGTCGGTGGTCTCGTCGACGGCGTTGTCGACGTCCTCGACGTCCAGCCCTTCGGCCTCGGCGAGCCGGACCAGTTCGAGCCGCTCCGTCGCCGCCCGGGCCAGACCCCAGCGCCGCGAGAGGTAGCGGGCGGTGATCAGCTTCCGCTCGGGGTGGCCGGCCAGCCAGCCGTCACCGGCGCGCAGCAGCTTGTCGACCTCGTCGGGCGCGACCCAGTAGTGCTTGGCGTCGTCGAGCACGGGCAGCAGGACGTACAGGTGGTTGAGGGCGTCCGCGAGCCTCAGCTCGCCCTCCAGGACCAGCCGCACGTACCGCGAGTCGCCCCACTCGGGGAACTCCCCGTCGAGCGGCACCGGTTCGGCTTCCACCGTGTCCCAGCCCAGCGGCCCGAACAGCGCCCGCACCAGCTCCGCGCCGCCCCGGGCGGGGAGCGCGGGGACCTCGACCCGCAGCGGCAGCGGCGCGGCGGCCCGCTCGGGCATCGTCTTGCACTCACCGTGCAGCGCGGTCTTGAAGACCTTGGCGAGCGCGACCGCGAGCAGCGAGGACGCCGCGTAGGGCCGGTCGTTCACGTACTGCGCGAGCGCCGAGTCCGGGGCGCCGCCCCGGCCCTTGCCCTTGCCGCGGCGCACCAGCGCCACGGGGTCCACCTCCAGGAGGAGTGCCGCGGTGCACCGCTCGTCGCTCGCCTCGGGATAGAGGACGTGCGCCGTGCCGTGCGAGGTAGAGAACGCCTGCGCCCGCCCGGGATGCTTGTGCAGCAGAAAGCCGAGATCGGTCGCGGGTCGCTCCGGGGTGCCGGTTGTACTGATCGTCAGGAACACACCTTCGAGTATGGTTCGCCCCTCCCCTCCCCACCAGGCATTTTCCCCCGCCCCCACCGGCCACGACTCCACCCCACCCCGGGAACGCGGCGTCGCCGTACCCGGGCGCGGCGTCACCGAACCCGAGGGCACGGCGTCGCCGAACCCCGGGGACGCGGCGTCGCCGGACCCGGGGCACAGCGTCACCGAACCCCGGGCGCGGCCTCGGCCCGCCCTTGAGGACGCAGGCTCAGCCGACCCCCGACCCCCGACCCCCGAGCCCCGACCCCGGCCCCGGCCTCGGCCTCGGACCTCAGCCGGTGGCGTCACCGCCCTTCGCCGCCAGGGTCTCGGCGAGCGCCCCGATGGTGGCCGGGCCGACGCGGCAGCAGCCGCCGACGAGCCGGGCCCCCGCTCCGGCCCATGCGAGGGCCCGCGTCGGGTCGAAGGCCATGTCCCCGCGCCAGCCCCGCGCCCGGGCGTCCCATTCCTCCCCGCTGTTCGGGTAGACCACGGCCGGCTTCCCGGTCACGGCCACCGCGAGCTCGACGGCCTCCCCCGCCTCGGCCGGGTCGCAGCAGTTCACTCCGACCGCCACGACCTGCTCGTTCCCCGCGGCGACCGCGAAGGCCTCCGCCAGGTCCTGCCCGGCCCGGGTCCGCCCGCCCTCGACGGTGTACGAGAGCCACACCGGCACCCCGCATCCGGCGGTCGCCCGCAGCAGCGCCTCGGCCTCCTCCGCGTCCGGGACGGTCTCCAGGGCCAGGACGTCCGGCGCCGCCCCCGCGAGCACCTCGATCCGCGGCCGGTGGAACCTCTCCAGGGCCCCGACGGACAGCCCGTACCGTCCCCGGTACTCGCTGCCGTCCGCCAGCATCGCCCCGTACGGCCCGACGGACGCGGCGACCCACACCTCCTCCCGCACCGCCTCCGCAGCCGTCCGGGCCAGCTCCACGCTCCGCGCGAGCAGCCCCGCCGCCTCCTCCCGGCCCGCGCCCCGCCGGGCGAAGCCCTCGAACGTGGCCTGGTAGCTGGAGGTGATCAGCACCCGCGCGCCGGCCCGCACATAGGCCGCGTGGGCCGCTTCGATCTGCTCGGGCCCGTCGGCGAGGAGCCGCGCGGACCAGAGCGCGTCCGAGAGGTCGCAGCCCTGCGCCTCCAGCTGGTTGGACAGCCCGCCGTCGAGGACGAGCACCCCCGCTCCGAGGGCTTCGGCGAACATACGGCCCGGTCTCATCGGTTCTCCCCCGCTCATCCCAGCTGCGACTGGACCTGGTCGGAGATCAGCTCCAGATGGTCCAGGTCCGCCAGGTCGAGGACCTGGAGGTAGGCCCGGGAGGAGCCGATCGCCGCGTACCGTCCGAGCTTGTCGACGACCTCCGCGGGCGAGCCCGCGAGCCCGTTCGCCTTGAGTTCGTCCACGTCCCGGCCGATGGCGGCGGCCCGGCGGGCCACCTCGGCGTCGTCCTTGCCGACACAGACCACCAGCGCGTTCGAGTACACCAGGTCGCCCGCCGGCCGCCCGGCCGCCTCCGCGGCGGCCCGGACCCGGCCGAACTGCCGCTCGCTGTCCTCGACGGAGGCGAACGGGATGTTGAACTCGTCCGCGTACCGCGCGGCGAGGCGGGGCGTACGGCTCGCGCCGTGCCCGCCGATCAGCACCGGGACCCTGGACTGGGCCGGCTTGGGCAGCGCGGGCGAGTCGGTGAGCCGGTAGTACTCCCCGTCGTAGCTGAAGGTCTTCCCGACCTCGGTCTCCCACAGGCCGGTGACGATCGCCAGCTGCTCTTCGAGGCGGCCGAACCTCTCCCTCGGGAAGGGGATTCCGTACGCCGTGTGCTCCTCCTCGAACCAGCCCGCGCCCAGGCCCAGTTCGACACGGCCGCCGGACATCCGATCCACCTGGGCGACCTGGATGGCCAGGACCCCGGGGAGCCGGAAGGTACCGGCCGTCATCAGCGTGCCGAGCCGGATCCTCTTCGTCTCCCGCGCCAGGCCCGCCAGGGTGATCCAGGCGTCCGTCGGCCCGGGCAGCCCGTCGCCGGACCCCATGCTGAGGTAGTGGTCGGAGCGGAAGAAGGGTACATGTTGCTACCTACCTTGTATATGGGCTCTGACCTGCGACTACTTCATCCTCGCACGCAAAAGCCCCGGCCGCCCTCCACTGGGGAGAAGGACGACCGGGGCGGTCAGCGGATCAGACGCCTTGCAACTCCGGTAGCACCGCGCGAGCCTGCTTCATGAGGTCTTCGTCGTCGAGGATGCGCACGGCGCCGTTCGCCTCAGTGACGGTCTCGTCAGACAGGAATCGGAAGCGGCCCACGTGCAACTGACGGTGGCCGTAGATGACGTCCTTCGGTGACGCCGTGGCCTCAATTTCCAGCTCCCACGTGACCTCGTAGAGGTCCAGAGACCCAGGCTTGGCCACCGTCCGCGCGCTCCAGGCAGTACAGAGAGCCCATTCAGCGTGGGCCTCCCGGCTGGCGCTGACGCCACTGTGACGGGCTGCGATGTCGAGGAAGCTCATGTCTGCGACAGCCGGGATCGGGATGTAACCCATAACGGCCGTGATACCGAAATGCCCGGTGGTGGCATACGCTGCAACGCCGTAGCGATCGGGCCAGGTGTGCAGTAGCGGGAAGACAGTTACCCGCCCCACATCAGAGATGATCTTGTTGCCCACGTGCATGCTCCTTGCCCTCGATGCCCGACAGCCCCGCCCTGATCCTGCCAGAGCGAGGCTGCCGAGTTAGCTCACGTGCTTAGTTGTCGCCGCATCCGGTCGGGGGGTTGCCCTCCCCGCCGTCGGAGCCGTCGCCGGTCTCCCCCTGCGAGTTCTCCTCGTTGCCGGCGACGACCGCCCAGCGCTCGACGTCCTGTGCCTTGTTCATGTGCCGTGCCCTTCTCTCGATGGGTGGTGCATGACCTGTCCGCCTGGACAGGGGCGTTGCACGGACGGGGCGCTACTCCGACCTCTACCGGGCGGCGCCCCGTCCGTTCCCTGACACGGGCGTTCGCGAGACGCACCGTGCGGGCCTAACCCGCTCCCCCGGAGAGCTTCCCCAGGCACCGGAGGAGCGGAGCTCTATGTCTTGCGGACGACGACCGCGACGTCCTCACACCGGCGGGCGAAGATGCCGTGCCCGGTCCGGCCCGTGTGATCCATGACGTCCAGATCTGCCCGCGCCCCGTCGGCTGTAGGGGCGACTGACCATCCACAGTCCGGATGCAGGCATCTGGCTGTGAATGTCGGCTCTCCGTCGGGGTGACGCGTGATCGTGTGGTCAACGAATCGGAACGTCGACTTCACCGGGCTCACGCCTCCACCGCCGGCGCAGGAGTCACGAGAGCGCGCACCTGCGCCATCTCCTCTTCCGTCGGCTGACGAAGGAATTGCGACGGCACCGTCCATTCCCGTCCGCCACCCGGCGGGCGCAGGTAGACGACACCCGCGTACCGCTCTCGAATGCAGCCGATTCGCCCATGCGAGTCGACGGCGTAGCGCGTCGGTAACGGCGCCCACTCGACGTCGTCCATCTCATCCCCTCACCGCAATTTCGGGGCGATCCCGCGTAAGGAGGCATGGAACATGCCTGGCCCTTCCGTGAGATCACCCCACGTGTGCGGGCTTGCACTCATAGTGTGTCTGGTGACCCGTCAGGAATGCAACCCATGCGGAGAGAAATGCAAAATTGCATTCTCTTGCGCCTCAGGGATCCTCCTATGGAAGGCTGTGCACAGCGCGCGACACAGCGTGATGGAGAGGGAGGTCACGTGGGAGAGCCCACAGTGCGCCGGCGACGTCTCGGATCCGAGCTCCGTCGGCTACGGGAGGGGGCGGGGCTGACCCTGGACGACGTCGAGGCGAAAGTCCCGGGCATGAAGGGCTCAAAGACCAGCCGGATCGAGACCGCCCGCATCGGGATCAAGCCTGGCGACTTGGACGCGTTGCTCGACGTCTACAAGGTTGCACCCGGCGCGCCCAAGCGGGAGGTCCTTCACGGTCTGGCGAAGGACGGAGCTCGCCGCGGATGGTGGCAGACGTACAGCGACATCATTTCGCCGTCATACGCGGATCTCATCAGCCTGGAGGACGACGCTACGTCGATGCGGTCGTATCAGACCGTCCTCATCCCCGGCCTCCTCCAGACTGCCGCCTACGCCCGGTCGACGATCACGGCGATCAACATGACGTCGACTGCTGAGCACGTCAATCGGCTCGTCGAGGTGCGCATGGCGCGACAGGCCGTGTTGTCCCGCCCCAAGCCCCTCCCCGTGTGGGCGATCATCCACGAGGCTGCACTACACATGCAGGTGAAAGATCAGCCGACCGTCATGCGGGATCAGCTTCAGCGGCTCCTCGATCTCATGGACTACCCGCATATCTCGATACAGGTGCTCCCACGTGGCGCAGCTCCGCATCCGGGCCTCAGCGGACCCTTCACGATGCTCAGTTTCCCGGAGACTGCTGACCTTGACGTCGTCCTGGTGGAGCACCTGACCAGCGCTCTGTATGTTGAAGACACCGCCGAAGTGTCGATCTACGGCAGCGCCTTCGAGCACCTCCGAGCGGAAGCGCTTCCGCTCGACAAGTCGGCCGACCTCATTGCAAACCTGAAGGACTCCCGATGACCATCATCCCCAACGCCGACGCGTCCGGACTGACCTGGACGAAGTCGAGCTACAGTGACGGCGGAAACAACTGCGTGGAGGTGGCGCACGGCGTCGCCGGCGCCATGCCCGTCCGTGACAGCAAGATTCCGGCCGGCCCTGCGCTCGTCGTCCCCGCGGGCGTTTGGAGCGCGTTCGTCGATGGCGTGAAGGACGGCGCGCTCGCCTGATCCGGAAACGCAAAGAGCCCCCGCCGGATGATCCCGACGGGGGCTCTCGTGATGGGTGGGGCTAGGTCACGGGCTGACGAGCTGCCCAGCCTGGTACGTCCTGCACTCCCTAAGGTCCACACGAACCGTCGAAGGGGTGTGCCCGGGGTGTTTACTCACCTGTCCACGGTGCGCCCACCCCCGGACCGTCCCCTCCGAGACTCTCAACGCGTCTGCGGCCTCCCTGTAGGTGACGAGAACGGGCGGCTGGGGCGGCTTCAGTGGCTCGGGCGCCCCTTCCGCCTCGGGCGTCCCCGCGGGCTCTTCAGCGGGCGCCTGCGGCTCCTCCGGCACCTCGTCGACGACAGCGTCCTTCCTCCTGTGGACAAGGAGCGTCCCACCGAGGAAAGCGACGGCCGGCCACCCAGCAACGACCACCCGCACCCACCCAGGCGGGTTGGCCATGTTCATCACGCCGCTCGTCGCGACGTTCGCCCCGAGGGACGCCGCCATGGCGACGAGGAACCAGAACCAGGCAGCCACTCCCCCGCGCGTCCGCATCATCTTCCACGCGACCGCGAGGAGGACGTCCACGCTCACCGGGTAGGCCCACGCCTTCCATCCGGTCTGTCCAGCAGTCTCCGCCACGTCGTGAATGTGGGCGAAGGAGAGAGCGGCCGCGATGACAGCTTGGATCAGGATCGGGTCGACGTGGCGAAGTTTTTTGAGCATGGCTCCTCGTTCGTGCGCATGGTTCGTGAGTGCTTGATGCAGAGGAGCCCCCGTCTCCGCAATTGACAGGGGCTCCAGGGTGGGTCGATTACGCGCGGCCGAACCGAATCTCGGCGACCGGGAGACCGGCAGGCTCGCCGTCCACGCGGGCGAAGCGGCTCCAGTGGCGGACACACAGCCACGCGTTCGCGCACGGCTCTCCGTTGCGGGTCTCGATGCGGTGCGTCTCTGCCGTCGCGTGGAACACGGCACCGACGGTGTGGGTGCCGATGCCGCACTCCGCCGCCTCCGCGGACATGACGGTCATGCCCGACGTGGTGAGTACCGGCTGAGCGGCAAGCTCGCCGTTCGGGTCCGTCTGACGGGCCCGCATGACGCGGCGGGCGTGAGCGTAGAGCGCGTGGTCCATCTCGCGCTTGTCCTCGTAGGGGCGGGTGGCGACAAACTCGGCGGCCTGGTCGCTGCGCATCTTCTGCTCCTTCGATAGTCCCTCTCGGTGCGACCTCAGGATGACACAGTTGTGCCGACCGGCACAACACTCGACGCAAGGGAATCGCTAATCGTTTGACGATCCTCCCGCAGCACCGCGAGCAACCCGCCCGACGGGAGCGTGACGACGTAGCCGCGCGGGACCTGCGTCCTCGTCCACCCGCAGACGCGGGCCGTGCGAAGGATGCGGTGGCCGGTCTCTTCGGTTACGAGCCGGCCCGGGGAGCCCTCCAGGGTCACTCGGAATCGGCGCTGCACCGGATCCCCTCCATGTTGCGCGTGACGGTGATTGTGGCGTTCACGGACGCGTAGACCACTCCCCCGCCCACGGTCTCGATGGACACGGTGAACTGACCGCGCTTGTGGGCGTCGTGGCGTGCCGTCCACTCCCGGCGGTGGCGAGTGAAGACGTCGCCGGCGCGGACGTCGATGACGGGGACGGTGAGCTCGCGGAGGGTGTTGGCGGGGCCCATAGTATGCTCCTTCGTGAGTGTTTCTTGAATCGGGTGGAGCCCCTGTCTCCGCAATTGACAGGGGCTCCATGGGGTCAGATCAGGGCGAGCTGTTCGGCCGCCTCAGCCGTCGCGTAGTGGCCCGACTCGACCTCCACGAGGTAGGCGGGAATCTCGTCGGTGAACCGGACCTTCGGGAGGGGCTTCAGGTTCGAGGCCCACGGGGACGTGTGGGAGTGGAGCGTTCCCCGCTCCGCGCGGCGGACGATGCCGCGAGCGCGCTTCGCTTCCTCCTTGTTCATCCACCCGCAACCCACACGTGCCGCCACCGCCTCGGCAGCTGTCGCGGCGCGCTCGTAGGTATCCAGGTTCGCCCGGCGCATCTCCACGAGCGCCGCCTTCACGGCCGCAGTGTGCGACGTCTCCAGCCGCTTCGTGGTGTTGACACGCCCGGCCATCACGGTTCGGATAACGCGCTCCACGTCACCGACGCGGAGGGTGGTCGAACGGGACTCCGTGGAAGCGTCGACGGCGACCGGCTTCAGCTCCTCCGCCGGCTGCTCCTGCACTACGGCCGCAGCCTCAGTTGCGCGCTCCATCTCGCAGTACGCGCTAATAGCCTCACCGGAGAGGCGGACCGTCGACATGCCCGCGAGCTTCGCAGCCTCATGGAGGTCCGACGTCCCGTAGTGCTCCAGGTACCAGGCAGCGAGCCATTCGCGACGCGCGGACCATGCGGCGTCGCGCTCCGCCCGCTCCGCCTCCCGCTTGGCGGTGTCTGCGGCCTTAACGCCGGCGCGCACCTCACGCTGCGTCCAACCGGCCGCCTTAGCGGCGCAGGAGACACCGAAGTACACCGCGTCGCCGTCCTCGTTGCCGTCGACGTCGAGAGGGCAGAGGGTGACGGTGCCCTTCAGCTCGTCGCGGCCGCAGAGCTCGCAGGTGGTGACGTCGTCCGTGGTGCCGAGGATCTTGTAGGCCTTCATCGAGCATTCCTTCCGCTAGTCCCTCTCGGTGTGACTCCAGGATGACATAGTTGTGCCGACCGGCACAACACCTGAGCCAAGAGATTCGCTAATCGATTAGCGGACCTTGAACGGGCGGGCTTCCTGGCGCCACTCCTGCCGCTCCCCGCGCCTCACCGCACGCCGCCTGACCCGTCGGGCACGGCCCGGAGGCGGAAGACGTCAGAGTCCCCCGGGCGTGCGTTCTCCGACGCGATCGCCACGACGTCGCCGGCCTGGACGTCGCGCACGGGGAGCATGTAGAAGCTCACAGGGTCACCTGCCGGCCACGCATGCCGTACTCCCGGCCGAAGCGAATGGCGTCTAGTGCGCGGAGCCACGAGAGCCGCTCCTCTGCACGTTCGCCGCGGAGATACATCACGCTGAGGACATCCAGCTTCGGCGTGAAGCTGTACGTCTCGAACCGCACAACGTCGGCAACGAGCGTCGCACGGACGCGCGTGCCGTCGAGCATCTTGTAGATCACGGACCCTCCTCGTTGTTTCTGCGCGCCCCGGGTGGCCTATGACGGCCGTACCGCTCGACGGTCCCGGGGCTGTGGCTCACGGATGGCTCGCGCTGCCCTTAACGGCGTTGCACTGCTCAGCGCTGTATCGGAACTCGTCACGTCCGTCGTAGAACACCCACGGCTTTCGGTCGCGCGGGTGCCGTGGTGCGTAGACGACTGGGGCGCCGTTGTGGACGATCTGCGCTCCGTCCCGCTGAGCAACGAGGAGTTCCCTCGACGTCATGATGCCTCCCTGCATGGATTCTTTCTGGGAGTGCCCCGCCGCGGATTCGAACCGCGCGCCCGGGTACTGGGGGTACCGGATGGACTTTCCTACGCGGGGCGGGTGGGTCAGTCCGTCTCTCGACGGAGGGTCACTGAGAATGAGTCGCTCATCAGCACCGCCAGGCGCTTGAACTCCGTTACGGCCTCGTCGACGTCGGTGAACGGCTGCTCCTGCTCCTCCCCGTTGCTGTGGTCATACGTCTCGATGGTGAAGCTGTGCGCCATCTCTCCTCCTTCGGCCTGCCTCCTCAGCGCGGGTAGGCCATGCCCCGCGGACGCCCCGGAGGGCGTTTCGGCTAGTCGGTGGCGCGGCACTCACGCGCCGTGTAGCGGATGGAGCTGCCCTCCGCGCGCCACGGAGAGCGGTCCCGGTCTTTGCGAGGCCGGAACTTGACCTCCGTTGAGCCGACCATGATCCGGGCGCCAGAGTTACGAGCCTTCAAGAGCTGTGCCGTGGTCACTGCTTCTCCTTCTGGGGATCCGGGTCCCCGCCACCGCAATTGGCAGGGACCCGGAAGGTGGTGGAACTACAGCGACATGTCGAGGACGAACAGCTCGCCGTCGTTCAGCTTCCAGTCGTCGGCGTCCACGAGGTCGGACGGAACGATCTCGTGCCCGCACGCCTTGCAGCGCCATCCGTCGATCTCGTTCGCCCCGCCAAAGCGTCCGCCGCAGCTTCCGCAGTGCACCTCAACCCACATACTCTTCCCCTTGTCTCGCGAGTTCCTTGCGTGACTCCAGGATGACACAGTTGTGCCGACCGGCACAACTCCTTTGGGGGAAGTTCCGCTAAACAATTAGCGGTCCCCATCCTCACCGGCCAGGAAGCGGGCCATGCGGAGGATGTCGCCGGCCATCGCGTGGGTTCCTTCGAGGAGCTCCTTCGCGCGGGTGACGTAGTGCTCGCGGTCATTGGGCACCTTCCGGACTTCCGCGGCCCAAAGCTGCCCCTCGTCGTCCGTGTCGACACGGAAGGGGAGGCTGTCGCCGTCGTCGATGCGGTCGACGGTCCCCCGCAGCCCGACGTACAGCGTGTCGCCGTCAGTGCTGTATCCCCGGTACCTCGTGATCTCCACGCGGTCACCGAGCTTGATGCCGTTCATGATCTCTCCTCTGTGTCGATGCCTAGCGGTCCGCTAATCGATTAGCGGGTCTCGTCGTCCAGCTCCTTGACGCTGATGTCGAAGCCGTAGCCGTACCAGAACGGGTTCCCGCAGCTCCAGCCGACCGACAGTTCCAGGACGTCCCCCATGTCGGCGTAGATGTGCCAGGTGTCGTACCCGTCGGTGGTCCCAACACCCGTGATGATGTGGTCGACCTTCTCCGGGTGGAGGAGGAAGCTCTCCAGCTCCGTGTACGCACAGCAGTCGTCGGTGTTGCGGAGCTCGACGCGCTTGCCGTTGTCCAGCGTGATGACGAGCGGTGCCGTGGTACGGCGCCCCCATCGGTCGGTGGTCTCGACGCCGGCCTCCGCCTTCACGATGCGGTGCCCCACAACGGCCTCCCGCAGCGTCGCGACGTTCTCCGGCATGGTGCCGTCGTCGCTGTCCTCGCCCAAGAGTTCTTCCGGGTAGCGGGTCTCGCTGCTCATGTTCTCTCCTCTGTCGATGTCTAGCGGTCCGCTAATCGATTAGCGGTTCTCAGTCGCAGTCGAGCGCGTAGTCCAGGAGCTCCGCGTCCTGGAGGGTCTCGACGGCGTTCCGGATGTCGTCGCCCCAGAGGGCGGCTTCAGCGGTGCGAACGCCCTGGACGTCGTACTCGTCGAGGGAGGGGAGGCGGTTCATGGTGGTGTCCTCTCGGTAGTTAGTGAGTGTCTTACGCTGCGATGCCGTGCACGTTCGCGACTCGGCGGGCGGACTTGATGCCGTCGGCCCGCAGGGTGCGCACGCGGATGGTCGATACCCCCATGTCGAGTGCCGCCTCCTGGTCAGCCATCTGCGACATGCCAATGCCGTAGAACGCTCGGAGCGCGAATGCCTGCCGGTTCGCGATCTGGCCGAGCAAGAAGCGTGCGAGCGTGCGGCGCTGCGCGTCGGTGGTGAAGTCGCCTTCCGGGTCCGGGAGCGCGTCGCCCACTGTGACGCCGCCGTCCTCGTCCCCGCCGGCCGGAGCGTCCAGCGAGTCCGTTCCTTCCAGGGCCTCCAGGATTGCCACGAAGGTCTCCCGGCTCATCCGACGGCGGGGGTCGTGGTCGGAGCCGACGATCATCCACGCCCCTTCGACGTCGCCCTCCGTCTGGTGAAGAGCGCGTCGGACGGCGAGTGCGGCGCTCGGCTCGATGGTCAGACCGGTCGTCATCTTCACCCACTCCGTGGCCACGCCGCGACGCACGGCCCGGTGGGCGAAGGTGCTGAGCTGAGCGGACGTCGTCTTCACCTCAAAGGCGTGGACGTGCTGGATCAGGATCGCCCGCGCCTCCTGGAGGAGATCGTCGAACTGGTCCGGCGTGGCGGTGGAAGCCACGGCGCGGACGGTCGACACGAGAACGCCCTCATAGGCCGAGACGATCTGCCACATGGCATCCCGGTCCCCGCCCTGAGCGGCAGTGATGAGCGTGTCCGTAACCTGGGTGCGGTCCATCTCGTTCTCGCTTCCGTGAGTGCTTCGTGTACTTCAGTTGTGTGGGGGTAGCTCAGAAATGTTCGGGTGGTGTTTTGTGGTGTGGGTCACACCACGAAGACCAGAAGCTCTGGCCCATGCTTCAATTGGCGTGCCCCTGAACCTGTTTGGGGACGACGAAGCCCCCGTCCCACGTGGAACGGGGGCCCGCGAAGTTCCGCTAGTCGATTAGCGGATCGTGTTCAGTTGCTCGATGGGGAGCCCGAAGACACGAGCTGCGGCCACGTCGGCTCTCGCGCCGGAGCACCGCTCCCAGTCGGGGGTTACGAGAAACCCCGTCACCAACGCCCAGTCGACGTCAGGCGTCATGCGGACGGCACCGAGGAACCCGGCCGTCTCTTCGAGGTCCCCCCTCTCGTCATCAGTACTTTGCGGGCCGATCAGGACGATCACGGATCACTCCCCCGTGTCGTGAACCGGCTCCTCCCCCTCCCAGCGGGCAAGAGCGCGGTCCATGGATGCGACGATGCCGCGCACGGTGGCTACGGCGTATGGCAGCGCGGCTGCCCCCCTGTGCACTTCTTCGAGGAGCGCAAGGCGCCGGTCGTCCAGCGCAATTCGCTCCGTCGGGCGGGATGGTCCGTGCGTCGCCTGCCGGCCAGTTCCGTCCGCATCCACGTCGGGCACGCGGCCCGGCATGGTCACTGCGTCGTCGTAGGCAGCGATCATCTGGCGCATGTCTGCCAGATCCTGATCGAGCGAGTCGGCTAGCTCGATCATTCGCTGTCCGTCGATGTGTCCTGGACTGTAGGTCACTGATCCTCCACGAGCAATCAACTCGGGGCCGAAAAGGACCCCTTCAATGGGCGGATTTGCACGGTTTGGGTACCTGGGTGACAGCGGGGGCGAGAGTGGGCTAAAGGCGACTCGCCCCCTGAGCTGGAGTTATGCCGATCGGCACAACTGAGACGTCAACCATCAGGCCGTTACCAAACCGTGACATGTGAAGACGGTGTGTTCGTGTCGTAAGTGCCTATCAGTGGCCCTCTGTAATCGAAAGGTCGCCCTCCGCTTCCCTCTGGCCTGCGGACATGGAGATCCAATCGTCGACGTCGAGGTCTCCCTTGCCCCGATTGCATTCACGGCACGCGGGGTTGAAGTTCACCCACTCATCACGCCCGCCCTTCGCAAGCGGACGAATATGGTCCACCTCCGCTACAACCTTTTCGCCGAACGGGCGGTCACAGTAGGCGCAGGACCACCATTCGAGCTCCTCCCAGCGCCTCAGGATGGCGTCTCGGGAAGGCAGTTCCGCCAGATCAGCGCGACGAGGGGTACGCATGGGGCGCGGGGAACGACGTGTAGTCCGGACGACGCGGGGACGATATTGCGCCACCACTAGACCACTCACCGTCGACGCTCCTCGGCGGCTGCCGCCTCGTCAGGGTGCGCCGCGTACCAGGGATCGTGCTGCACCATCGCGTCCGCCTTCTTCATGTAGAGGGACCCCCAGCTACGGCCTCCAACCTCCGGGTCTGTGTCGAGGGGCACGCCGAAGAAGTCCATCGCCATCGTGGCGCCGACCTCCCGCGCCACATCCTCCGCGATGTCGTCCGGGGCCGACCCAAGCACCTCGTCGTGAATCGGGAGGTACAGCTGGTCGGTCAGTCCCTTCTCATCCATGTCCACTAGCGCCTGACACAGGACGTCGCGCGCTGTCGACTGGACCGCATAGTTCGTCGCGGCGTACACCCGGTCCCGGTCCAGCGGCAGGCGCCGGCCTACCGGAGTCCATACGACGTATCCGTCCGCGCGTGCCTCACGCTGGAGACGCGCGCTGTAGCGCTTGATCCCGCGGTACGTCCGGTCATACGCGGAGATAGCTGTCTTGACGTCGGACAGCGGGGCGCCGGTCTGACGGGACAACGTAGTTGCCCCTCCTCCGTAGACCTTGCCGAAGCCGACGCCCTTGCAGAGCTTCCGGTGAAAGCTCGTGTAGTCAGGCCCGTAGATGAGCTCCGCTGTGAAGCCGTGGAGGTCACGTCCCTCCGCGATGGCCCGCTTCATGACCGTCTCGTCCGCCAGGGCCGCCAGGACCCGCATCTCCACGGCCGCATAGTCGACGGAGAAGACTCGGTGCCCCGGCTCCGCCATGAGTGCGCGTCGGATCGTCCAGTCGCCCGAGGGGAGCTGTTGGAGCGGCGGGCCCGAGATGGACATGCGGGCGGTCCTGGCCTGAAGACTGTTGATCTTCGGGTGGATCCGCCCTTCGACGTCGAGGCCGTCGCGCATGGCGATGCCGTAGGACGTCGACCACTTGCCGGCCCGCTTGCTCCGAAGGACCGCATCAGCCAACGGATTCGGCGTCCTCGTCCCGCGCGGCTGCCACTGGGTGTCGAGGTCGGCCAGGTCCAGGAGGATGCTCTTGTCGACCTTCAGAGCCCCGCTGTCAGTGGTCTCGGTTAGCGTCTCCCCCATGCCCAACAGAGCCGCGGAAACCTGCTTCGGAGCGTTGACCGACGTCACGCCGTACCGCGCCGCGAGCGCCGCATGGTGTGCGGCCTCTTCCTCCAGACGGCCGACGAGATCGCGGACGTACTCCTGATCCACCCGCATTCCGCGCCGCTCCATCTTGGCGCAGATGAGCATCACGCGGTGTTCGAAGTCCACGAGCGTCTGACGGATCCCTGCCCTGTGGAGCCGTTCGACGCCGACGGGCAGCCACCGGGATACGAGGATCGCGTCCAGGCCGGCGTACTGGAGGTAGGTCGGGTGGTTGATGTCGATCTTCCGCCACCCCGTCGCCTTCGTGGCACCGATGGAGCGGAACACGGCTGTGAGGTCTTCCTGAGTATCCGGAGCCTGCGGGTCGACGTCCTTCGCGCACAGCTCCTTCAGCCTCAGTCCATGCCCACCCTCGTGTCGGGGTCGCGGGTCGAACAGATGAGCGATAACCTTCGAGTCCACCACCTTGGGGCCCAGCGTCGCCAGCGGGACCCCAAGGTGGCGGTCCAGTACGAGGAGATCGAAGGTGGCGTTGTGGAAGACGAGACGAGGCAACGTCAGGAGTGCCCACCGGGCCGCTTCCGCGAACACCGGACCGAGCTCGACACAGATCACCCACGCGTCGAGGGCGTCGCCGAACTGAACTGTGCGGAGGCGGTACGTCGGCGAGAAACTGTCGAGCCCGGTCGTCTCGGTGTCAGCGCCGATCATCTCGCCCGCGCGTGCCTTGCGTTCGACCCAGCGCTTGAACTCGTCCAGGTCCCGCGGCGTCTCCGGAACACGGGTCATGGTCTCTTCGCCCGCGATCCGGTAAGGGAAGTACTTCACGCTACTGCCTCCTCTCGTGTCTGCCCGAAGATGTCTGCGGGCCCGCTCGGGCCCTCCTCCGCACCGTCGCTCTCGGGCTGCTCCGCCAAGCGATTAGCGCTCTGCACCTCTGCGTCGGTGGCCAGACGGATGCCGACGAAGCCCCACTTGCCGCTGGACTTCACCTTCTTGAAGCCCCGGCTCTCCAGCTCCACACCCAGTGCCCATCCGGAGAGCACTTCCTTCCGGCTGAGGCCGGCGTCCTCCGCCCACTCCGCGTAGGCGCGGCGGACGGGCATCGGCTGCACCCGGGCACCGGACTCGACGACGAGGCGAGCCGCGATGAACTCGGCAAGTCGGTCCTCCGACTCCCGGTAGTCCTGTGTGGCGTCGCTGACGGATCCCGGTTCCTGGAGCCCCGTTGCGTACCACTCCATGGCGCCGCGAACGGCCCACGCGAGGATGCCCTCCGCCTCATCCCGGAGCGTGGCGGGGAGCGACTTGTCCACCTTGGCGCCGCGGAACTCAGCCTCGAAGGGGACGAGCTTGACCCGTCGCCACACGCCAACATCCTGCGACAGGATCGCCGGCTTGTAGTTGCCCGCGACCATGAGGAGGAACGACGGCACGTAGGTGAAGGGGTTCTGATGCAGGAACCGGCACGTCACCGGGTCCCCGCCGGTCAACTGCTTGACGAGTGCCTCAGCAAGGCGGCTGTACTTCTCCGTCTCGCTCGCCGTCACGAGCCGCGCACCGCGGAGGGCAGCCAGTTCGGGCGACGCCTGGCCCACGGCCGTCCGCTGCTCGAACGTGCTGAATTCGGTGCTCTTCGTGACGCCACGCAGGACGTAGAGGAGGGCGTCGAGGAAGGCACTCTTCCCATTGGCTCCACCTCCATGCATGAAGACGAAGCACTGTTCCGCCGTGCTGCCGGTGATCCCGTAGCCGACGAGCCGACGCATGAAGCCGGGAAGCTCCGGGTGCGTCGGGAAGATCTCCGTCAGGAAGCGATCCCATCGGGGCGCCTCCGCCTCCGGGTCATACGCGACGTCGAGGCGTCGCGTGATCATGTCCGCCGGGGTGTGGGGGTGGATCGTCCCGAGACGCAGGTTGATCGTCCCGTTCGCCACTGAAAGGAGCTCCGGCCGAGAGTCGAAGTCGCTCGCGTCGGCCGGGACACCGGGAACGCTCGGGAGCTCCTTGATCACGGCGTCAATGCTGCGGTTCGTCAGTGCCTTCAGTGCGAGCTTCCGATTCGAGTCGTCACCCGACGCAATGAGCTCGGCGCCCATGAGGTGGAGAGCCTCCCGGACCTTCGCGTCACCCGGAACCCAGATCTTCCCGTCCCAGACGAGGAAGCCAAGCCCCTTGGCGTAGCGAACGCCCCCGTCGCGGTTCATGAAGTCACGCAGGCGCACGGCGATGCCAACGTCGGTCCCGTCGAACGCCTGGCGGGCGGACTCCGTCATCTCCGCGAGCGCGCCGTCCGTTGCGGAGACTGCCGGCTCCGTCGACGGGGCGGGCGTCTCCGCCTTGGGCTGCTCCAACTCGACGACCGGCGCGGACCGCACCGCGCGGTGCATCTCCTCCGCGAAGGTGTCCGGCGTCCGCTCGCGCCAGGCGGTGAGATCCTCACCGACGTTCGGGAAGGGGAGCCGTCGCACGGTCTGACCGTCGGCAATGAGCGCCTTCGCAAGCGCGTTCGTCCCTCGCTCCCCCGCCGCATCCGGGTCGAAGGCGAGGACGACGTCACGGCCGCGCAGGTGCGCCACGAGCTCCGTGACGAGCGCCGCGTTGTTCGCCAGGCCGGCGCCGCGGATGAGGAGCGCGTCGTAGCCGACGCCGACCGACGTCAGCCCGTCCCCCGGGCCCTCCGTGACGATGACCGTGTCATAGCCGGTGCCCGCGCTGAGAAAGCCGTACTTCGCCCACGTGCGGCCGTCGACGTTCGTGAGGGAGACCCAGCGCGCGGGGCACTTCTTCGAGATGTCGCGGCCTTGGAGCCCACGGACCACACCGTCGAAGCCCGTCAACGGGACGGTGATGCGGGGGTAGCGCGTGAATCCGCGGGACAACCACGGCTGAGAACGTCGTTCGGGCGCCGCGTAACCGACTCCCAGATCCTCCGCAAGCTCCGGCGTGATACCGAACCGGTCGGCCAGATACGCCACGGCCTCCGGGCAGTCCTCTAGTGCCGCCGACGTCTCGTCGACGAACATGCGGAGGCCGGCGATCTCTCCGGGGCCGATGCTCTCCGGTGTCTTCGCAGACACGGTCTTCATGCCCTGGCCGTCGACGTCGAAGAGCGCCGACGCGGGAAGGTTGGCAGCTTTCAGGATGTCGGCGTTGTTGCAGCCCGTGCGGCAGACCATGAGAAGCCGGCCGTCTTCCTTCAGCGTGAGCTTCAGGCTCGGGTGGTTCCGATCGTTGTGCACGGGGCAGAGCGCAAGGTAGCCATCGTGATCCTCCTCCACGCCGTCGAGACGCGACAGGATGTCGGTCAGTCGCAAGGCTGCTCCCCTCTTGAGTTGGTGGTCCTACGCCGAAAGCCCCCGGGACCGAGTCACCGGGGGCTGAGGCCGTGCGTGTGTGGTTGGCGCTACTCTTCGGGCTCGACGTCCTCCGTGTGAATCTCACCGTCGACGTACCAGCCGGCGTCCTGATGCTTGAAGCCGGATTCGACGAGGATGTCGACGACCTCCTCAGGCGTCTGCGACGTCTCCCGCGCAGTGATGACCATCGTGAACGTGTGGCGCTTCATGCTGCCTCCCTGAGTTCTGCGTCGATGTCGGACCATCGGTCGAAGGACTCGTCCTGGAGTGCCTCCTCCATGACCCGCAGCCGGTTCACGAGCCGCACGTCCGTCGCCAGGTCCCGCACGACGTAGCCGTCCGCGACGCCCTTCATACGCCGCTTGACGACCGCACAGCCGAAGGGCTGACCGGCGTTGACGGCCTCCCGGTTCGCCTGAGCGATGTAGTCGGAGAGGGTGATCGTCTTCTCCGCCTTCGCCTCCACGGCGTGGAGGTAGTAGCCAGCGATGTCGCCGATGTCCTTCGCGCCCATCTGCACGTTGCGGTGTGCGCCGGGGTTGTGGTGCTCGCGGAGATAGCCGAGGATCAGGGACTCCCACGCGGTCCCCTTGGCCTTCGACGGGTTAGCCATCGGCACCGCTCTCCTCCGTCGGACACGACACCCACACCGTGTAGCAGCGGTAGTCCGTATCGACGTCGAAGAGGTCCGCTCTCACGACCTCGTGAGTTTCGGTCCCCAGCCGGAGAACGTCCCCCGTGACGGGGCGGAGCCAGTAGGTACCGGCCCGGTCCGTCAGATCCGCCTTCGCCTCCAGGCCGTGACCGATGGCAACCCAGCCGTACCCCGGACGAACCGCGGAACCGACGTCAGTTCGGATCTGGTGCCCTTCGTCTTCAGTCATTTGGCCACCGCCTGACTTCCTCCAGGATCTCGTAAGCCAGGTTCTCCGCGGCCTTCCAATCGCTGATCACGAGCTGGGAGGCGGTGGACCTCGTGTCGGATGTGTGCGTCGTCCCGGAGATCACAAGCACTGGGGGCTGACCGTCAGCGAACCGACTGCGGACGAGTCGGGCGCTGAGTTCGTCGGCTGCTGTGCCGACGCGTTGGATAGGAAGTTCCGTCACTCGGCACCGTCCTTCACGATGTCGATGATGTCCTCCAGGAGGACCCCGATGCCGGGCCAGTCCTTCGCGGCCTTCGCTCGGAGGTCGGCGACCACCTTCATGCGGACGACCTCTTCGAGCTCCGCAACCATGTCAGCATGCCGGTACGACTTGTCGCCGTACCACTCATCGAAGACTCGCCAGACCTCCGGGGAGATCTCACAGTCTTCACCGCCGATGTTCATCGTCATGGTGTCTCCTCAGTTCACCGTGCGGCGCACGTCGAAGTGCCTTCCGTCGGCGAGGAGGCCGACGATGTACGCCGCCGCTTCGAGCTCCTCGCCGTCCCTGAAGCTGCGGTTGCCGACCTCACGGGTTCCGACGGTCTCCGGCTCGTCCGCGTTGTACTCCTCCGGGTCACCGTCGTAGACGTGCACGTCGATGTAGCTCACTTCTCTGCCCTCCACGGCAGAGCGTCCATCGACGTCCCCGCCTCCACTCGGTACAGGAGGTCCCAGCCCTCCGCCGTGAGCTCGTAGATCTCTCCACCACGAGCCCCGTTCCACCCCTGGTAGCCGACGGCGAGCTTGGCCAGGCCGATACCGGCGTGAAGCTTCACCTCCGGCCGACGGTCCGGAATGATCGTCGCGAATGACTGATGTTTCAGCTTCGCTCGGTACGGGGCGCACCGAGCGGACATGTCGCTCACTCGTCCTCCTCGTAGACACTCCCGAACGACAACTCGTCCTGATAGGCGCCGATCACGAAGTGCGCCGTGTACGTCTCCACGGCTCTCACGTCCGGGTCCTGGCGGAGGCGGTCGACGAGCTCGCGCGGTTCGTCGGTAGTGACGCTGTCCGGGTCCTCGTCGCCCTTCCGGTAGACGCTGACACGGTAGGTTTCGCCGTCGAAGGCACCCATCAGACCTCCTCCCACCCCGTCGCCCGCACCTCGTCGAGCGGGCCGAACTGCGCCTTCACCTCGTCAGGCAGCATGGCGAGCCCGATCGACGCCGAGTCGTCCTCCTCCGTCGGATCGAGAAGGCAGAACAGCCTGTCGGCCCGGTGATCCGGGACCCAGATGGAACCGTCACGGTCGCGGTAGAAGGGCATTACTCCCCCACCTCCGGGACGTTCCAGGAGAGATCCGACCGGTACTCCGCCGTGTAGTGGAGCTCCTCCACCTCCACGGCTTCCGCGCGGGCCGCCTTGAATCCGCTGACGATTCGCGGGACGCGCTGCTCGTCGTACTCCAGCCGCTCGCGCACTTCTTCCCGGCCGTGCCACTTGAACAGTGCCCGGATCCGGAACACCTTGCCCGTCACGTGCTCTCCTCTCGGTTGATCACGTACACCCGCGCACCCCGCACGAGCGCCACACCGACGGCCTCCCAGAGCTTCGGGAAGTCCTTCCGCTCCGCGGCTTCCGGGCGGACGAAGACGTCGTCCTCCGGGCCGGCCTGGCGGAGATCTCCGAGGGCAGGGGAGGCGCCGGGACCGACGACGAGGCGGGTCACTCGGTGACCTTGACGAGCGGACCCCACTCACGCTCGATCTCGCTGATCGTGTCCTCGTTGTCCATGAAGCCGGTGTAGGTGACGTAGGGTTCGCCGCTCTGCGAGCGCTTCCCCGTGAACTCCCAGACGTCGCCCGAGCGGTCGCGGTACTTCGCGTTCAGTTCATAGGTGGACCCCGTCGCGTAGGTCTCCGACTTCATCGGCGCGCCGATCGCTTCGAGTGCTTGAAAAACACGCACCATCGCTCGGGTGCCATCAGCGGCACCCACGATGGCTCGCAGCTCGTCCGCGTCGTTCTCACTGATCTCCAGGACGACGACCGTCTCCTCCACGGTGCGCGTGCGGGTCTCGTACTGTGCGTGTGCCATGGGTTCTCCTCCGGGGGCTTAGCGGCTGAATCGGTACGCTGAAAACGTGACGTTTCCGTCCGCGCTGAAGATGCGGTTACCGGGAACGGGCGGCAGCTCATCCCGAACAACTCTGCGCAGCTCCTCAGCTACGACCTCGACGTGTCGGGCCGGCCCGTCCTCACCGTTCGACGGCGTAACGTGCTGTACGAGCGACGACAGTGCGCGTGCCTCGTCAGGATTCAGCGCCAACGTCACCACGCTGGTGCGCACGATCTCCTCTGTCACGGATGCTGTGGCCATGTGCTCTCCTCGTGCTGGTCGATGCTCCTACGCCCAAAGCCCCCGGGCCACGTGGGCGCCGGGGGCACAGGGGTTGATCAGATGCGCGTCAGGGGGGCGTAGTGGCGAGCCGCGTAGCCGAGGGTGTAGGAGTAGGTCCCGCCGGCGTAGCCGTTCATCGCTCCGTCGGGGGTGCCGTCAGACGCCCTCGTACCGCCCTTGAACGTCCACTCGTCGCCGTCCTTGTCGCGGTACGTCGCCGTCAGGTCGTATGTCACGCCGTTGTACTCAAAGGTGTCCGCAGGCGCCTCGCGGATGAGTTCGACCTCCTCGGCGTAGATCTCGCCGCCGAATCCCCCCTTGAAGCCGTAGGGGCCGTAGGGGCTGCTCGCACCAACCTTCGTCAGCGTCACCGTCTTCCCGATGTATGCGCTGATGCCGCGCCCTGAGACGACCTTGACCCGGTCGCCGACCTTGATCTCTCGGGCCGGCTCCTCCTCGATCCTCTTCAGGTCACCGTCCTCGCGCGGGGTCGACACCTTGCCGTTGTCGTGCTCGACGACCCAGAACGGCACATCGTCGTACTCGGTGACAAACGGGCCAGCCACAATCGTTCCGGGGCGAACACCCGTCGCAGGCTTCTCCACCCGGTCGCCGATGGCGAACTTCGGGAGAGCTGTCAGGTCGGTGTCGTGCTGGGCTCGCTCGTTGCCTGTCTCGTTGCGCACCACGTACATGGTGTAGCGCTCGAAGGCGCTCTTGAAGGGTCCGTAGGTGATCTCTCCGTCGAACGAACCGCAGACGCGAACCTTGTCGCCGACCTTGAACTCCGTCACTTGCTGGTCTCCTCACCGATGACGACGACGTGTTCCGCGCTCACTGTCTGGATCGCGAGCGTCTTACGTGCGATGAAGCCGGAGTCCCTGCCGGTCGGCTTGACCTTCAGCACCGGAACGACGCGGCCGGCGGACTTGTCGCTCCCGAGTTCCAGGACGACGGCCTCCGAGTTGCGCACCCTGTTGCCCTGACGGCTCGGGTACGCAATGACGGCGCCGGGACGGATCTCGGCGCCCGTGAAGTCTGTGAGTCTCGCCTTACCCATCTGCGCTCTCCTCTTCCGTGAATGCTTCGTGCTCCATGAGCCACTTGAAGGCGTGGTAGGCCTGTTGCGGGACGACGCCATTCCCGATGCGTCCGAGTTGTTCCTTGTGTGTCAGCCCGGGGACGTCGGTGACCCATCCGGGCTCCAGGCCCATGAGCCACTCGGCGAACTTCGGTGCGAGCTTCAGCCCGCCGCGCGGGCCGCGGACGATGGGGACCGGAGCGGCCGTTCCCCGGATGCACTCCCACCGGTAGACGGCCTTCGCGAACTCGCCCCACCACTCGGCCGGCGAGTGCGGTCCGTCGTCGGGGAGCTCGGCGTCAGGGTCGACGTTCAGGAGGAAACAAACCTCGTCCTCCAACGTCGGTCCGTGGCCGCCCGCCTTGCGCTTGTCCGGGTGCTGCGCGCTGCCGTTGTTCGCCAGGTTGGCCGTCGGAGTCTTGAAAAGCTTCTCGGCTTTCTCCCGGGGGAAGAGGCGACACACGGCCGTCACGAGGTCGTCGCCGCCCGCTCCCTTCCGGTCCCGCTTGGCGTAGTCAGGTCCGCGGTAGGCGTCAGCGACCGTTGGCGTCGGCAGGTGTGGCAACGCAGAACCAGCGGTCCCGATGATGCGGAGCCCCGATGTCGGAAGCTCGTAGAGTCGTCCACCGCGCGTCATACCCGATGTCGTGAAGCGATGTGAGCACTGCGCTTTGTCCCCGATTTCGGAGTGCTCCGACGTTCTCCAGGAAGACGTGTCGCGGTCGAAGAACCCGTATGGCGTCAGCGATGTTGAACCAGATGCCGGAGCGCTCACCCTTGATGCCTTCCCGTCGACCTGCGTTGGAGATGTCCTGGCAGGGGAACCCCGCCGTGATGGTGTCGATCCCCTCGTCCATGAGCGCGCCCCACGTCTGGTACCGGACGTCGCCGATGTTGGGGGCGTCGGGGAAGCGGTGCGCCATGACCGTGCACGCCGCCCCGTGAACTTCGGCCACGACAGTGACCTTGTCGCCCGTCAGGGCTTCGACCGCGAGTCCCAGTCCGCCGTACCCGGCGCAGAGCTCCAGGATCGGCATCGACTCATCCCGCCTTGAAGTCGCAGAGGATGAGCCCCACGGGCCCGCGGGCCTCCAGGCGCTCGACGGTGAGGTTGGAGCCGTCCCGCTCGAAGCCACGGAAGTCAGCGACCCACCACTTGTCGTCGCCGTACTCCCCCAGGTAGCCCTTCGTCGCGATCCGCAACGCGGTCGCCTCACTGCCCGCCCGAACGACGATCGCGCGAGTCTCGTCGTAGTCCGTATCGTCCGTCCGGCTCACCAGCCAGAGCGCCATGTCTTTTCTCCTCTTGTGTGCGTAGACTCGTGGATACGCCCGCCCCTTCCGACCGCAATTCGGAAGGAGCGGGCGCAGTACATGTGCCTGAGATCAGGCGGCGTCGGCGAGAGGCTGAGCGGCCTCGTAGACCTTCAGAACCTTGATCACCGGCTTGTTGTACGCGACGTCGCGGCCGGCCTTCGTCGTGTAGGCGACGTGCTCGATCGTGAGCGAGGCGAGAACCGGACTGCCCTTGACGCCGGTCTCCTCGTCCGCGCCGCCGATGCGGTCGATGTCCGCGAAAACGTCACCGAGGACGTCGACGAGCGACCAGGAGCCGGAGTTGAAACGGAACTTGCCCAGCTCCGGTGCGTCAGCGAGCTTGAACGTCAGGTCGATCGACGGCTTCGGGCCCTTGCCCGACTTCGCATACTCCTTGCGCTTCTCCACCGTGGTCGGGCAGCCGCACGGGGTGCCGACGAGCTCGGCGTCATCGTCGGTGAGGTAGACCGCGCCGTCGCAGTGATGCTCGATGCCCTGGAAGCCGAACTTCTTCATCGAGGCGTCGAGGCTGTCGGCGTTCTCGATGATGATCTCGACGGAGGGCGACGTGGAGAGGACCTCGATGTTGTCCTCCTTCTCCGTCTCCCAGTCCTCGGGCTCGCCACCCATGAGCTTCGCGATCTCGGCCGCGACGGCGGGGTCGCCGGTCGTCACGCGCCAGTTGTTCAGGCTCTCGGGCTGCTTGCCGACGAGCCGGCCGGAGCGGAAGCGACCCACCACGTCGTCGGCGAAGTTGCGCGTCTTGGGCTTGGCGTCGGGATCGAGAGCGAAGATGCTGCGGAGGTTGTTCGCCATGCGTGAGTGCCTTTCGTAGGTGACGTGTGTGCGTCGGACGATCGCGTCGTCCTCTGCCTTAGTTATGTGGGGGTGAGCGCCAGATGTTCGGGTCGACCGCGAAGTTTCGCTAAGCGATTAGCGGACCTCGTCGAAGTCGCCTCGCGCGGCCCGGCGGTGGGTACGGGAGACGAAGGGACGCCCTTCCCGTTCCGCCGTCTCCAGCTCGTGCGTGGACTCGTGCACCTCCCGCAGGAAGCGGAGCGGACAGTCCTCCGAGCCGTCGAGCGCCCAGCCACGAACGGCCTTGACGTCGGCTGCGTAGGAACGGAAACGCGCGGTCTCCTGGCGTGCGTCGTCCCGTTGGTTCTCGGCGGCTGCGTAGAGAACTCCGTTCTGCTCAGCCGCACGCTTCCAGCGGTCCCGGTCCGCGGCAAGGTGTGCCACGGCGTCGGCCGCCATGTCGGACTCATGGGCGGCGCGACGCCGGGCGGAGAGCCAGGCGAGGCGCCGACGAACTCCCCACTCGTGCGCCCCCTTCCACAGGTGAGCCCACTCCGTGGCGTCGACCTCCTGTGCGGAGGCATGGGACCACCCGTCGTCAGCGTCCTTCTTCGAGGCAGCTAGGGCGTCCTCCAGCTCGACAATCCTCTCTGCCATGCCACGCGCGCCCCAGCCGTCGTAATACGACTCGACGCGCGCGTCCCGGTCGTCACTCATTGATCAGCCCCCACAGGTCTCGATCCGTTGATGTCACACGCTCTGGGTGCAGCACGCGCCACAGATCCCCAGGCGTCACATCGCCCGCAAGGCGCGTCTCCGGGAGGAGGTCGACGCCAGCACGGCGGTACACCTCGTCGACGAGCTGAGAACAGATCATGTGCCCGCTGTCCGCCACGTACTCCCGCACCCACCGAGGACGGATCCGCCAGTGCGCGAGGGCGATCGATGCGTAGTCGAGGAAGCTGTACGGGGTGCCGACGAGACTGAATGCGGCAGTCGTGATGTGCGTGCGCTGCCAGGCAGTCAGGTCGAAACGCCCCGTCGACCACACGACAGGCTCGCTCGCGTCCTCCAGGCGAATCAGCTCCGCCCCGCCGGGCATGGCCTGAACGATCTCGCCGTTCCCGACGTACACGAACGCGTGCTGTACCGGCGCCGCGTCGCCTACGAGCGCCTGGCCGGCGGCGACGAAGCGGCCAGTGAGACCGCCGATCTTCGTTAGGGCGAAGTCGCCCGGGAGCGGGGTCAGTTCCATTCGTCCTCCTCGTGCTCCGGATCCCACAGTCGGCAGCCGTCCTCGGTCACGACGTCCCGCAGGCACTCCGCGAGCCCCTCCACGCCGGACAGGCTGAAGCGGCTGCCCGCGCGGTACTTCTCCAGCGCCTTTGTCAGGTGCTCCGCGGCGCACTCCTCCGCGCAGTCGGAGTGCCGAGTCCCGGGCCGGTAGGCGACGAGGCGGACGCTCGTCAGGCTGCGGAACGGACCGACGTAGCGCAGCTCGGTGCCGATGGTGCAACCGATGTCCTTCGTCGTGATGTCGACCCGGTGGACCATGCCGCCAGCGTCGAACTCCAGGTATGGACGCGGGCGGATCAGCCGTGCATCAGTACTCATCAGTTCTCCTCGTCTTCTTCCACGGGCCACAACTCGATGACGACACGGTTCAGTCGTTCCAGCCGGAGCGTCTGGGCGTAGCGCTGGTAGGCCCGCAGCTTCTCCCGGGCCTGGACGAGCTCCCACGTGATCTGTTCTCGGAGCACGTCGACGTAGCGGAAGCCCTCGCAGCGTCGACAGCTTGCCGCACGTCCATGCCACGGCGTCTCGCGGAAGTCCTCGCGGTCCAGCCGACGTCGACAGAGGCCGACGCAGAGGAGCGTGTTCTTCCCTCCCGGGTGGGTGCGCTCGAACTCCAAGCGCACCGCGTCGGCAAGGGTGATGTAGCGGAGTGTCACGCGCCCTCCCTCTTGTCGTACCGAACGAACGCGATGAACCACCCGGGGCGCGACACGAGGCGCCGCCAGTGAACGGGGGCGTAGTACTCCCCCGTCAGCTCGTGAAGGGTGCGCGGCGGACGCTTCTTCGACCACACGTGGGTGTGTGCCAGGCGCCAGAGGAAGTCGTTCACCGTCTCCCGCCCCTCGGGTCGTGGTCGCCAATGAACTCCGCTGCAGCTCGGCACGCTGCGCCCTCCTCGTCACGCTCCACCCACCGCTGATGTGCCCGCACGCAGGCAGCCACCACGGCCGCCTCCCCGCTCGAATGAACGCCCGGGAAGGTGATGCAGTGCGCGAGCTCTACAGAGCCCACCAGACGGCGCGCACGGCGCACCTGTACGTCAATGCCGGTTCCCATGAAACGCTTGACCCGGTAGAAGTACCCGGGCGGCAGCTCTGGGGCGCCGGCTGCCACGAGTTCACGCATGCTCACCGGCCCGCCTCCCTTGCGAAGCGAGCCAGGCGGCCGACGAGGTAGACCGGCGCGGACACGAGCAGAACGACAGGGCCCGTCAGCACCGTCACGCACGCCAGCGCATTCGGCGCCTCGTACTCGTCGAAGTCGACCGGACCCCAGCGGGCGTAGGCCAGTCCAGCCGCCAAGTAGGCAGCGCTGAGCAGTACTGCGACGATCACCGGTTCTCCTCCATCATCTGAGCCAAAAGCGGTCCGAACTTGTCGGGTTGCCCGAGCACACCGTCAGCGCACAGTCGCTCCAGGAAGCGATGCGCCATCTCGTCTGTGTGGCCGGCGCGAACGGCGAAGGCGACGGCTCGGGTCTTCATGCCATAGGGGTCAACGGCCATCAGTCCTCCATTCCCAGCGACGCCCGCAGGCTGCGAGACTTCTCCTCCAGCACTGTCGACAGCGTGGTCCGGATGTCGTCCTCCACGCCGGAGTAGGAGTAGGGCGAGTAGATCTCGTCAGCCAGCTCCGTCAGAACGATCGCCAGTTCCGCACGAATCGCCTTCGAGGCGTGCTCGTCGACGAAGGGGTTGACCTCCGTCAGCCGATCCTCGTAGCGGAACTCCCACTTGGGCTTCAGGTCGCCGGCGTGCACGGCATCACGGCCACGGACGCAGCGAAGCGTGTCGCTGTCGGTGCGGACCCACACGGCGCCGGCCGCGTCGCGGTAGTGCTTCTCCATCACTCGCTCTCCCCCATCCACTTCGCCACCTGAAGGACGTCGTAAATGCTCGGGGCGTCGTCGTCGCCCCACTTCAGCCCGGAGACCATCGCGTGCGCCGCCTGAAAGACGCTCGCGCGGCTCATGACGTCGGAGACCGTGGGGCCGGCGGCCTTGTCCTCGTCCGCCCGGGCGGCGCATTCCGACGGCTCGGGCACCGGGGTGAGCGGGCCCCAGTCGGTCTCGACTTCGAGCTTCGGAAGGACTGTTCCGGCGAAGCCGGCGGTGTCCGACTCCGTGCATTCAAGCTCGGCCACACCAGACTGGGAGGTCAGTTCCTCCCACGTGTCGCCGTGGCGGTCGGTGTACTTCATGAGTCCTCCTCGTCAGTCCAGTTCGGCGGCCACATCTCACGCTCTGGCACCTGCCGGAAGGGTCCGTTGCCCCAGCACCGTCCGCGCGTCCAGTCGTGGGGCGGGTGGTCGTAGAACCGATCACAGTTCTGCTCACCACCGTCGACCGGGAACGGCGTCCAGACATGCAGCCGTCGGAGTGCACGGTCGACGGACTCCGGTGCATGAACCATGCCGCCGTGCAGCCCCGACAGGTGCTCGCGCATCGCTGCGTATGCAGGTCGGCTGTCCGCCAGGTCAAGCGGCTCGAAGTGTCCGCAGCCGCTCCCGATGCCCGGCGGTCCAGGACGGCCGGCGGGACAGTGGATGAAGTGGTACGTCATCCGGTCACCTCCGGGTCGATGAGATCGGCAGCGTCGGCCATGTGGGGGCTGTCGAGGCGCCGCGCCTCACCGCGGATCTCTTCCGCCAACTCGTGGGCGTGCACGTCGAGGAGCCGGAAAAGCGCCTTCACTGCTGGCCACTGGATGAGCGGGGCGGTGTGCCCGAGGGCGACGGCCAGTTCCCCGAAGGCTTCCATGACGGGATCGCTGATCTCGCTCACCACGGTCCCTCCATCAGCTTGTTAACGACACCCATCCCGTCGATGTCGCCAGCGTCACGGAGCGCTTCCCAGACCCGAGAAAGCACGTAGTTCCGCGCCCGCTCGACGTCGACCTTCATGCCGACGACGAGGTCATCAACCACGGCGTCGACAATCGCCGCATGCCGCTCGTCGCAGTAAGAGCACTCGCCCGGCGCCTGGTGGGCGACGGTGAGGGTTCGTGCGTTCACGCCGCCTCCTCGTACCGCAGCTCGTCCATCTCCGCGCACAGCGCGTGGAAGTCGTCGGCCGACATCTCGACGGTGGCAATCGTCTCTCCGACAGCGTTTCGCGTTTCGAGGTCGTACTCGATCCCGCGCCGGCGGATGGTGACGCTGGAACCGTCGGCGGTGTGGATGGTGGTGGGCGTCGTCCTGAGCTTCATCGCGCTCTCTCCTCTGCTATGTGGTTACACGCCCAAAGCCCCCGGCGCCGAAGCAACCGGGGGCTGAGGTCGTGCGTGTGGGACTTGCGCTAGTCGATTAGCGGAACTACTCCGAGTACAGCGGGAGGTCCAGTTCCTCGTACCCGGCGGAACCGCGACGGTCGTTCAGGTCCACGCGATACAGCGCAACACCGTGTCCGTTGTCGAGTTCGAAGCCGTCGGCTGCAGCCGCCTTCACTGCCTCCTCGATGCGCCGTGCGTGCCCGTTCAGTGAACGCGCCGGCTGTCGGAGATCCAGCTCCTCCGCCTCGATCAGGAGGCCTTCGACGAGTGCGGCAACGGTCGTATCAGTGTCGCCGTCCAGGTGTGCCGCAAGGGGCGACTCCCAGATCCGCTCCTCGAACCGCTTGCGCAGGTACTCGATGCTCACGCCTCGTCCTCCTTCAGGCGGTTCAGGACGTCGGCCGCGAGCTGTGCGGTCTCCAGCTTGGTGTACCGGGTGATCCCCCACGCCTGACCGATGCCGTTGCGCCGGAACAGCTCCCACCCGCCGTGCTCCTCACGGACGATGTACTTCGCTCGCTCGTTGCGGTCCTGGCGCTCCTTCTCCAGGGCTGCGGCGTACTCGTCAGGGCTCACTGAACCGTGATCCTCTCCGCCTCGTCGATGTCCTCCGCGTGGATGCTGATGTCCCACGCGCCGGCGCCGTAGGTGGCGTTCGAACCGCCCACGGGGACGGCCGCCCAGTAGCCCGACCCGCGGTACTCGGTGGGGACGCAGACGATCCCCGACGGGAGGCGCAGGATGTGACCGCGCACGTCGCGGTAGAGCCGCGCGGCCGATGTCAGTGAGCCTCGGTTGAAGGCCATGGATGCTCCTCTCAGTGCGGCTGCGGGCACTGGGTCTTGTGACACATGTGCATCCAGCAGTAGTCCGGGTCGCGCTGGTCGTCGCTCATCGACGTCCCACCTTCCGGGGTGTCTTGTAGACCGGAGCCTTCGGATCGGGCGCCTTCGTCGTCTTGTGCTTCGGGCCGTCGATATCGATCTCGATGCCCGGGGACTGTGCGACGTCGGGACCGGTGCACGCTGCGAGCGAGATCAGACCGACAAGGAGCGCCAGTGGGATGACGATGGCGGTCAGGAGCTTCACGCCGCCTCCCACTTACCGGCGTCGTTGGCGTCGAGCGTGACCTTCATGACCGTGCGAGTCTGCGTGTGGAAAATGCAGATGCCTTCGGGGTTCATGAAGCCGGGGGCTGCGACGGATCCCAGTGCCGCCAGGTTGCTCAGCGTGGTGTGGATCGCGGCCTCGCTGAAGACACCGGAGTACAGCACAGGCACCGCACCGACGACGCCAACGAGCGACGAGAGCGCCGCCCTCGTCGACATCGAGTCCAGGCCGTCGTCCCCGGTCTTGAACCACCGCTCCGTGTTGAACACGCTGAAGCGCTTCGCCGCCTGCCCGTACTTCCGGGCAATCCCCTGGCCCCACCACTCACCGAAGTGGAGGCCGGGGCCGAGGATGTAGGCGAGCTCCGCGGCGTTCTCGTGCACCCACCGCGCGAAGCCGTAGTTGTCGTGCTCCGGGGTAATCAGCCGGTTCCGCGACTGCGCAGCCAGGGCGTACCGCACGTCGCCCACGACGGCAGTGCACGCCTCCATGGGGTAGTCGACGGAGGTCTCCCAGTCCTCCATCTGCCGCACGTGGATCGCGGCGTTGGTCCCATCCAGCTTCTCCGTGATGACGATGTCGCGGAAAAGCCTCGCCGTCTTGGGCCAGGGCGTGAACTCGAAGCCGTCGAGCTCCATCAGGGCCGGCGCCTTGCTCTGCTGTGTCATGCTCTCTCCTCCGTAAGTGTCTTGTGCTACTTCGTGCGCCTGAACCGGCCCGCCCACCACGCCGCCAGATCGAGCCCCAGCGTCAGGAGGAGCGCCGTGCCGTAGCCGGCGGCAGGGATGACGGGCGCCAGGCCGTGAAGGGCTCCGATGACGAGCATGAGAAGCCACGCCTCCAGCGGCGAGAGAGCGCCGATGACCAGCCACCCGCCGAACTCGTACCGCGCGAGTGCCTCCCGGTCCTCCCAGTCCTCCGCGCGCTTCTCCCGGCGGCGCAGACGGTAGGTGCTGAGCTTGTCGGTCATTCGCTCTCCCCCTTCAGTCGCGCGATCTCCCGCGCCTGGCTGACGATGACGGCGCGAAGCTCCGCCACGAGCGACCCCAGCGGAGCCCGAAGCGCGCCACTCTCCGCGAAACGCTGAAGCTCCTCGTCGGAGAACGTGTGCTCCTCCGCCGTCGAGGTCCACATGAACCGTGGAGCCGCACCCCGGGCCGCTCGTCGCTGCGCTCGGCACTCCTCGTGCGCCGCCTTCAGTTCCGCGAGCTCCCGGCCGAGAGGACGGACGCGCTTCTCGTCCAGGGTCTCGACGGCTTCCTTCCACGCGTCGCGCTGCTCCTTCGCCTGGCTGAGCTCCACTGTGAGGCGTGCGACGTCGGCACCGCGGGACGTCGCCAGAGACTCCCAGCGACTCCGGTCGTTGCGTGCCGCCTCCAGCTCCTCGCGGAGCTCGGCAGCCTTCCGACGTGCCTCCCCGCCTCGTTCGTTCTCGTCGTAGAGCCGCACCCGGTGCGCTTCGTCGGCGGCGTCGAGCATGGCGAGCACGACAGAGCGAGGGAAAACGGGGATCGAGTGCGCCTTCCGCACCTTGTCAGGCGTCCATCCGCTCGAAGTCCGCCAGTTCAGCGGCGCCGCGCCACGGGGACGACCAGCGTGCACCACCGCCGGCCGGACATGCGCCTCGTACTCCGTGCGGCTGAGGACGACCGTAGCTCGGTCCTGGAACGGACCCGACTCGTGCTCGAACCTTGCGACGTCATCGAAGGCGAGCGTCACCGTCCCACGTTCGAAGTCCTGAATAAGCTCGAACCCCATCAGGCAGCCCTCCTCTGCGTGCCGGTCTCCTCCGCGCCGCCCCAGGCAATCGGCCGGCCAACGACCTTCTTCTTGCCGTCGGCCTCCCAATCGAAGACGCCGCGAAGGAACTTGAAGACGTCGAACACTCGCGGACCGCACTCGACGGGCACGAGCTTCCAGGCCTCCGGCCGGACGTGAAGGACTGCGCCGCCCGTGATCTCCGGGACCGGGAGCGACTCGCCGTCGGACGCCCGGATGATGCGCTCCGCGTAGCGGTAGGCCGCGAGCTGAAGCGCCACCGAGTCGTAGACGTCCTTCGACGTCTTCCAGTCGAGAACGACCGTCTCGCCGTCGATGATCGCGATGGCGTCGAAGGAGCCGGCGTAGGCGATGGAGTCGTTCCACACTGTCTCTTCGAGGTGCAGAAACTCCGGCTGCATCTCGTCGAGGAACTCCTTGAACCACTTGACGTGGGGCTTCACGTCGATGTGGACGTGCCGGTCGTGGACCGTCTCACCGCGCGCCAGACGCTCGAAGAGGTCGTGCGCCGCGGAGCCGGTGTCGGCCGCAGCCTTCGACTTCCGTCGGTGCGCACCCTTCAGGTAGTCGATGGCTCCCTGCGGGTCGCGCTCACAGAGCTTCGAGACCACGTCCCAGTTGTCCACGGCTGCCGTGGCGGCTTCCTTCGCAGCCCAGTACATGAGGAAGTCCTTCGGGAGCATGCCGACAATGCTTGTCACGCCCGGGACCTTGATCGCTCCGTTGTCCGGATCGATGTAGAAGCGGCTTCCGCCGCGCTTGATCGTGCTCACCCCTGCCATCTGGCCTCCACCTCGTCGCTTCCTGCCTACGACTTAGTTATGTGGGGGTAGAGCCGAGATGTTCGGGCCGAGTCTCAAGATCTTTTCGTCCACTGCGCCAGGGTCAGACCGGGGTCAGAAACGCCAAACTAACCCCCTCTTTCCTTTTTCTCTAAGACGCGTCAAGAGAAAATAGAAATAGGGGGTTAGTTTGGCGCTTTGGACCCTGGTTCGGCCTGGAGGGAGGAGGCCGGGGCGACGTCAGGAGGCGGCCATCAGACCTTTGAGCTGGGCTTTCGCGTGTGCCGACGCAGCGCGGTGAGTCGCTTCTGTATGGCTGCGAGCTCGTCGTCCAGTTTGGCCCGCTGTCCATCGGTCATGTGGTCGTCGATGACGTCGGCGTCCAGTTGTCCAATGATCCCGTTGGCGACAGTAGCCAGGCGTAGGGCATCGGCGGTGGCCTTCAGCTCCGGTCCGGTGCTCTTGGGGGCATCGCCCTTACCACTGGCCTGAGCCTGCTTCGCGCTCTTCTTGGCCGGCTTCGGCTTTGCGACAGGGCTGGGAATGAGACCCTCGATGAGGGACTTGTCCATCGATTCGAGGGTCTTCGCTGCCTGTGTGAGCTTGGCCCTGATCTCTCGTCCGTCCTGGAGACGCTCCAGCGGCGACGTGGGAAGAAGCTCGTGCTTCTCCAGCTCTCGGGGTGTCATTGAACGCCGCAGGAGGTTGCCGATGTGGTACCGAACGGAGCCCTGAACTTCCGACCCCATGCCTGCGGCAGCGTAAATCTCCCGCATGCGCTGCCGGTACTCGTAGGACTGGCCGCGCATGTCGCCGTACTTGACCCGCAACGCTACTGCGACGGCCGCAAGGTTCTTCAGGAGCATCGTCGGATGGTGCTCGATGCGGATGTACTCGCGTCCGTAGGCCACGCCGCGTGCCGCGAGCTGATCCTCAGACTCCTTGACAAGCTCGTCCACCTCCAGCGTTGGCAGGGTGGCGGGGTCGACGGGCACAGGCGCCGGCGCGTCGTCCCTTCGGCTCACTTCACCCATGGTGGACATCCTCCTTGTGTTGGCTAGGGCAGCCATCGCTAGTCACTTGCTGTGTGCTGAGGCTACCCCAGCGTTGGACTGGCTAGTCAGCCAGGAACTCCTTCTTACACACTCCGCACACAATTGGACCCAGCGCCGCCACAGTGGCGCCCACTTTGATCGCACGCGGCTTGGGTTCACAGCCACAGCGAAGTGTGATGCGGTCCCCGCGGGCTCGTGGGGCCGAGGGTGGAGGCTCCAGGTGTGGCAGCGCGCCAGGGATGACGGCAGCCAGCTTGGCCACATCAGCGGCGTACCGCGCGTGGGTCTCTGGCGTCATCTCGACGTCGGCAAAGCCGCGGGTAGTCCGCTTGGCGCCGGCTGGGAGTGCTAGACCGAGTTCCGCAGCCGCGTCGAGGAAGCGTGCGTTGTGATAGGCGCCACGTGCGGCGGTGTCCGCGACGTTCCTGCGCCAGTTCAGAAGATGCGCGGCGTGGTGCAAGACCTCATGACTCGTTGCGTCGGCGCCCTCGCGAAGCGTCGATGCGGTGATGACGAGGCCCGTCACTACGCCGTCTTCGTCCTCCTGCCACCGCTCGGGGCCGTGGCCCGGCGGCGATAGCGCTGACGTTATGGCGATGCGGACCGGAGGTAGGTCAGGCACCGCCTTCTGAATATGGGCCCAGAGCGCATGTAGTGCATGGATCAGGGGCCCGCCCGGTGAGGTCGGCATACTTGGGACCCTATCGCTAGTGACGGCCTGACCGGTGGAACACCGCTAATCGATTAGCGGACCGCGCGGTCTGGTTTGACGGTTCCCGCTGGTCGCATGACGTGGGCGCAATGCGCGTCATTCGAAAATCTTTGCCATGAACTAAGGGTTCCTTAAGGTGGCACGTTCCCTCAGGAACGCAAAAAGCCCCCTGCCTCGTGTGAGACAGGGGGCTGAAGGTGGTGTTACTCGCCGTAGACCACGGCGGTTGCGACGTCGACGACGGCTCGGGCGACGTCCTCGTCCGCCAGGACCGGCACGACTGCGCCGAGTGCGAGGACGAGAGAGCTGGCCAGTGCGGCGAAGCGCTTGGGGCTGAGGAGTTGAAGCCAGACGAGGAGTCTCAAGCTCAGGGTGCGCAGACGTTCCATGAGTGCCTTTCGTTAGAGGCGGGCGTAGTGACGGGCGGACTCGATGGAGTCGATCTCTTCGAGGATCACGTCCACCTGGCGGTGAAGGTCGTTGAGGGTGCCGACGTTGCGGATCATGTAGTGGACGTCATCCGGATTGATCGCCCCCTCAGACTCATGGACGAGCTGCGGGACGTCGGGGCGGTCGATGTGGACCGTATGCCAGCGGAGCCGGCGAAGAGTGTCGAGCTCGTTGATGTACCTCACGTCCGTGATCACGCACGGGACGCCGGCCTCGTTCGCCTCGTCGACCTTCTTCAGCGCTGCCCGGATCCAGATCTCCGGGTCGACGGCACGCATGGAGGCGCCAAGCTCCTGGAGGAAGCGGCGGACCTCGTGGCCCTCCTTGGCCTTCTCCCAGCCCCAGTCGCCCACGACCTCCGACAGCCGCTCGAAGTCGTCGCCGTGGTTGGTGATCCATACGGGCGGGTCGATCCGAAGTGCCGCCTCCTTCAGGGCGTCCGCGAAGGCCACCCGCCGGTAGCCTCGCGACTCCACAAGGTACCGACCGATGGTGTCCTTACCGGTGCGGGCCCGGCCGGCGATGGCGATGTTCATGCGTCCTCCTCCGTCTGTGCTGACGAAGAAGTTGTGTGGGGGTAGCCGCGAAATGTTCGGGTCGCGGGTCAGTTTTCTTCGCGGGGATGCGGCTGACCGATGATGAGGTGCTCGGCATCGTGACCCGCCTGCCACTCACGCACCTTCGTCACAGACTCCCGAACGTCGTTGATGTCGTCTCGGAGATCGTCAACGCGGGCGTCGAACCGAGCCGTTACAGCTTCAACGGCGCCCGCAACGACCTCCTCAGTGGCCGCCCGGGTAACCTCTCCATCTGCCGCTACAGACTGCCCAGTCTGCTTCGACGTTCGGGCGCTAAGGCCTGCGGAGATAACTGCCGCAACGGCAGCGATGAGGGCAACAACGACCTCCACCCGCTCACCCCTTCACCGTGAAGCCGTACTTACGCCCGAGCTTCGTCAGCGACGCCAGACCCGGGTAGCCGTCGGCCGCGGATCCGGTGTAGCCGCATCGCTTCTGCCACGCCTTGTAGGCGTCGAGCGTCTTCGTGCCGAACGATCCATCCTTGGCATACGTCGCTGCGAGGAGCCCCTCCTTGACGAGGGCCGCCTCCACCGGCTTCACGTCGTCCGGGTGCGTCGTTCCGCCCTGCTTCAGACCGGGGTCACGACGGGACGCCGCGAGGAGGTTCGAGAGGTCAACGACTGGCTTCGGGGCAGGCGCCGGGGTCGACGTCGCGGGTGGGGTCGTTGGGCGGGGAGCCGCCTTGAAGAGAGCCGCCTTGTCGATGTTGCCCGGGTCCCAGTGATCGTTTCCGGGGATGTTCGAGTGCCCGTAGTGACCGCCCTTCGTCGCCCAGACGGTTCGGTTGCGCGGCGAGTCGTCGCTGTACGACGTTGCGAGCGCACCGGCCGGCCAGGTGTCGGGGACGCTCCAGGAACGGATAGCGCGCATGAGAGCCGCGAAGTTCTTGCCCGGCTTCCAATACGACGTGAAGGGCTTCGATGCCTTCGCGAGAACCTCGATCTGTATGCAGACGCGGCCCGTTCGGTTCGTTCGCGTCGTCCCGTCGTTCTTCAACGCGCGGGCGGACTCGTTGAGCGGGCCGTACTGCCCGAGCCGGTCGGTCGTCGGGTCGTACAGGATGTGCGGCTCCGACGCGTGGTCGCTCAGGTACTTCGCGACGGCCTCGAAGGACGCGTCCCCCGCCCCGCTCTCCGTGGTGTGCCAGACGACGCGGGGCGGAGCCGACGGGGAGTCCATGGCCCCACCGATGTCACCGTCTCCGAGCCGCTCCGCTTCCTTGATCCAGATCTCACCCATTGGTGATCGCCTCCAGGGCATGAAAAAGGCCCCGTCGCTGCGGGGCGTAAGTGACTGTCGGACTGAGGTCAGACGAGGGAATAGCGCATGTTGTCCAGGGAGACCCAGGAAGCTCCGGTTGCCGCGGAGGCCGGGATGATGACGGTGATCCCACCGTCGGGAGCTGCCTCGATGCGCGCGTACATGGCTGCGGCCCACTCCGTGGCAGCGATGAACGTCCTGTACGCCGGCGGGCGAGCTTCGGTGGGGAGAGTGAGGATCTGGAATCCAGCGTCCTTCACGAACGGAACACCGCCGGCCCTCTGGATCGTGCCGCGCAGCTCCACGCCGCGATTGACGATGCGGTAGGCGGGGCTTCCCGACCGCGCTTCATAGCCCGAAGCGAAGGTCAACGGAACCCAGGGGCCAGGAGTGAGCGTCTGCCACGTCCCGTCGCCCATTCTCAGTTCAAGGCGATTCTCCGCAACGAGATAGGTGACCATCCCTGCCTTAGGAGCAGTGGTCCCTGTCAACGTCGCGGCACGCTCGTTGGCGTCGGCGAATCGCATCGCCGACCGGTTAACGAGACCGTTTACCACCCCGTCGAAAGCGGTCTCGATGTTCGGCGGGTCGGACAGGACGGGATAACTGACGTCCTGGCCGTAGTTGTCTTGCTGCGGCACATGAACTCCTCTGTTTAGCGATTACCCGCGCACGTTTTCTACGAGGACGGAGGAATAGTCGGCGGACATGGTTACGGCTGCTCCTGAGTAGAGGTGAACCTCGACCCATCCGGCCGACGTCAGAGTTATCGGAACAACTCCCGACACCCCTTGGGCGCCACCTGACGACGCCATGAATTCGCCCTGATAGTCACGGGTTGGCGTGAGAATTCGCACGCGTGCGGTCGTCGCCCCGTTAGGCCACGCCTGTTGAAAGCTGATCCGCCACGTCCCCGCGCTCAGAGGGATGCGTGCGGGTGTCCCGGCTACGGGCAGCATGGAGGCGCTGCCGTCGACGACGGTGTCCCAGGGGATACCCGTGTACGTCGTGGCAGGCAGATTCCAAGTCCCAGTCCGGGCCAGGTGGACGAACTGCGGGCCATTGGCTGTCGCGCCTGTGACCAGCCAGTTTCCCGACGGGGACCGGTCCACCTGCACCACGTCGCCCACTGCTAGCCGGGCGTGCCGCAGACGTCGGACGGAGGAGACGGCGCCCGCGGGCATGGACAGGTCGACGGTTCCGTCTGCGTTGACAGCCGTAACGGTGGCGAGGCTCCAGGAGTGCCCGCGCTGGTCTACTACGCGCTCGGCTATCCGCTGAATGAGGTCCGCAAGTGACTCCCGCATTCGCATCAGAATGTGTCCTCCTTACGCCCTCGAAGGGATACCGCGAAATTCCCGGAGACCGTCAGTGGGATATTGAGCGACTGCACTAGGTACAGCTCTTTCCGCCCGGCGTGGATGAGGCGGATTACGTCGCCTGCGTCTAGGGCGGGATTGGGTAGGGAGTTGATCGACGTTTGCACGTTGGGCGCCGTGGCCTCGATGAGGGCGTAATCGGCTGCCGCCTGGCATGCCGCCACCGTTGTCCAGAGAGGCGACGAAATGGTCTTTGTGACCTTCCCGAAAGGACCACCCCAAACGGTCGGGCTCAACGGGTTTGTATCCCGCGCAACGGCGCTAACCGGAGCCGTTCCAGCGGCAGTGTTTTCCCCTGTCGCCAACACGGCGTTGTAAACGCCCGCCCGTGACATCGTTCGAGCCGAAGACATCAGCGTTCCGCCTTCGCCTTCCGCGATATCCCATGCGACGGATCCGCTCAGCACGTTGGGACGGTCCGCAACGACGAAGCGGCCGAGAGCATCAACGAAGACTTCCGCTTGCATTGCCGTTGCGATCTGAACGATGGCGTCCCAACGGTCCGCACCGGCGTCCCACTGTGCGACGGCGAGGGCAGGATTCCGACCGCCGGCCGTCAGGTTGACGACCGTGGCAGTTGGAAGGGTCTGATGGATCAGGGCGTCGATCGCGCTGAAACATCCGGCGTATCCGCGGCTCGACGTCGGAGCCTGGAACCGGTCGTCGATGATCGCCGCTTCCGCCGACGTTCCCGTGATCGTCACCGGGCCCAGGAGCGTGTCACCCGCAGGTTCGTTGATCCGGAATGTTCCAAGGGGGACGAGCTCCTCGTCCCCGTTCGGGTATCGGATCCCGCGCTTGATCACGAGTTCCTGGCCGTAGGCCGCGAGAGTGTCGTTCGCGTCCCACGGCAGGAGGGCGGGATCCGCCACGGTGAGCGAGAGGGAGCGTCGTGTCTTGCTCCCTCGGTCCACCGTGACGGACCCGTCTGCGACGGGGATCCCCGACGCCACAAGCGCGCCGCCGTAGTAGGCGTCGACAGTCACCACCATGCGGTGAGACGTGGCGAGGGCTGCCAGAAACGCCGGCGTGACCGCGTACATCAGGACACCCCCGTGTAGACGTCGAGCCAAGTGGCGTAGGTGGTGGCAACGTCAGTCCAGTCCTCGTGATCCGTGCTGACGGTGGTCCACGTGCGTCCCGCGGATCCGGCCATGCCCCCGACGGGGCGATCTACCTCCGTCAATGTGAGCGTCCATGTGCGGTCGCCGAACTCGCCGTATCGCACGATGCGCTGCTCAGTGACGTCCCCGACTTGGACGTACACGTCGCGTTCGCCCCAGATCGAGGGCCATTGCATGAGGACCGTCGCCCCGTCCTCCAGGACCCACCACAACGCGTCGCGTTCTCGGGTCGTAGCGGTGACCAGCGTGAGCGTCCCCGTGCGGGAGAGGCGAACGTCGGAGATCACCACGGGTCGGGCCCGTCCGCGGACTTGGTGAACCGCCTGTCGTGCGGACCTCGTCCACTGCGGGAGCTCGGACACAGTGAACGTGCCTTGTTTGGCCGGCTGACCGGGGTCCTTGACGACGATGTCCGTCGTCGGAGGCTCGGGGATCGTCACCCACAAAGAGGGGGTCGTTCGGTAGTTGGCTCCTGCGGAGACACGCACCTGGTAGCGGACTGGCACGCCAAGCGGCGCCTCGTAGTCTTGTGCGGTGGCAAGGTCCCCCGTGATGGAGACCAACGTCAGGTCGCCGCTCGGGCCGCGTACCGGTTCTTCGGTGCCGTCCTCCAGCCATCGCGAGAGGCTCCAATGGGTGTAGGTGCCGTCCGTGAGCCCCTGAAGCTTGATGTCGACGCCGTATCCGGTGGCCGTCGGATCCGCGTACACCGCCAGTCCTCCGGGGCTGAAGGTGATGGAGTCGACGAAGAAGACATCCGAGGCTGTCACGTTGCGGAAACGAATCGACAGCTTCACCTTTGCAGCCCCGTCAGGAGCCAGCGAGCTTCGAACCGGCGAGTACCACCCGGCTGAAGTGCCCAGCGTCCACCGCGAGTAGACCACCGACAAGGTGGTGTCCGAAGCGTCCAGCCAGGTGTACACGAGGTCAACCTCAGCCGGTACCGCCATAGCAGCGTGCCAAACTCGCGGGGCAAACCGATACGACTGCCGCGGGCTTACGGGCACCTTCCGGGTCATGGACGTTGTGGCCGTCCCCGTGCCAGTGGACGCGACGCGGAGGGATCCAAAGCCATCGAAAGCGGTGCTCAGTTCGACTGGCGGACGGGAGACGGTGCATCCAGACTCCGCCTCCCACGCCAGTGTCAAGAGCTCCATGCTTTGCTCGCGGAAGGTGAGCAGCGACCCGGCCACTACCTGCGACGGCAGGAAGCCCATTTGGTCGCAGATCCACGGCCCCAAGAAACCCGTAGTCGGGACAACGAGCACGAGCTTTGCCGTGGCAGCCGTCGCAGGTGCCGTCGCGACGCAGACCACTCGGTCCCAGATGCCGTCAGTGAGCGTCCAGGGCTCCGACGTACTCGTACTGATCAGCGTGCCGCCGCTTGTGTACCAGCGGATGGCAACGTTCACTGTCGAGCTGGCACCAACGCTCTTGAACATGGACCAAGCCGTGTACTCGGTGCCGGGGGTCACAGGGACTCCGGTCGTCAGAGCGGCACCACGCGGACCAGTGCCGGTGACCGTCATCTGAAGCCCGTACCACCCCTCCCAACAGTCCGTCGTGGTCCGCGTTACCGTCGTGGACGGCTCGGCAGTCCAGCCTGATGCGTCCCCCTCCACACTGGCGACGCTGTACGGGATCAGGTTCCCAGCCCAGACAGTAGGGACACCCAGCGCAATAGTGTCCGCGTGCACCACGGCGCCGGCAGTGAGGCCGGTGACCGTCAAAGTGACTGTGGCGAAGAGTGCACCCGCGGGGGCGACGGCCGTCACCTGAGGTGGTGGGGTGGCCCACGACGTGGTGTTCGGCTGCGTCGTCCCGGTTCCCGCCGATGTGGAGATCGGAGAGCCGCCCGTACTCGCGGCGTACCATTCGATAGACACCGACGTCACTCGGCCGGCAGCCGCCACGGCGTTCGCGAAGAAGGCGTAGGCCTGATATTCCGTCCCCGCCGTGACGGCCACCCGAGCCGCCGTAGTGGCGGACACTGAGCCGGCCGCTGTTGCGGTCAACGACAGCGACGCAGCTCCCTGATAGAACCGCGCCGTGCTGCGAGCCCGCGTTGTGTTCGCCCCTGCCGTCCACCCCGTTGCGTCCGTCTCTATTCCGCTGACATTCGCGCTGAGGAGTTGGTTAGCGGCAGCTACGCTCATCCACCGTCACCACCCTGTTCGCCCCGCGATGGACGCGTGGTTGGGTCCTCCGGCGGGTCTACCTGTGGCGCCGTGTAGACCGGGACTTCCGGCTCCGGATCCGGCGTAGGCTCCGGGTCCGTCGGCTCGGTCGGCGGGTTGTCAGGCTGCTCGTCTGGCATCTCAGGTGTTCCTTCCGTAGGTAGATGCGGTCACAAGTTCCGCGTCCCGGAGCTCGATCCGGGTGTCGACGATGTCTGTGATCTCGCGGTCACCGACGTAGACATGCACGTCGGCCTGGAGCTGGGTCGGGCGTCCTGCGCCGGCCTGGAGCGTCGCGGCCTGGCGGACCATGGCCATTGAGTCCGAGTTGCTGTAGACCTGCGTTGGGTGGAGGAAACGAACGAGCTCAGGGCCGTTCTCGCCCACCCACGCCAGCTCGCCGACGCCAGGGAATCCACCCGTCGCGTAACCGCCAGGGCGGTTGTAGGCATTCGGGAGGTTGCCGTAGCGACCCATGGCGTAGCGCATCGACGAGTAGACGTTGGCCAGGGGATTCGTCGAGACACCGAAGAGCTTCGGCCCGACGCCGCGCATGTGGCCGGCCCACGCTTCGAACGTCGGCTTGATGACCTGCATGAGGCCTACCGACGGCGTCCCATTCTTCGCGTTGACGTCCCAGTTGTTGACAGCTTCGGGGTTACCGCCCGACTCCTGGTTCATCCGTCGGAGGGTGAGGTCCGCGTACTGCGCGGGGTTGCCGGTCATCCGGAGTGCCTGAAGAACGACGTTCCGCCAGCGTTCGACGCCGGAGCCGCCTCCGCCCCCGCCACGCGTCAGATACGGCATCGGATCGACGGCAGTGCCGTTCTTCCGTGCCTCCAAGTGGAGATGGGGACCGGTGACGTTGCCGGTCGCACCGACCTTTCCGATCGTCTCGCCGGCCTGGACCGTCTTACCGAGTTCGGTCAGCATCCCGGACATGTGGGCGTACAGCGACGACAAGCCGTTGCCGTGATTGATCATCACGTGGAGGCCGTAAGGTCCGCCTCCCTGCGCCATGGAGACGCGTCCGCCGGCCACAGCGTGGATAGCGGTGCCGACGGCTGCCGGGAAATCGAGACCCGTGTGACGCCCAGACGACCACATGGGGCCGCGCTTACCGAACGGGGTGCCGAACGGAACGTTGACCGGGCGGACCCACGCGCCGCTTCCCCCGGCTTCGCCTCCGCCGAAGCCCAAGAAGTCGAGCGCCTTGTCCTTCAGGCCGTCGAGCATGCGCCCAGGCATCTTGGCAATCTCGCGCGCCCAAGGGTTGGTGAGGATGCTCTTCATCTGGTCCGCGACCATGTTCTTCGCGTCACGGAAGACGTCGAGCGGGTTACTGAAGAAGTCGGTGAGATCGCCCGCCTTGTCCTTCAGCCATCCGACGATGCCGCCCTCTGCGTAGCCACCCTGGAACTGCCCGAGCGACTGACCATTCATGGCCGCCTTGTTGACGGCATGAAGGCGGGCGCGCTCGTAGGGGTCACGCATCGCTTCGGAGACGTAGACGCCTTCACCGCGACGCATCGGGACGAGCTGGTCGTCCCCCTGCCTCCACGTCGACTGGCCCGGGAGGATGCCTCCTCGGGCGAATCCGCGAAGATCAAGCGGCTTCAGCTTGTCCGCGCCGGTGATGTCGGCTACGCGATTCCAGAGAGGGACAATTCCCCCGTTGTACACATGGTCCAAAATGAATTTGACGGGCTTCTTCGCGATCTCCTGGACTTGGTCCCACGCCTTACCGATTGCGTTCTTGCCGTCTTCGAAGGATTTCGAAACGGCGTCGACGGCGTCCATAATGCTGTCGAAGGCGGGCTTGATAGCCTCGTCATACAGCCACCCAGCCTTGTCACCGATCCAAGTAAAGATGGGTTCGAGGATCTCGTCCCACAGCCACTTGCCCGCCTCGCCGAGAGCGTCGAAGGTCTTCTTCGCCTCACCGAAAGCAGGCTTGATTGCCTTCTCGTACAGCCACGTAGCCTTGTCGCCAATCCACGTGAAGATAGGCCGAAGGAAGTTCTCCCACAGCCACTCTGCGCCTTCGGCGATGGCGTCGAAGGCGGGCTTGAGCGCGTTGTCCCACAGCCACAGACCGATCGCCCCGAGCGCCTTGATCGCCAGATAGGCGGGCAGGAGGAAGAACGTCACGAGGGCGGTGAAGAGGATCTGTGCCGCCTCGCCGATGAATCCGAAGGTGGGCTTGAGTGCGTTATCCCACAGCCAAACGGCGATGTCGCCGACCTTCTTAATCAGCCACCACGCGCCGTCGAAGACAGGCTTCAGGATGTTGTCCCAGAGCCACGACATCGCCGTCCCAATGGCAGATGCCACGGTGTCAACGGTGACTCGGAACCAATCCCAGTGGTTATAAGCGTAGATCACTGCCGCAACGAGGAGTCCCACCACGAGCACGATTGCCCGAATGATCGGGACGATGCCCGTCGCGTTCAGGGCTACCGCCCATCCGGACGTCGCGATCGTCGCGAGGATTATGACGCTCTGGTAGAGCGTCATTGCCGCCGCGAACGCCGCCATTCCGATGGCCACGGCCTTCTGCGCCGCCCACATCGCCCACAGGGTCACGACGAGTTCAGGAACGTTTGTAGCGAGCCACGAGATGGTGTTCAGAACAGGCGTGAGTGTCGCGTAGAGGGTCGCAGAGACGGGGCTGAGAGCCGACATGACGTCGAAGAGCGCCGCGAAGAGTTCGCGCAGAAACGCGCTGAGCCCGGGAGTCGTCTCCTTGACGTACTGAAGGAAGCGCTCGAAGTCGGGCGAACCCTTCAGGCTCGTCCCCCACTTGGCAAACCGCGCAGTGATCGAGTCCGACCTTCGCGCGATGCCGTCCATGTGTGGAAGGAATGCGTCGATGATGCCGGCGAGCCCCTTGATGACGTTCCCGAAGGCCACTCCGAATCCCACGATTGCGGGCTCGACGTTGTCCTTCAGGTCTGCCTTGAAGCCCTGCCAAAACGGTGTCTTGAACTGAGCGGAGGCCTTGTCCATGAGCGTCTGGATCGCGCTCGCGGCACCGACGACGAGCGGCGTCAAGCCCGGCAGCGATGCCTTCGCCCCGTCGACGCCCCGAGTGAAGATGGGGAGCACCTGGGGCTGAAGGGCCGTCGCCCAATCCTTGAAGGCGGTCTTGATGCCCTTTGGACCGGCGATCGAGTCGTACAGCTCGCGTTGCGCCGGCGTCAGCTTGGCGAGTGCTCGTTCGTACTCTTGCTGCTTCGTGATCGCCGTCGACGTCGCGGAGGCGCCAGACAGCCGGGCAGCTGCTACGCCACGTTCCGCAGCCGCAATGGCCTCCGCAGCCGCCACCTGCGCGTTCGAGGCGTTCTCGACGGAGTCCGCCACGCGACGCTGAGCATCGGCAAGATCCTGCGCCGCCTGCACCTGAGTGCGGGCCGCAGCCTTCTGGGCGTCGGCAAGCGCCTTCGCCTCGTCCTTCACCTTCTGCTGGGCGTCGGTGACTCGCTCCTGCGCGCGTACCACCTGGTCGGCCCCGTCGACGGTGGCCGTTGTCTGACGGGCGATCTCTGCGCGGAGATCCTTGATCTCGTCTCGCTGCTTCTTGAGGTTGCGATCCGCCTCGTCGGCCGCGAGCTGCGCACGGTCACGCTGAAGTTGCGTAGCCTTCGGGTCCTTCATGACCTTGGCGAGCTCTTCGTGCGCTTCCTTCACACGAAGGACCGCGTCTCGCTCGTCGAGGCCCGAGTCCTCAAGGCGCTCGGAAAGCTCCTTACGCTGGTCCGCGAGCTCCTTCGCAGCCGCCTCCCGAGCCTGTGTGAGCTCCTGTTCGGCTTTGAGCGCGTCACGCTTGGCGTCGGAAAGGGAACGTTCCGCCCGCTCAACGGCCTCAGCCGCCTGGCGTCGCTGCTCAGCGGCACGGATGCCGGCCTGCGCAAGAGCCCGTTCGGCGTCCTCAATCGCCCGGTTGGCCTGGACAATCGTGCGCTCCGCGTTGCGGTGGGCCGTCGCAAGGGAGGCTTGCGCGCCTGCGAGCTGGAGTGCTTGCGACGCTGCCTGGGAGGCTGCGCGCGCTGTTGCTGCGGAGCCTCGAAGAGCAGCATTCGCAGCATCGTCCTGCGCGGCTGTCTGCGCCTTCAACGCCTCCGCCACGCCCTTGATTGCTGGGACGGACACTAGGGCGAACGCACCGACCCCCGCACCCGCGGCAGTCGCCATGGAGACGACGGCGCCGAGACCGGCTGCGATGACGGGGCCAAGCGGGATGGCCATGAGTACGGCCATCTGGATCCCGAGAGACATCAGCGCAGACCGGGCGCCGGTCGTGTCGATGTTGACGTCGAGGTCCACCTCCGTCGCATCGATGGCCGCAATCTCGGCACGGATCTCCGCGAGTGCGGCGCGAGCCGTCGCAGTGTCCGCCCTCACGGCGATGTTCGGGTGCGACGCCCCGAGCCGCTCCAGCTCTGCGTCAATCGCGCGGATCTCAGCCTCAGCAGCCGTAGCGTCAACGTCGATGCCGATGCGCTTGCCTGCCAGCGTCTCCATGCGAGCACGGAGACGAGCAAGCTCGGCGTCAACTCCTGTGTCGGAGAGGCGAATGTCGAGCTTCGGCATGGCCTTGAAGGCCGCTTCGAGCTTCGTCCGCAGCGAGCGAGCGAAGGCGCCACCCGTGTCCGAACCCTGTCGACTCGCCTGCCGCTGTGCAGCCTGACCGCCGGCCTGAACCGCCTGCGGGAGAGCAGCCGCCACACGTCGAGCAATCTCGTCGCTCATGCGGTCGCCGATGATGCGTCCCGCTTCGTCTCCCACACGCTGAGCGGAGGGGATAACTACGGCCTGGAGCTTCTGATGAAAGCGCGGCGCCACAGGTACGACGTCGACACCTGCGGTACCGACGATATCCAGGTCAGTCGCCATCGGTCGCCTCCTTCGGCTGAGCTCTCAGCCGCGGGTCAAGCGCGCGGCGCTGGTCGTCGGTGAGCCGTCGTCGGCCCCCGGATGCAGTGGGTGGGATTCCCGGTCGCGGGGTGGGCTTGAAATCGCCCGGCTTCCCGCCGGCAGCCGCCACAGCGACCATCCGAGACAGGACGAGTTGATCCTTGATCTCTGCGAGGAGCATCTCCACGGAGCTCCACGGCGCCAGGTCCGGGCGGTACTCGCCTGCCGGCTCCGCACCATCCGGCAATGCGTTCCGCATGGCCGTCTTCGTCGCGCTCTCCGGCGGTAGGTACTCGATGAGCACCCGCAGCCGCCGAAGGGAGAGGCCTCCCCGATAGACGTCGAGGAGATCAATCCCCCGAACGAGGAGGTCTGCCTCTAGCGCTTCCGCGTGGTCCGCGAGGACTTGGATGGTGCCCCAGACTTTCCCGGCGCCTCGCCGATGGCCTCCAGAGCAGCGCCGACGAACTCGTTGATCTCGTCGAAGGTGGCGTCCAGTTCGATAAAGGTCTCGACGTCGTCCCCGTGCAGTACGCCAGCAGCCCACGTGTCGAAGTCCGACTGCCGAAGGGCTCGCATGTACGAGGGGCGCCAAGCGTTGATCGGCTTCACGCGAAGCTCGACACCGTCCAGCGTGGCGACGGCGTAGGTCTCGGTGGCCTCGTTCTCCTGGGCCTGCGAAGCGGTGGTGGTCATATGCGCGGGTCTCCTAAGTCAGGGTTGCGCCTTCCCTCTCGGAGTCGAGAGGGAAGGCGCAAGGTGGTGCGCGGGTCTTGTAATGCGTCAAGCGATTAGCGGAGCCCCGGACCCGCGCGGTACAGGGCTCCGCTGGTATGTGGTGTTACGGGCCGACGGGGAAGAAGCCCGAGACGTCGACGCCGCCGAAGTCGATGCTTCGCGTGACGGCCGGCATGCTCGCACCCTTGTAGAAGGTGAAAGTCATCTGCGCCGCCCACACGTCGGTGGTCTGGGGCTGCTCTTCGCCGCGCGCCGTGACCTTGCCGTTAGGCATGTAGAGGCGGTTCTTCTTCGAGCCGTCCACCGTGTCGAAGAGGAAGGCATACCTCAGATCGTTCGGCTTGTCCGGCAGACCGTAGGTCACGGTGCCCGACGTCGGCTCCAGCGAGGCGACCGGGACGTTGTCGTACAGCGCTCGGACCAGGGGGTTGATGGCCTCCTGGAAGGTCACGGCCATCGTCTTCGTCGACCGCGACATCAGGGTTCGGATCGGCTCCAGCGAGCCGGCCGCCTGGACATCGGTGGACTCGTCCTCGATCGAGAAGGTTCCGCCGTCGGTCGTCACCCAGCCCATGCACTGCCAGGGCGTAGCGGGGTCGGCAAAGCCGGATGGCGAGGCGGTGTTGAGTGCCGCCACGTAGACGAGGAAGTCGGATGCGCCGAAAGTGAGATCGGCATTGCGGGTGTCCGCCATGTGCCCTCCAGGGCATGCGTGAGACCCGCGCGTCTCGCTCGACGTCGGGTCGGAAGTGGTCAGGGGGTCAGGCGTCCCGGAGGGTCACGGTGTACGTGGCTCCTCGCCTGTGAATCTCTGTGTTGGCCCACGGCTGCCGGGAGGGGCCGGAGTCGCATCGGACGTCGCTCACTACGGCGCCGCGGACCTCTCCGCGAAGGAAGAGGAGCGCGTCCCGCACGGCGCTGGACGTCGACCGCGCTTCGTCGGCTGTAGCTGCGAAGACGTCGACGGCTACGCGCGGATGCTGTCGGAAACGCCCGTCCGACCCGCCGAGCCGCTCGACGCGGATGAAGGGGAGTCGCTCCTCCAGATCCGGGGGCGTCTCTGCCCCGAACTGAGTGCCTGGGATGACGCTGCCCAGCCATGGGGCAAGTACTGCCTCGATCTCAGCCACCGTGCGCCGCCTTCACCTCGTCGAGGGCCCGCTGAAGCGGGGCGTACCGCGGGACTCGCCCGTCGCCCCGCTCCACACGCCAGGCGTGCGGCGCCGTGTTCAGGAGGCGGGCGCCGGCGCGAGTGGTGGGCCGTCCCTTGAAGCGCACATCCTTGAAGATCGGCATCGTCTGGAAGCTCGCCCGGTAGAGGCCGGGGTGAGCGTCCTCCGTCGGATCACCGACGGGGCTGACGCTCTCTGCCACAGCCTGCATCGCCGCCGCAGCCTTCAGGCACGGCGCGTGAAAGGCTGGACGCTGAAGCATTCGGCCCGTGTTCCGGAAGTTGGCTCGGTAGTAGGGCATCAGCCGGTCACCTCCTCCACGGGCACTTCAATACGGGCAAGGGACGTGAACGGGAACTCCAGCTCCTCCCCCACCACGGCGTAGCGTCGGCCCCGGTGAATGACGACGTCATCAGGACGGATCTCCGTACCGAGCGGCGCCACGAGGACTCGCCTCGTCGTCACGGTGAACGATGCGGCGGACTCCTCTGACGAGGATCCGACCGTGACGCCGTAGGGGCTCATCACGGTGGCTCTCTCGATGGTGGTCGTGACCTTCGGTCCGGGGACCCAGGATCCAGTGGAGTCCTGAATGCGGGTACGTCGCTCGATGCGTACCGAGTCGGCAAGGAGTGCAGCGATCAGGCTCATACCGGCCGCCACACTGCCACTGGTGGGCAGGCGTCGTCAGGAGCGATGTCCAGCATGCCCGCGCCTGAGGCAAGGCCGACGGACTTGCGTAGTCGCCGGCGCTCGTCATCGGAGAGAATGACGCCGGTCTGTGCGTCGGCGTAGCTCACGGCCATGCCGCCGGCTGACTCGCTACGGAGCCCGCCAGGGTTGGTCAGGAGTCGCGCGGCCACCGCGAGAGCAAGGCTCTTGATGCCGGGCTGTGGGGGCTCCGTGATCCGGTCCCCCACTTCGCCCTGGAGCGCGTCGAGGGTGAGCTCATGAGCCAGGGTGTACGTCTCAGTGGACGTCGGCACCTGGCGGTAGGCGGTGAGCTCAGCCGCCGTGAACAGCGTCATCGGCAGCCGCCTTCCGGCGCGGGGCCGCACGCTTCGTGGCGGGCTTCGGTTCGGGGTCCGCTGATCGATTAGCGGTACTCGGTGCCGACGTCCACGCCTTCGGGTTGGTGATGAGCGCCTGTGCCCACTCCGGGACCTCGTCCGCGGGGCCGAACACGTGGGCGCGCCCATCTTCGTCCGTCACATGGACGTGGGTGTTCAGGGTTGCCATGCGTGAATGCCTCGCGTTCCTGGTCAGAGGACGTCGGCGACGAACGTCAGGTCGGGGTTCGCAGCGACCGGGAGGACGATCGCGGTTGCGCGGGTCCACACGGTCTGCGGGTCCTCGCTCTTGTAGGCGCCTACCGCGATGCCAGCCTCGTCACCCGCCAGGCCGTACCGCGGGTCGTCGGCCTCTACCGGGACACCCCACAGCGTGGCACCGAGGGAGTCACCCTGAGCCGGCATGAAGGCGAGCTTGTCGTTCGGCGTGATGCGCGTCGAGGTACCGCCCACGGAGACCTTCGCGTCGTACTTCACGATGGGCGGGATGCCGTGGTCTGCGAGGATCGCCTGAAGGATGGAATCCGTGAGGATCGTCGGAGCGGTTGCGCCAGTCGTCGACAGGCCGCGAAGCTGCGTGTTCCGCTTCAGGTTCATGAAGATGGCGGACGACATGAGCGTGAACTCGGGGTCGCCACCGTTCGTGTCGCGGTAGACCTCCAGCCACGTCAGGAAGTCGCCGATCACGTCGGCCGCAGGGTTGGACCACACGGTGCCAGCGGTGACGGAGTGCTCCGCCTTCCGGCCGTAGTCGGCACTGGCCTGGACGTTGTTCTCGTTCAGGGTCACGGAGGCGTTGAAGATCGCGGCGCCGCGAGCGAGCTCGACACGGGCCGAAAGCTGCCGGGCGAGCCGGACGCCGTCGTTCAGCATCGCGTCACGGATCTCTTCGCGCTGGTTCGTGTTGCGCCGGACGATCCGCTCGTACTCACCTACCGGGATCTTCCGGGAGATCGGTGGGAGCTCGCCAGTCACACGGGCGGCCCCGGGGCGCGTACCGATGTCCGACTCGGCGTCGAACGCGCGGTAGTTGGCCGCCTCAGTGAGACCGCCTCCGCCCTTCGTGAAGCGGAAGGTCAGATCGTTGATGGTCTGGTTGGGAAGCCATCGGGCGAGACTGAACTCGTTCTCGTCCCGGTCGGCGAGCGCCGCCCGCGCGTAGCCGGTCAGCTCCGCCGGAGTGGCGTACTCAGAAATGAGCTGCATGCGTCAGTACCTCTCAGACGAAGATGATGCGGCCGGCGACGTCCGCCTTGCCGTTGGCGTCGACGTTGCCCAGCGGGAGCTTCGACTCCTTGATGAAGCAGTGGATGAGCATCGAGCCGACGACCGTGGTCGCACCGCTCTTGACGTCCACGCCCGTGAAGAGAAAGCCCACGAGGGTCTGGCGACCGTCGGTGGCGCCGTCGTTGTAAGGGCCGTACTTGCCCGAGGCGGTGATCTTCCCGAGCGGAATGCCGCTCTTCAGGAAGCCGCCCGGGTAGTGGGTGCCGGCGGTGAACGTCGAGACGTCCAGCGAAGCGCCAACGGGGGCGTCGGTCCCGTGAGCGGACCCCAGCCAATCCCGGCGGTCCTGCGAGAACGACTCAGTCTTGATGCTGAGGTCCATGTGTCCTCCGTAGAAGGGTGATTAGTTCTTGCGCGGGTTGCGCTCGCGCCACAGGTCCGCGCCGGCCTGTGTGGTCTTGCTGCCTCCAACGTCGCCCCCGCGGGGACCACCGGAGCGAGGAGCGCCGGAGCCGGCGCCGTCGTTTGCGCTCGTCGAGCCGAAGAGCTCCTTCAGAGCGTCCGCATCGGCTTCGAGCTCTTCCTTCGTCGAGCCACGGAGCCGCTCTGCCTGCGCTGGCGTGAGCCCCTTCTCCGCGGCAACTCGGATCCGCAGCGCCTCCGCGACGGCAGCGTCACGTGCGGCCTCAGCAGCAACACGTGCGGCCTCCGCGGCGTCCTTCTCTGCCTGGATTCGCTGAGTGTCCGTGAGTTGGGCGTCCTCCAGCGTCTTCAGCTCCGCGTCTCGGGCGCGCAGGCGCTCCAGCTCCGCAGCGTCCGGGCCCGCGTTCGCGCGAGCTTCGTGCTTGCGGGCGTGGTGGCGCCAGTAGGCCACCTGATGCTCAGGCGTCATCTCCGACGTCGGAGTGTTGTCCGGGTAGCCGTGCTCGTTGATCTGTGGAGTGTTGCCGCCACCGCCACCCCCAGCGCCGGGCTCGTTCTCGAAGAGCGTCCACGGCTCGGAGGCCAGGGTCAGGAGGTTGCGGCGTGCGAGAGTGTGTCGAGGCATGCTGAAGTTCCCCTGTCGGGAGTCGTCGGCCCGTGGCGGGCGTCAGGTCGGAAGTGGAATGTCGTCGGGGCCGGTGAACCGCTGACCCCGGTAGCCCAGAACGGGGCCAATTTCCCCGTGCTCGTTGGCGATGATGATCTTTCGGTAGTCGACCGCTCGTCCTCCGCGGTCCGACTCCCCAAGCGCCTCCTCTACAAGTTCGTGGATTCGGTCCAGGCGGTCAGGGTCAAGGACTTGGCCCGGGTCGTAATCGGCGCGCACCGTCTTCACGAGGCAGTCGCAGCCGGGGTGAATCGGCGCCAAGTCGCGCTTGTGATAGCGCTGCGTCGCAGCGATCATGCAAAGGGCACAGTCGTACTCGCCCTGGAGCTCGCGGACGGTGTACTCCACGCCAGGCTGGTCGGCCGTGACAGCGCGGACCGTGTGGGTGCGTGCCAACTGAAGATCAGTCTTGGCGATGTCGTCCAGCCGATCCGTGCCCAGCTTCAGCGCCTTGTCGAAGTCGGTACCGTTGCCCAGCGCTGTCCAAATCTCTACGAACGGACGCCGGTAGACCTCTTCCGGGTTGACGCCGCGTAGCGCGCGTCCGGTCACCGTGTCGAGGTCCAGGTTCACGCGTGACGTCTCGTCGGCGATCTCCCGGTAGAGCGTCTCCAGGTAAGTCGTCGTCAGCGCCGCCACCTGGCGTTGTCCGGCGATCATGACGGGGAGGGCAGTGCGCTGGAAGCGCGCTACATCCTCCCCACGCCAGGAGCCAAGATCAGTCCATGAGCGACGGGTGCGGCCTAGGACAGACGTCCATACTCGACGGACGGCCGTCCCGTATTGCTGGTCAAGCCGCGTCAACGTCATCGTCCGCCGGCCTCCGTCCGATCACCGGTCGGGAGTCACGCTCCTCGCGGCGGGCCTGGAGCTCGTCGGGACGCTGAGGCTCCTCTGCGGGAGTAGCGAGGAGGGCGTCCTGCGCACGCTCGACTTCCATGCGGTCGATCTGCGCCGGGGTGTAGCCGAGATCCTCCATGCGCTGACGCCACGGAACGCCGGCCGCTTGCTTCTTCACGGCAGCGTCGGCGAGCTCGGAGACGGTTCGGGACTCGGGGTCACGCCAGACCGTTTCGAGCGTGTAATCCTTCGCGCGTGCCTCGTCGCCAGCGGCCTTGAAGGCGAGCCTCATGGAACGCTGCCAGGACTCGCCGAAGTCGTCCTGTTGGTCCAGCACCTTCGCAACGAGGCCGGTCTCCGCGGCCTTCAGGGCGTCACCGGAGACGTTGACGACGGCACCGATAATGTAATGCGGTGGTGTCTTACTGATCGCCGCGAGATCCTGGACTCCGCTTTCCACAGACCGGACATACGGCGCCAAGTCGGTCGAAGAGAACTCCCCGAACCGGACATCGGGGTCAGCCGTCGTCCAGAGCTTTTGGATATCGAGCTTGAACGGCTCGATCGCCTTGCCGGTGACCGGGTCTTCGTCGACCTCCAGGCCAGCGGCGTAACGCTGCCTGAAAGCACCGTACTTGGCAGCTGCCACAAGCATGATCAACGACAGGTTGATCCGGTTCTGAACGCTGAGGATGTCCTCGTGTTCCGCAAAGCCCTCAGGGGAGATCTGCCGGCGGTTAACGAATGGGACGAGCGGGACCTCACCCAGCTCGTTTCGACGCTGTCCGTCGCGATCCCGGGGGACCGTAAACGCGTCCCAGCCGCGGAGCGACGTCGCCCGGCCGCCAAAGGTTGGCGTCTGCGTCTTCGTCACGAACTCGTAGATCCGTTCCGGGGTCCACAGCGTGGCCCGGGTGTCTCCGGTCCAATCGTCGCGCCAGAGCTTCAGCCCCGCCGCGAGCTCGCGCCGGCTGCCCTGCTTCCTCTCCACGGCCACCTGTCGCGGTGTCTCGTGGGTCATGACCGGGCGGCCATCCTCCGAGCGCTCCACAAGGACGAAGGCACGTCGCTGGGTGAGTGCGCCGTAGTGAACAAGGCGGGAGTCCGCAACCATGGCGTTCTCGCGCCAGATCTTGTTGGCTTCCTCGTCGGCAACGCTCTGACGGGTACTGTCCCCGCCGGATCGAAAGCCGGTTACGCGAAGGCGTTCCGCCGGCGAGTCGACGACCAACCTCGTCCAGTTGGTTCGGGCGTCCTTCATCCACGCCGCAACTTCCCGCGGGTCGATGCCTGGTACATGGGGAAGCGGCGCCTTCCCCTCCACGTAGCGCTGGAGCCTGTCCAGACCGGGAATGAGCTCCCCGTCCGTGTCGTAGGCGTCGCCCCGCTCGTCGAGGAGCTTCTTGCCGAGTCGCTGGAGCCACCATCCGGGAGACTCCACCTTCGACGCGTCGATAGGCACTTACGGACCTCCCTCAGAAGGCAACGAGACGGTTCGAGCGCTTCTTGCGCTTCGTGATTCCTGCCGCCACGGCGTCAGCGCGGCACTCGTAGGCGAGTACGGCGCTCATCGCGGCGTCGATCTTCTTCGGGCTCTTGGCGTGCTCCTTGCCGATGCCCATGTGGTTGCGGCCCTGCGGCCGGCGCCGCGCGTTCTTCACGTGGCGGGAGAGAGTTGCGCCAAGCTTCAAGTAGCGGCTGTCCTCGTCGGGGTCCAGGGACTCCGCATGTGACAACGCCTTGTCGTCGACGGCCTCCATGAAGCGATCAAGCGCGCTCTCCATGGCCGTTGGACGGTTGGTCCACCACTCCAGTGGGCGGGCCTGTGTTGCACGAACCTGGAGGTCGGCGCCGAAATCGGCCGTCCAGCGGTCTACGTAGTCCTGCCAGTGCGGCGGGTCGGCGTAGAAGCCGCAGACGTCGAAGCGCTCGAAGGCGCGGGCAACAGCGTTGTCGACGCTCTCGCGGTCGACTTGCCACCCTTCGCCCTCGGGACCCTCGGGCTTCTCCCAGCATCCGAGGAGCATCAGGTGCCCGTCGGAGACGCGGCAGGCAGTCAGCGCCGTGGCGTCGTCTCGAATCGATCCATCGAAGCCTAGCGTGACGAGCTCGCCGTCCGCTATCTCCTCCGCACGCCGGCAGAGGGCCCATGCGTCAGGGTCCATCCACGCGTCGGAGGCGACTGTCCGGGAGTTCAGGAAGTACCGTCGGCCGTCCGCGGAGTCGTTGCGGGTGTCGTAGAAGTCATCGACGAGCGACTCCAGGTCCATCCACTCCATGGCGTCGCCGTAGGCGTCGATGAGTGCGGTACGGAGTTGCTCCTCGTCCTTCAGGTTGGCGCACTCGCCGTACCGGTGGTCGTACATGAGGCGGGCACGGCCACGCTTCTTGCGACCCTCTCGGATCGCTTCCGCCTCCTCGTAGGTGCGCTCTGCCACGGAATCTTGCCCCGGGGCGAACATGGTCGTTGTCTCCAGGAACCACGTCTGCGCACCGCGCTTCCTCTTGCGGAGGTTTCGCGTAACGGTCGCGTACATGCGCCGCAGCTCAGGAGTGTTGTAGAGGTGGGTTTCGTCGAAACAGACCCACGTTTCCTTGCCGCCGTCCTTCGACGAGGACGAAGCGGTCGACGGCATGATCTCTCCGCCGTCAGGGAGGATGATTCGGGTGAGTCCCACGTCGACGCCGGGGACTTGCGACAGAAGCGACGCCTCGTCGGTCAGGTTGAAGTGGATGGTGTCGAAGACGTTGCCGGTCTGCCCTTCCTCCGTCGCCATGATGCGGAGGTACGGGACCTTGACCGGTCGGCCCATGGGCTCGCCAGCCTCGTAGACGTACTCGAATCCGAGCCCCCAGGGGTCGCGGTAGACCTCCCCGCCCTCTGCCCATCCGTCGAAACGGGCGGGGCCCAGAGCTTCAAAGAGGCCCAGACGAGCGCCTAGACCGGACTTGTCGCACCCCTTCGGGCGACTGAAGAACGCAGAGTCGTAAAGGAGCCGACCCTCGTCCTCGTCGACGGCGTAACAGTCGACGACAAAGCCTGTGTACTCGTCTCCGTGGCGCACTGCCATGCCCTGGACGTCGCCAGGACCGTGCACGACGAAGTACTCCATCCATGCGACCGACAGCCAGCCCAGAGAGCGGGAGCGGTCGTGACCGGGGGCGCGCACGATAGCGCGCGGCACGCGGTCTCCTAGCCTGTGAGCCGCGCCTTGCGCGACGTGATGTCAGTGACGTTCCCGGCAGCCTGTACGGGCCGCTGCGGGGCGTTCACGGGGTCGTCGACCTTCAGCTTCAGGCGGGCCCTGTCCTCCGGCGTAGCGCCGAACTTGGCTGCTCTCAAACGCACTTCGGAGGCGAACTCCCATCGCCCCTTCGCCCACATCGTGTGATGCATGAGGGCGGTGTCGATGAGGAAGTCCCAGTCAGTATCGACGAAGGTCTGTGCCTGCGCCGACGTGCGCCAGGAGGTCCACCATGCGACGGTGCGCGGGTGCCAGGGGACGAACTCCCCGGTCTCCTCGTCAACGCCGAGGACGCCCTCCGGCAGCTCGGGGCCGCGGAGTTCGTCATCAGGGGTGACGACCATCTCCGGCTCGGAGGTGTTGCGCCTACGGCGCTTGGATGGGTCCTTCGGAGCGGGTCCGCGGCCGGCCATCAGGTGGCCTCCCTGTCGTGCCGAACGAGTTCCGGGCCGTGCTCGCCGCGCCACTCAAAGACAGTCACCGACAGGTCGACACGAACGCTCACGTCACCGCTCACGATGTAATCAGCGGCTGGCAGGGTCGAAGCGTGCCACTTCGAGGCGTCCAGATCAGGACGCCTCTCCTCCACATGCTCAGTCGCGCAGTTCACTACGTGCTGAAGCTTTGCGTCGTGCTCGTGCACCACGAGGCATCGGAACATAGAACCTCCCGGGTAGGAACGGCAGCGCCGTCCCATGTCGGGGGCTACGCCGTCAGCTTGGAAACCACCGCGGAGAGGTCCGCGAGGATCGACGGGCAGGAGCCATGCCGGCGACCCGTCATTGCGATGTAACGGCCGGTCCCGTAGATCTCCACGGCCGTACCGTCAGGGCGCCGGATGCGCCGTCCCTGTCGGACGTCAGCGCGGCCCCAGATATGCAGCCCGTCACCAGACGGGGACACCTCTACGTAGGTGGTGCCCGCGTCGCGCAAGATGGCTGCGGCCCACGGCGCCAGACGGCCCGTGAGGGTGTTGATGCAATGGTCCAGGTCGATGCAGACGACGTCGTCAACGTCGCTCAGCACGAAGCCCAGACCAACGCCTACCGACGACGCGGCAGCGCTCTTGTGCGTGCTCCACGTCGCGGAGTCCGTCGAGGACGCCGGCATGCCGCCGATCGTCAGGGGAACCTTGTCCGCGGAGCGGCGTACCCACCTGTCGCGGGTCGTCAGCTCGTCGGGGAGCGCGTTCTTCGCTGCGCGGGACAGAGCCTTGCGACAGCGAGGAGAGCAAGTGCGTGCGTGAGAGCGCGCCATGAGCGGGAGCTCGTTGGGGCACATCTCGCACGTCCTCTTCATGGGTTCATCGTAGTAGGTGCGTGTCACACTTTCAAGCCTCTCACCTGCGGATTCATGTTCATCAGCCATGCCGGCGAGTCACAGTTTCACGGCAGGATCAATGCTCAGCACCCCCTAGAAGGGGCTGTGTGGCCGCCTCCCGGCCTACCACGGACCGGGGTCTGGTGGACGCGTTCAGATCCCCCAGACCCGTACAGACAGCGGGGACCAGCACCTTTACGGTCTGGAGGCCGGCCGGAAGGGGGTCACCCCCCTGGTCTGGGGCTGTCGACCGTGGCCGTGAAGCCGGCTCGCGGCTCCCGACGGTCACCGTCAGCGAGCTCACCCTTGATCTCCAGGCGGCTCGGGACGAGCTCCAGGCTCACAGTCGTGACCGTCCGGCCGGCGCGCGTCCCGACCTTGACCTTCGGTGCGCTCGCGAGCGTTCCGACGTCGACGCCGTTGACGCTCACGTGCGTAGCGCTTACGCCGTCCTCGCCCGTGTCGTCCGCCTCCCACACCACCACATGGGCGCCGGCCATCGTCAGTCCTCCAGCGCTGGATGAGCAGTGGGCGGACGCTGTGTGCGCACGCGTGTGAGGGCCGCTGCTGTGCCCCCCTCACGGGCACTCTTCTGTACGTGGCACCACCGGCATAGCAACCTCAGGTTGTCGTCACTGTGGTCGTCGCCCGGGGTGATGTGGTCCACGTCAGTGCCCCGTGAGGTGCATCGTCCAGCGATCTCGAAGACCGTGGTGCAGCGGTACTGATCCCGCCTCTTGATGCGCCGCACAATCGCGGGCCAGTCCTTCGGGAGGCGCTGCCGTCGGGTGCTTCCTGCCCACGCCATACGTCCACCTCCAGGGGCGTTGGTGCCCTACGCTCAGGGCATGTTGAAGAAGCTGTTGAAGAAAATCGCGCTGCCGTCGATAGAGGACGCTGCCGGCCAGGCGTTCAAGCGTGGGGACACCGTCTTCAGCTACCGCTTCCATCCGTCCCCGTCGCCGAGGAATCAGGACGGGGACGTCGCTCGCGCGATCATGGACGTGGAGGCAATCGGCTGGACGCTGCTCAGCCAGGTTCCCGAAGGGGAAGGGCTTCAGCGGTTCGTCGGCCTGACGTTCCGCCGGCGCGAGTCAGGCGTCCCCGACGCGTGATCGTCAGAGCTTGATCGGCGTAAGCGTCAGCTCGGCGTGCGCTACGTCGATCTCCATCCGGCCGCCGTACTCGTCGGTGGAGAAGGGGCCGAAGAGCTTCTGTTCGCCCGCGACGAGGGAAGCCGTCCGGGCGGTCACGACCTGGCCGTCGACCTTCTTCGAGATCTTGAACGTGATCACGCGGGCGACGGTGGATCCGGTGTTCTTGACCAGGATGACCGTTTTGCCGTCATTGACCATGATGTGGTTGTTCGTCGCGTCCCCCGGGGTCGACGTCAGGGCGACGCCGGCGCGGGTTGGCACGGTCACTGGCACGTTCACTCGGGGCATGGGGACCTCCTGGTCGCCTGTATGGCCCGGGTCAGCGTGCGGGCCGCGGACACGCGTCGCACGGTGGAATCATGAGCGATCCGCATGTCGTCGTCTATCCGCCCGATGAGGACGGCACCCGTCGCGTGCGTGTCGACGGCGAGATCCTCGGGCGAGCACGCGGGCTCAATGATGTGATCGAGTTCCTCCGCCGCGCCGGGTGGCTCGACGAGGAGGAGTGGCCGCCCATCGAGTGGCGCGGCGGGGGCCCTGAAGTGTGGACCCACTGAGTCGGAACGGCAGGGTTCGAACCTGCGACTTCCCGGTCCCAAACCGGGTGCTCTACCGCTGAACTACGTTCCGGTAACCGCTAGTTGCTGCGGTATTCTGTCCCCGTCCTCCAGTGAGGTTCGAGGTCACTGTCCAACCACTACACAAAAAGGGATCCCGTTTGAGCGTCGGCGGCTAGGCCGTCAGGCCAGCCAAGCTGAGCGCGGATTGAAGCCTTCGCACAGAAGGGTCCGCGCAACCGAGAGAGGCATGTCACGCACTCTCGGAACGCTCGCACCTAACGGGAGGACACAACATGTCGACTACGTCGACGAACGGGCCTTGCGCCCATCCTGGTCGGGACCTGGCCATCGTCGGGCTCTCGTCGACCCTTACGGGGGTCGTCGGATTCACGACGATGGAGCTCCTCGGCGAGTCCACGGCCTCCGCGCTCGCGGCGGGCGGGGTTTCCACGGGAGTTGTCGCGGCCGTCGGCATCGCTGCGCTGACGTACCTCAAGCACAGCTAGCCAAGAGGGGGCGTCCTCCGCGGCGCCCCCTCGCCGCTTGTGGTCTCGGAGGGACTCGAACCCCCAACACCCGGATCCGTAATCCGGTGCTCTATCCGTTGAGCTACGAGACCGTGACGTCGGCCGGCTGTGCGCGGATGCCTCCGGGGAGACGACCGTCCGTCCTTCCGGACCGTGAAGCCCGGGTGTCGGCAGCCGCGGACCTCGTCCCGCTCCCTCTGACGCCCGGATCCTGGTCCGTTTGCACGGTCCCCGCACACGTCAGCCGCTACACTGTCGACAGGCTCGGCAGACTTGCAGGTCTGCCGTGCGCGTCGAACACTGCGAACCTGGTCGACTTGATCGCGATCAGGCTCGTCGGGGGCCCGGCCGACTTCATCGCGGCCGGGCTTACTGCTGTCGAAGAGCCTTCGACCGGACTCGAACCGATCACCCGCGTCTTACGAGGACGCCGCTCTACCTGATGAGCTACGAAGGCAATCCCCCGGGCGCCGGCGTGTGGCTAGCACGTCGACGGCCCGGGTTAAGCACGCTGGCTACTCCGGCCGGAGCCCTGGCGTGCGTCGTCCCTCCGCCCGGAGTTGAACCGGGGTCAGCGCGACCACAACGCGCCGCTCTACCACTGAGCTACGAAAGGTGTGGAACGTCAGCGGTCTGGATTCGAACCAGCACCGTCGCCGGTTGGGGATTGCGTCCCCGTCGGCCGCCCCGATAGCCGACACACCGCGCTGACGTCCTCCCCGTCGTCCGCCCCTTGGGTGTCCCCTGAGCGTTAACGGGAAGCTTGGAACGTCCAGCGCCGCTCTACCGCGCTCTACCCGGAGGAGAGGTCGGGGAGCGCAGGAGCGGCGCCGGACGTCGGGAGGGAGCGGGAGCCGCGCTACTCGCCGGCTGCGCTCGTCTTCCCTCCTACTACAGTTATGTGGGGCATGTTCGGGTTTGTTGATCATGATCCGCGCCCCCGCTGAGGCAGGGACCAAACTGGCAAACTAACCCCCTTTTTCCATTTTCCCTTAACGCGTCTTAGAGAAAATAGAAATAGGGGGTTGGTTGGGCACTTTGGACCCCTGATTGACCCCGCTCGACCACTCACGGTAGCCATCGTGGACATTCGGTGACGCCACGCAGTCGGGCGAGGAGGATCCGGGCCGACGTCGAGTGGAGCGAACGGCGCGCGGGAGGGGCAAAGCTGTCGCACACGACCCTCCCCCTTCCGCAGCTCCGTTATGAACCTGTTACCTCTTCGGGCTCTTCAACGGGCTTCGCCCACACGATTTCGAGCCGCGCGTCCGTCCGCTCCTGAGTCGTCCCCCGCTTCGTCGTGACGGGAGCGACGGTGATGTGGTCGACGAAGATGTCCAGGAACGCGCGCCGCTCGTCGACGTCCCAGCGTGACCAGATGCCGTCAGGCGCGAACGGGTTGCCGTCGTTGTGCTCCGTCCACTCGTCGAGTGGCAGCCGTGTGGACACCACGGAGGCGGCCGACAGCTCCGCAATGCGCGCCACACAGCGCTCCTCGTGGTCGGCGTACTTGCTCATGGTGTCCGCGAACGCGCGACGGGCCGTCGGCCCCTTGTAGGACTCGCGGTCCTCTGCAAGCTCCTTGATGCTCTGCTGTACGTGTGCCAACTGCGCCTCCTGTTCTGCGAGCTCTTCCGCGGCCTCCGGGTCGGCACCTTGCCGGGCGAACCGCGCACTGGCGACGGTGAGGAGGTCGATGTCGTCCGGATCGGACGGGTCCAGAGCGGACAGGCGCGCCCACACGCGTTCAGCGACGATCTGATCTGTATCCAACTGCGGCGTGCGCAGCTTGTGGCGAGGAACGTCGCCCACAGCGCGGCGCAAGTTGCACACATACGAGCTGTCCGTGTTGGAGACGGTCATACCCGCGTCGCACTGTGCGCACCGGAGCTTCCCCCACGACCCGAGGAACGTGCGCTCGCCGGTCCTGTCGCGGCGCGTGGCCGGCGCACGGCCGTCCAACTGAGCCTGGATCTTGTACCACGCCGCAGGCTCCCGGAAGCCCTCATGGGGGCGCACAGGTTCGCCGTTCTCGTCCCGCAAGATCTGCCGCCGCTTCGTCTTGGGGTCGACAGGGCCGATTGCGAAGCCGGCGATGCGCGGATCGCGCAGGATGCGTGTCACGACGGTCGCCGACCATTCGCAGTCCGCGGTGTCGCCCGTGCCGCTCTTACGGCGCTTCTGGGCCGCCTTACGCAGTGCGGTCGCCTTGTCCTCGTCCAGGCTCTCCAGCGGCGTGCGCACCCGCTTGGTGGTCAGTTTCGACGCGATGGCCGACGGGTTCATGCCGTCCTCCGCCGTCGTCAGGATGTACTCGACTGCGTCAGCCGGCGTCGACTGCGGGCCAATTGGTTCGGTGCTGCGTTCCCCCGGAGAGAGGGTGCGGATCGTCAGCCCATCGACTTGAGTCGTGTCCGCGGTAAACCCGAACGGAACCGGGCCCGACGAGTGCGAGCCACGCGCCTTCAACTGTGCGAAGGCGTCGCGAATGAACTTGCTCTTGTTCTTCGACTCCTGATGTGCAAGACCGGCGATGAGCGCGAAGAATGCGACGCCGAACGGATTGTCGTCCGACGTGTTGATGAAAGGCTCCTGCGTCGACACGAGCGCAACGCCGTGCTTTGCGAGTTCCTGTTGGATCTTGAGTGCCTCCGCGGCCCCCTGCCGCGTCAGTCGGGACAGCATGTAGATCACAACGACGTCAAACTTCTTGGCCTTCGCGTCCTCCATGAGACGCTCAAAGCCAGGGCGAATCACGTTAGGGTCGTACCCAGAGAGCCCGACATCCGAGTAATCGGTGTCGATGTGCGTCCAGTTGTCTTGCGAACGGATGTAGGCGATGGACTTGTCCCGCTGCATCTTCGGGGACGCCTGGCTGTCCGTCTCGCTCTTGTGGCTCTGCCGCTCGTAGGTGACGGCCCTGATCATGTCTTCTGCCCCTGTCCCCAGGGTCACGAGCTCCATGGATGGATACTAGGGGCTCACCTGGTAGTAACGACACCGCTTCTGAAGAAGGCGTCGAATCCGAGCTCCTCGGTGGCCCGGGCCACCGTGAGGAGGGTGTCGTAGTCGGCCCCCTGCTGGGGTTCGGTGAAGATGCGAAGATCCATGCCTCCATCCTGCACCTTCGGGTGCGTGTCAACGTCGTCGTCAGCTCTCCGTCCGCACCGGCTCGGTCGGGTGAATATCCGGCCCCCTGGCGGGCCGCGTCCGCCCTGGCCAGTGACCGGGGCCCGGCACCCGTCGTTGGCTCGGGCGGAGCCGGACCGCCCGGCCCGCGTGCCGGCGGCCGATGCCGGTGCGTCTCTCTCACGGCCCCGTCCTCGGCGGCGGGGCCCGGGCCGAGGAGGCCGCCATGTCCCAGGAAGCCGCGCCGGAGCGGGCCGTGCCCGAACAGCCGGTGCCGCAGTCCGTGCCCGAGCAGAAGGGCGCCGGCGCCCCCAAGGGCCTGCTCCAGCAGATGGAGGAGCTGATGGCGGCGCTCTCCGCCGACCTCTCCCAGCTGGACGCCGACCTCCAGTCCACGTCCGACCGTCTCGCCCCGGAGGCCGGGGCGCGGCAGGAGTCCGAGCCACAGCGCGCCGACGCCCACCACCACCCCGCCGCCGAGCACCGCGACCCCGGACAGCACTGACCCGAGCAGCACGGCCCTGGACGCCGGGGCCCCGGCCGGCACGGACCCGAGCACCACGGCCCCGCAGACCACGGTCACCCACAGCACCGACCCGAGCGCCAGGGCCCCGCTCCGTACCGCCACAGCGTGCAACACCCCGCGCACCCCTACCACGACGGGCCCCGCCCCGGGCCCGCTCGGCCTCGGGCGGGGTCGGGCGGGCGGGCGCGCTCCCCGTCCCGCACGGCGAGGCGCCGCAGCATCCCGCGCACCCGGTCGCTCGACTCGTCGGCGGCGTCGATGGCCTCGATGCACTGCCAGTAGAGCCCCTCCTCGTCGGTGGCGCAGGCCACTCCCACCAGCGCGATCCCCACCTCCCCGAGCAGCTCCCCGAGCGCGGTCAACGCCCCGCTCGGGTCCGCCACTTCGGTGAGCTGGGCCGCACGCGGCCCACCGGCGCCCCAGCTCGGGTACTCCCCGATCTCACTCAGTCCCCGCGCCTCGCCCCGCAGCTCCATCGGTCCGCAGAGCGCGAGGTGACTTCCTATCGCCTGGGCGAGCGCCTGGGCCTGCCAGGCCTCCGCCACGATGTCCTGCGCCGTCCCGCTCTCCGCCAGTGCGTGCCGGCCGAGCGCGATGAGTCGCTCCGCTTCCATCAACGCCGCCCCCGTTCGTACGACTTACTGCCCACTCACTCCACTACCCAGAGTGAGGCCGACTGAGCCCCGGCACCAGAGGAATTCGGAAATCTGTGGACAGGAAGCCTGACGGGGAAAAGTCGATCACTCCGAAGAGTGACGATCTTCCTCCGCTGCGCCGCCTTCACCCCCTCCGTCCCGCCTCCGGACGGGAAATCGGACCTCGTTCCGATCGATCTTGGCCGCGAGGGCCTCCAGCGGATCGACCCCGAGCACCTGGCAGAACTGGAGGAGGTAGGCGAGCACGTCCGCCACCTCGTCGGCGACCCGGTGCGCCGACTCCGGGTCGTCCATCACCCGCTCCGCCTGCTCGGGCGTCAACCACTGGAAGATCTCCAGGAGTTCGGCCGCCTCCACGCTGAGGGCCGCCACCAGGTTCTTGGGCGTGTGGTAGGGCTGCCAGTCCCGCGCCGCCGCGAACTCGGCCAGCCTGCGCTGCAGCCCCGCCACGTCGTGGCCCACCGGGCCACCGCCCCTCATGTCGTCGTCCGTCACCCGCTCAGGTCTACCACCGTCACCCCGGGCGTCCTGCGCGCCTCCTCCGCCGCCGGTTCGCCGAGCGTGCCCGCCACCCGGATGTGACCGTCGGCGGCGATGCCCGTGGCGAGCCGCAGCAGTTCGCCCACCTGCCTCCCGTCGAGCCCCCGGTCCAGGCCGTCCGTGAGCAGCGTCAGGCTCTGCATGGCGTCCGGGACCTCGGCGATCCGGTCCATCTCCAGCACTCCGGGGCCGGTGAGCAGGGTGAGCGCAAGGGCCAGATAGCGGAGTTCGCCGTCGCCGAGGCGGTCGAGCGGCGTCGCGGGCCGGCCGCCGCGCTCGAGGACCGCACGGACGATCCCCTCCGGGAGTTCCTGTACGCCGACACCGGTGACGGGTCCCCTGCAGCCCGCTCCGGCGACGGCCGCGAGGCGGTGGTGGCGGCGCGGACATTCCGTGTGGGTGCGGTGCAGGACCTCGGCGAGGTTGCCGCAGTCGCGCCGCAGCCGCCCCTCGCCGGGCGGCACGGGGGCCCGCATCCCGTCGGGCCGGGGGTCGCAGGCGAAGGCCGACCGCAGTCCGATGACCACCTGCTCGGCGGCGGCCAGGACCTCCCGCTGCCCCTGGGTCTTGCCCGCGACCCGCAGGGGCAGCAGCGCCGTGCCGAGGAGGTCGTCGGGGAACGGGGCCCGGGTGACGGGGGTGGTGCCCGCCGTGTGCCACTCGGCCTGCACGGCGCTCCGGCCGGGGTCGCGGAGCGCGGTGGCGAGCAGGGTGCGGCCCCGGCCGGTGAGCCGTTCGCCGACGATCCGGAGCCGGGGCTCGGCCTGCACGGCGAGGTCCAGGTGGACGGGGCCTTCGGGTCCGTCGACCGTGCAGCCGATCCGGAAGCCGCGCCTGCCCTGATCGTCGGGCCGGGCGCGCTCGGGAACGCAGTCGGCGGCGTCGGGGAACACCTCGTCGAGCGTGTCGCCCGCGCCGAGCCTGGCCAGCGCCTCGTACGCCCGGAGGGTGGTGGACTTGCCGCTGCCGCTGGGCCCGGTGAACAGGGTGACCGGTCCGAGCGTGTGCGCGGCGGCGCGGTGCCCCGCGAACGCCGACAGCCGCAGCTCGGTGACGGCGGGCCGGGCGGTACGCGGCCCGCCGCCCCGGGCCGCCTCCGCGACCGGCCTCCGCGCCTCCGGGACGGAGGCACGGGGCCCGGAAGCGCCGCGACCGGAGCCGCGCGGTCCGAAAGCACCGGCACCGGAAGCGCCGGCACCGGGAGCAGGCGTCACGGACGAGGAGCCGGCGGAAGAGGAGCCGGCAGGCGAGGCGTCGACGGCGGAAGCACCGCCGGAGGGAGTGGTGGCAGCGTCAGTACCGGCAGAGCCGGCACCGACGGGTGCGGAGCGAGCCGAGGAAGGAACGACGTCGGAGGAGGGGTTGTCTGACGTGCGGGCGAGCGTGGAGCCGCCGGTGAGGTCCATGCCCGGACCGTACGCAGATCATTCCCTGACGAACCGTTACGGCGAGATGACCTTCCTACGATCGGGGGACGCCGGCGGTCCGGCGGCCCACGACGTCCTCCTCGTCCTCGCCCTCCGCGCCCTCGACCTCCGTGCCGGCCGGGGCCAGCAGGAAGACGTTCCGGTCGACCCGGTGCATCCCGCTGCCGAGGCCGAAGACCACGCCGCTGCTGAAGTCGAGGATCCGCTTGGCGACCTCGGTGTCGGCGCTCGTCAGATCGAGGAGCACCGGGATCTGGGCGATGAGGTACTCGGCGACCTCGCGGGCGTCGGCGAAGACCTGCACGCGGAGCACGACCATACGGCGCTGCTCGGCGGATTCGTACTGCTCGGGGATCGTGCGGTGGTCGACCCTGGACGGCCATTCGTCACGGCCGCGCAGGGGCACGACCTGGGCGAGGCCCTCCCACTGCTCGTCGGTGACGTCGTACCTCTCGTACCTACTCATGGCCCCATCCTCCCGCTCCTCACCCGTTCGGCCCAACAACGACACGAGGTGATGGCCCAGGTGGCGGCGGCGAGCGACCCATGTCAGCCGGCCCGGCGGCTCGCGTCAGCCCGTCAGGCAGCCCACGTCAGCCCGTCAGGCGGCCCGCGTCAGCCGGTGGGACGGAGTACGTCACGGTGGCGGAGGCCGCCAGATCGCCTGCCTCGTCGCTGAGTTCGGCGAGGACCACGCAGAGGCGGCGGCCGAACTTGGCCATGCGCGCGTGGGTGCGGAGCAGTCCGGGCCGGGGGCGGTTGAGGTAGCTGATCTGGAGCGAGGTGGTGAGCGCCATCGGGGTGGAGCGGCCGAGCCGGGCGTTGATCAGGAGGAAGGCGGCGAGGTCGACGAGACCGGCCTGTTCGGGGCCGGAGATCGTGCCGCCGGGCCGGGTGCGGAGCCGGGTCCCGTCCGCCTCCATGAGCAGGTGGGTCCCGCTCGCGTCGGTGACCCGGCAGGCCGCGTAGTCCGGGAACTGCCGCTGGACGAGCGCGTTGAGCTCGTCCGGCGACATCGTGCCGGAGGCCTCCGAGGAGAAGGAAGCCGCCTCTGCTGTCGGCCCCCCGGCGCCCTTCATCGGACGAAGCTCTTCGCCAGCCGGCGGAGCCCTTCCCTGATCTCGTCGGCCGAGTGCGTGGTGAACGACAGCCGCATCGCGCCCGGGTCGGGTTCGCCGCAGAAGAACGGCGCCCCCGGCACGTACGCCACCTCGTGACTCACGGCGGTCTTCAGGAGGGCCGTCGCGTCGTGGCCGGCGGGGAGGGTCACCCAGATGAACATGCCGCCCTCCGGCCTGTTCCAGCGGCTGCCCTCGGGCAGCGCGGCCGGCAGGCCTTCGAGCATCGCGTCCCGGCGCTCCTGGTAGGCGGCGCGCATCACCGCGACGTGCGCGTCGAGGTCGCTGTCGCGCAGATAGCGCGCGGCCGCGGCCTGGTCGATGGTCGAGGTGTGCAGGTCGGCGGCCTGCTTGGCGATCACGCAGGCGCGACGCAGCCCGGCGGGGGCGCGCAGGAAGCCGAGCCGGAGACCGGGGGCCATCACCTTGGAGAAGGAGCCGAGCAGGACGGTGCGGTCGGCCGCCACGGGGTCGGCGGCGATGGCGGGGACGCGCTCGCCGTCGTAGCGCAGTTCGCCGTACGGGTCGTCCTCGACGATCCAGAACCCGTGCCGCGCGGCGGCCTCGGCGACGGCGTGGCGGCGCTCGGCGGGGAGGGTGCGGCCCGTGGGGTTCTGGAAGGTGGGGACGATGTAGAGGAGGGTGGCCTTCTCGCGGGCCGCGATCTCCTCCAGGGCCTCCGGGAGGATGCCCTGGTCGTCGGTGGGCACCGGGACGACGCGGGCGCCGGCGAAGCCGAAGGTCTGCAGCGCGGCGAGGTAGCAGGGGTCCTCGACGAGGACCACGCTGCCCGGTTCGACCAGGGCGGTGGTGAGGAGCGTGAGCGCCTGCTGCGAGCCGGTGGTGACGAGCAGGTCGTCGGCGTCCGTGGGCAGTTCGCGCGCGGTGAGCCGGGCGGCGATGGCCGTGCGCAGTTCCGGGTCGCCCTCGGTCGTCGAGTACTGGAGGGCCGCCTGCGGGTTCTCCGTGAGGACCCGGTCGTACGCCGCGTGGATCCCGGCGATGTCGAACAGCTCGGGGGCGGGCAGGCCCCCGGCGAACGAGATCACCTCGGGCCGTGCCGTGAGCGCCAGGATCTCCCGTACCGGCGACGAGCCGACGTCGGCCAGCCGGGAGGCGGTGGCCGGCGCGGGCACGGAGGGGGTGGAGGAAGGGGAGGGGGTGGCGTTCGCGGGCGCGGAGGCGGCAGAAAGCATGGCGCCAGCATATAGAGATTCAAGACGGTGTCCAGGTCGTTCGATTCCCGCCGGGCGTGGCCGAGTTGACACTCTTCGGGGCCCTCGCAAGGTGAATTCCAGGCCTGATTCGGGTCTGATCCGGCCACTCTGCGGGCCGTGGAAATCCGGCCGCGGGAGGCGAATTCGGAGGATTGCCCTCCTCCCGCCTTTCTCGCTGGTCGACGCCGGAGAGGAAGACCGGGTCGATCTTCCGCCGTCTTGTCCGACGCGCCGCGAGCCGTTCTTGATCGGGTTCTCCGTACGTCGTGAACGACTCGGGGAAATCGGCCATTCCGGTCCTCGGTCTCATTGATGGACCGGCTGCGCCGTGGATAGCGTTCGACCGCTCCACCACCGCGATGTCCGCGGTCTCCAGCGCGATGTCCGCGGTTTCAGCGCGATGTCCGCGGTCTCCGCCGCGAGGGCGGCGGTCTTTCGGGTCGAAGTCGAACGAGCGAGGCGAGTGGATCACCATGGCATCTTCCGTTCCCGTCGACGAGGCAGTCGTCGTCCGCACCCCCGAGGAATTCCTCGCCATGCCCGAGGACTACCGCGAGATCGCCGTCCGGGGAATGATCGTCAACACCGAGGGCGAACTGTCCGGTGCCGACGACTACATCCAGGTGTTCCTGCCGCTCGCGCCGAACGCCGAGGAACGGCAGGTGTGCGCCGAGCGCGCCGTCGAGGAGTACGACCACTACAAGATCGGAAAAAGGGTCCTGGCCGACATCGGCGTGGACACCGGATACATGGAGCAGCAGCGGCTCGTCGACCGTGATCTCTTCGCCGGCCACGAGTTCCACACGTGCACCACCTGGGCGGAGCGCGGAATCTTCTCGTACATCGGCGAGGAGACCGCGATGGTGATGATCTCGGAATTCGCGCAGAGCAGTTACAAGCCCTGGGCCGAGGCGGTGCGCACGATCATTCTCGACGAGAAGGTGCACATCGCGCACGGTGCGCGTGTCTGCCGGAATCTCGCCCGCACCGAGGAGGGCCGTGAGGAACTCCAGCAGGGTCTCGACCGGTTGTGGCCCGGATTCAACCGGATCTTCGGGAGCTCGCGTTCGGAGCGGTCGAAGCTCGCGGTCCGTTTCGGCCTCCGGCAGACCACCAACGGAGAAGCGCGCGACCTCTGGCGGGCGAAGGTCACCCCGCGGATCGAGAACCTCGGCCTGAAGGTCCCCGAGTAGCCCGGTCCCCAAGTAGCCCGGCCGCCGACGCCCGGTCCCCGAGCAGCCCGGCCCCGAGCAGCCCCGCCCCCGAGCAGCCCCCGTACGCCGAGCAGCAGTCCGACGGAGGAGTCCGCACCCCCATGGCCACCCCCCTGACCATCACCCCGCGCCCGCTCGGCCGCCGCGAGGCGAAGGAGCGCACCGCCGCCCTCCTGGCCGAACGCCCCGACCTCGCCGAGCGCCTGCACCGGCTGCGCCGACTCGGCCGGGAGGTGCGCTCGTGCGAGGTCCACCTCACCAACACCTGCAACATCCGCTGCAAGGGCTGCTGGTACTTCGAGGGCGGCTTCGACACCGCCGTACGGGAGCTGTCCGACGTCGACAGGATCCGCGCCTTCGCCCGCCGGCTGAAGGACGAGGGGGTCAATCAGGCCACCCTGATCGGCGGTGAGCCGACCCTGGTGCTGCGCCGGGTGGAGGCGTTCGTCGAGGAGCTGCCGTACATCACGATCTCGACCAACGGTCTGCGTCCGATGCCCGTGCAGGGCTTCGAGCACATCGCCGTGGCCGTCAGCATCTTCGGCGGCGGGCCGCTCGACGACGACCTGCGCGCCATCCGGGTCAACGGCTCCAAGTTCACCGGCCTGTTCGACACGGCGCTCTCGCACTACAAGGACGATCCGCGGGTCCTGTTCATCTTCGCCCTCTCCGAGGACGGGCTGCCGTACCTCGAACCGACCGTCCGCAAGATCGCCGAGAACGGCAACATCGTCACCTTCAACTTCTACAGCGAGCACGGCACCGACAACCCGCTGCGGATCGAGAACGAGCGTCGCGTCCTCGACGAGGCCCTGCGGGTCAAGGAGGCGTACCCCGAGGCCGTGGTCAGCCACCCGTACTTCATCCGCAGCCTCATCACCGGCACCAGCCACTGGGGCGCGCGCTTCGGGTACGACGTCTGCCCGAGCCTCAGCGTCGACCACCCCGACCACGAGGAGCGGGTGGCCAACGGCAATCCGGTGATCCCGGGCTTCGCCGCCTGGGGCGCCGACTACGAGTCGCTGCAGTTCTGCTGCACGTCCGGGGAGTGCGGCGGCTGCCGCGACAGCCAGGCCGTCTACAGCTGGCTGGTGGTCAGCGCCTCCCGCTTCCTGGACAGCGCCGCACGCCTGGAGGAGTGGGTGGACATCGCGGAGAGCTACTGGCGCCAGTGGTACTGGTCCCCGTACCACGCCTCGAAGCTCACCTCCTGATCGCACCGCATCCCCTCACCCGGTTCCCTCATCCGGTTCCCTCACCCGGATCCCCTCATCCGGCCGTCCGCACACCGCACGGGAGAGTCATGTCCGAGACCCTGGACCGCGCCACCATCGAGCAGTTCATCACCGACGCCCTCGTCGAGCTCGGCGTCGACGCCGCCGACGTCCTGCCCGCGGCCGCGCTCGACGACCTGGAGATCGACTCGCTCGACATGGTCGAGCTCGCGCAGTCGGTCAAGCGGGACCTCGGCGTACCGGTCCGCACGAAGGACTTCGACGGCATCGACACCGTCGGCCAGATCCTCGAACTGTGCTACGAGAAGGCCGGAGTTGAGTGATCCTCGGCGGGCCCGTGAGGTCGTCGTCACGGGCTTCGGCGCGGTCACCCCGTTCGGCGTCGGCGCCGGTGTGCTCCACGAGCGCGCCGTCGCCGGGGACGCGGCGGCCCCGGCCTCCGGCAGCCATCCGGCCGTCCGGCAGGCGGACTTCACCGCCGCCGACCACCTGCCGCGGAACCTGGTGCGCCGCACCGACCGATTCACGCAGCTGGCCCTGGTGGCGGCCGAGGAGGCCCTGACGCAGGCCGGGCACGGGGCCGGCGGACAGGTCTGGCCGGCCGAGCGCGTCGCCTGCGTCATCGGCTGCGGCCTCGGCGGGACGTCGTCCTTCGAGGCGCAGCGGGAGGTGTACGAGAGGGAGGGCGCGGACCTCGTGTCGCCGCTGATGGTCCCGCAGATGATGGCCAACGCGGCCGCCGCCCACCTCTCCATGCGGCACGGTTTCCACGGCGAGAGCCTCTGCGTCGCCTCCGCGTGCAGCAGCGGGGCGCAGGCCGTGGGCGCGGGGATGCGGCTGCTGGCCGCCGGGGCGGCCGACGCCGTCGTCGTGGGCGGCGCGGAGGCCGCCTCCTCGGACCTGGTGGCGGCCGCCTTCGCCAACGCCGGCGCGCTCTCCCCGAGCGGTTCCGCCCGTCCCTTCGACCGGGACCGCGACGGCTTCGTGATCGGCGAGGGTGCCGGGATCCTCGTCCTGGAGACGGCGGAGGGTGCCGCCCGGCGCGGGGCCGAGGTCCTCGGAGTCGTACGGGGGTACGGGGCGACCTCCGACGCCCACCACGTCACCGCGCCCGATCCCGGCGGCGGGCCCGCGGGCCGGGCGGTCGCGCTCGCCCTGCGGGAGGCCGCGGTGGCGCCCGGCGAGCTGGCGTACGTGAACGCGCACGGCACCGGCACCGCCCTCAACGACCGTCTGGAGTGCGAGGCCCTGCGGCGGGCCCTCGGGGCCGACGTCCTCGCCGAGCTGCCCCTCTCCTCCTCCAAGGGCGCCCTCGGGCACCTCTTCGGGGCGGCGGGCGCGGTCGAGGCCGTCGCCACGCTCCAGGCGCTGCGGCACGGCGTCGCACCGCCGACGGCCGGGCTGAGCCGGCCGGACCCGGCGCTCGGCCGGCTGGACCTCGTGCGTACGGCGAGGAAGCTCACCACGCGCACGCGTGGAGGCCGGTTGGTCGGGCTCTCCACCTCCTTCGGTTTCGGCGGACACAACGCGGCCCTGGTCCTGGCCGTGGAAGGACGGTCCTGATGCGCGCCTCCCGCGAGCCCCACGACAACCGCAGCCCCCACGACGACCGCGGCCCCCACGACACCACCCACCGCCCCCACGGCGTCCACGACCTGCTCGGCTTCTCGGGACGCCGCTATCTCGTGACCGGTGTCCTCAACGACGACTCGATCGCCTGGCACACGGCGCGGGCGCTCCAGGAGGCGGGTGCGGAGGTCCTGCTGACGGGCTTCGGACGGACCCGCCGGATCACGGAGGCGGCCGCCTCCGGGCTCCCGTACCCGGCCGAGGTCCTCGAACTCGACGTGACGCGCCCCGAGGACCTCGACGCGCTCACGAAGGAGCTGGAGCGCCGCTGGGGCGCGGTCGACGGCGTCCTGCACGCGATCGCCGCCGCCCCGCGGTCCGCGCTCAGCGGCAACTTCCTCACCACCCCGGTCGAGAGCGCGACGCTCGCCCTGCGCACGGCGGCGTTCTCGCTGCACTCGCTGACCACCGCGCTCGCCCCGCTGCTGCGTGAGGGCGGCGGCGCGGGCGCGGCCAGGGGCAGTGTCGTCGGGCTCGACTTCGACTCGTCCGGGGCCTGGCCGGGATACGACTGGATGGGGGTCGGCAAGGCCACGCTCGGCGCGGTCTGCCGCTACCTCGCGCTCTATCTGGGGCACTCCGGCATCCGCGTCAACCTCGTCGCCGCCGGCCCGGTCGAGACCGTGGCCGGGCGGGCCATCAGCACCTTCGACCGGATCGCCGACCGCTGGGAGCAGGAGGCGCCGCTCGGCTGGAGCCGCGCCGATCCGGCCCGGCTCGTCGGCCCCGTGCTCTTCCTGCTCTCGGACCTGGCGGCCACCGTCACCGGGGAGATCGTGCACGCGGACGGCGGGATGCACGCCGTCCGCATGGGGGTCGGCGCCGTCGGCGAACCCCCGGGCATCGGCGCCCCGCCCCGCGCCGCCAAGGAGGACCGCTCATGACCGCGGCGATCGTCGGGATCCGGTCCGCGCCGAAGGAAGACCGCTCATGACCGCGGCGATCGTCGGCATCGGCTCCGCGCTGCCCGAACGGGCCGTGCCCAACAGCCACTTCGCCGCCATCGGCTCCTCCGACGAGTGGATCGTGAAGCGGACCGGGATCCGGCAGCGTCATTTCCTGCCGGAGGACGGCCACCTCGCCGACCTCGCGCTCGCCGCCTCCCGTACCGCCCTCGCCCAGGCGGGGCGCACCGCGCGGGAGGTGGGGCACGTCGTCGTGGCGACCACGACCCCCGACCGGACCACTCCGGGGCTCGCCGTGGAGGTGGCCGCCCGGCTCGGGGCGGACCGGGCCGCCGCGTTCGATCTGCACGCGGCCTGCGCCGGGTTCGTGTACGCCCTGGACCATGCCGTCGCCCTGATCGAGTCGGGCCGGGCCGGCACCGTCCTGGTCTGCGGCGCCGAGGCGCTGACCCGGATCACCGACCACGAGGACCGGTCGACGGCGGTCCTGCTCGGCGACGGCGCCGGGGCGGTGGTCGTGGCGGACGTGGACGCCGGTCCCTCCGTGGGGCCCGCGTTCCGGCTGGGTTCGGACGGGGATCTGATCCCGCTCCTGTACGCCGACCGGTACGACCGGAAGCTCCGGATGGACGGCCCCGAGATCTTCGTCCAGGCCGTGGAGAGGATGAGCGAGGCGGCGCGGGACGTCCTCGCGCGACGGGAGCTGACCACCGAGGACGTCGACCTGTTCGTCGCCCACCAGGCGAACGCGCGCATCGTCCGGGCGGTGGGCAAGGAGCTCGGCGTCCCGCCGGAGCGGCTGTACCTCAACGTCGACCGGGTCGCCAACACCTCCTCCGCCTCCATCCCCCTCGCCCTCCACCAGGCCTGGCGGGAGGGCCGCCTCGGCCCGACGGGCCTGCTGGGGGTGGCCGCGTTCGGCGCGGGCGTCACGTGGGGCGCGGGCGTGATCGGCTGGAGCCTGCCGGACGCGAGCCCCGAACACCCCGAGATCCCCGAGCACCCCGAGCTCCCCGAGCACCCCGAGCTCCCTGAACACCCTGAAGGCCCATGAAGACGTCCCCCTTCCCCGTACTGGCCGAGCTCACCGCCCCGGACGGCGCCACGCTCGTGGTCCGCGTCCACGCCCGCCCCGAGCCGGCCGCCCCGGTCGTGGTCGTCCTGCCCGCGATGGGCACCGCCGCCCGCCACTACACCCCGCTGGCGCGGGCGCTGCACCGGCGGGGAGCGACCGTGGTGACGACGGACCTGCGGGGTCACGGCGAGAGCACCCCGGTGCCGGCGCGCGGGGTGCGGTTCGGCTACCGCGAGCTCGTCGAGCACGACATCGGCGCCGTCCTCGACGCGGTGGAGCGGGCGTTCCCCGAGGCACCGCGGCTGCTTCTGGGGCACAGCCTCGGCGGTCAGCTCGGCCTGGTGCACTGCGGTCTGTTCCGCCCGCGCCTCGCGGGGGTCGTGCTGGTCGCGAGCGGTTCGGCCTGGTGGCGCGCGCTCGGTACGGGGGCGGATCCCCGGCCCGGTGCGCGGTGGCTCGTACGGAGCCTGCTGTGCGTGGCCGGCGCGGAGCTGCTCGGGTACTGGCCGGGCCACCGCTTCGGCTTCGGCGGGCGCGAGTCGGTGGGCGTGATGCGGGACTGGGCCCGGCAGATGCGGACCGGGCGGTACGGGGCCGGGGGCGCCGTCGCCGACTACGAGGAGGCGCTGCGGGCCGTGGACCTGCCCGTGCTCGCCGTCGACGTCGAGGGCGACGCGCTCGCGCCGCCCCGGGCGGTGGACCATCTGTGCGCGAAGCTGCCTTCGGCGCGGGTCCGGCGGTGGAGCTACCGGGCTTCGGACGCCGGAGGGCGGCAGCTGGACCACTTCCGGTGGATCCGGCACAACGGGGGCCTGGTCGAACGGATCGCGACGTGGGCGGAGTTCCCGGTGGTCCCGGCAGGACCGGCCCCGTCGGGCGTCCGGGCGTGATCGCGCGGCGCGAGGGAGTGTCTCTTCTCGGTGCGCTGCTGCCCGGTCGGGTGCGCTGGGCCGAAGACACCCACGAGTCCGCCCCCGTCTGGCTCTTCCCCGAGGAGGAGGCCCTGATGGCACGCGCCGTGCCCGGCCGGCGGCGCGAGTTCGCGGCCGCCCGGCTCTGCGCGCACCGGGCGCTCGCCGCCCTCGGGGTGGCGGCGGCCCCGCTCCTGCGGGGGCGTCGCGGGGCGCCCGCGTGGCCCGGGGGCACCGTCGGCAGCATCACGCACTGCGCGGGGTACCGGGGCGCGGCGGTGGCGCGGTCGGCCCGCTTCCTCGCCCTCGGCATCGACGCCGAGCCGCACGCGCCGCTGCCGTCCGGGGTCCGCGAGGCGGTGGCGTTCGGTCCGGAGGAGCCGCGGCTGCGCGAACTGGCCGCCCGGCGGCCGGACATCGCCTGGGACCGGTTGCTGTTCAGCGCCAAGGAGTCCGTCTACAAGGCCTGGAGCGGGTACGGGGGCGGCCGGCTCGGCTTCGAGGACGCCGAGGTGTACCCGTGTCCCTGCCCTTACCCGCGCGCCGCCGGCCGGTTCCTGGCGCGGCTCCTGGTCGATCCGGGCACGACCTCGTCTGCGCGGCCGTACCCCCTCCCGCGCGTGCTGCACGGTCGCTGGCTCGTCCGCGAGGGCCTGGTGCTGACCGCGGTCGCCGTCCCCCGTCCCGTACCGCCCCCTCCGTACCGTACGGCCCCGAAGGAGCACCCCTGATGAGCGTCGACGACGGCACCGTCCCCGCACTCCTGGCCCGGAGCGCGGCCGCGCACCCCGAACGGGCCGCGCTGCGGCTCGGCTCCGACACGCTGACGTACGGCGTGCTCGACGAGCTCGCCGACCGGGCCGCCGCGCTGCTCCACGCGCGCGGGGTCGGGCCCGGCGACCGGGTCGCGCTGATGCTCCCGAACAGCACGCTGTTCGCCGTGCTGTACTACGGCATCCTGCGCGCGGGCGCGATCGTCGTGCCGCTGAACCCGCTGCTGCGCGCGGGCGAGGTCCGCCACTGTCTGGCGGACGCCGAGGCGGCGCTGCTCCTGGCCTGGCACCGGGACGGCGAGGAGGCCGCCGAGGGCGCCCGGCTCGCGGGCGTCCCGCACCTCGCGGTCGAACCGGACACCTTCACGCTGCTGTTGGCGGAGCACGCGCGCGTGCGAGCGGCATCCCGCACCCCCCGGGACACGGCGGTCGTGCTCTACACCTCCGGCACGACCGGGGCACCGAAGGGCGCCGAGCTCACCCACCGCAACATCCGGCGCAACGTCGACGAAGGCGTGCGGGTCCTGGGGCTCGGCCCCTCGGACGTGGTCTTCGGCGGACTGCCGCTGTTCCACTCCTTCGGGCAGGTGATGGGGCTCAACTCGGCGGTGGCCGTGGGTGCCTGTCTGACCCTGATGGCCCGCTTCGACCCGGCGGGCACGCTGGCGCTCGTCGCGCGGGACCGGGTCACGGTCTTCCTCGGCGTCCCCACGATGTACGGGCTGCTGCTTCGGCACCCGGACCGCGCGCTCCACGACGTCTCCTCGCTGCGGGTCTGCCTGTGCGGCGGCTCGCCCCTCCCGGTGGCGGTGCTCACCGGCTTCGAGTCCGCGTTCGACTGCGCGGTTCTGGAGGGGTACGGGCTGTCCGAGTCGTCCCCGCTGGCCTGCGTGAACCGGATCGACCGGCCGCGCTTCCCCGGGACGATCGGCATCCCGGTCGAGGGCGTGGAGATGCGCGTGGTGGACCGGGACGGCAAGGAGGTCCCGGACGGCGAGGTCGGTGAGCTCGTCATCCGCGGCCACAACGTGATGAAGGGGTACTGGCGCCGCCCCGAGGCGACCGCCGAGACGGTACGGGACGGGTGGCTGCACACCGGCGACCTCGGCACCCGGGACGCGACGGGCGACTTCCGGGTGGTCGACCGGCTCAAGGACGTGGTGATCCGGTGCGGGTTCAACGTGTACCCGAGGGAGGTGGAGGAGGTCCTCCACCTCCACCCCTGCGTGGCGGAGGCCGCCGTCCTCGGCGTCCCGCACCCGGTGCACGGACAGGAGGTCGCGGCCGCGGTCGTCCTGCGGCCCGGCAGCCGGGTCTCCCCCGCCGAGCTGCGCGCCCATGTGCGGGAGCGGCTCGCCCCGTACAAGTACCCGCGCCGGGTCTGGCTCACGGACGCCCTGCCGAAGGGCCCGACGGGGAAGGTCCTCAAGCGGGAGATCGTCCCGCCGGAGGGCGCCTAGGCGTCACCGGCGTCCGCGTCCGCGTCCGCCCACAGGGAACGCACATGGCCGAGGTGACGTCTCATGCACGCCTCGGCGCCGGGCGCGTCCCCCGCGATCATCAGGTCGAGGAGTTCGACGTGTTCCTCGGCGGAGGAGACCAGCTTGCCGGCCTCGTCGAGGCCGGTCAGGCCGTAGAGCCGGGAGCGTTTGCGCAGCTCGCCGACGGTCTCGACGAGCCGCTCGTTCCCGGAGAGGGCGAGCAGCGCGAGGTGGAAGCGGCGGTCCGCCTCCAGGTAGCCGATGAGGTCGTGCTCGCGCGCGCGGGAGACGATCTCCTCGGCGACCGGGCGCAGCTCCTCCAGCTGCTCCCGGGTGGCCCTGCGGGTGACCCGGCCGATGGTGGGGACCTCGATGAGGGTCCGCAGCTCGGTGTACTGGTCGAGGTCCCGCTCGCTGACCTCGGTGATGCGGAAGCCCTTGTTGCGGACGGGCTCGACCAGGCCCTCCCGGGCCAGGTCGAGCATGGCCTCGCGGACCGGGGTCGCGGAGACGCCGAGGTCGCTCGCGAGTCCGGGGGCCGAGTAGACCTGCCCGGGGCGCAGTTCGCCGGCGATCAGGGCGGCGCGAAGGGCGTGGCCGACCTGGTCGCGGAGCCGTTCCTGCGCTCTGACGAGGCCGTACTGTTTCAGGTCACCCATCGTGCGTCCTCCGAGAAGTCACGGGGGAGCATCGTACAATGTCACGTTTCTCCGGCCGCCGGTACCGCCGGTAAGGGCCTCAGAGCAGGAACCCGGCGGGGAACGGGTCCTCGGGGTCGAGGAAGTACTGGGCGGTGCCGGTGATCCAGGCGCGGCCGGTGACGGTCGGGACGACGGCGGGCCGTCCGCCCACGGTCGTCTCGTCGACGATCCGCCCGGTGAACTCGGTCCCGATGAAGGACTCGTTGACGAAGTCGGTGTGCGGGGCGAGGAGCCCCCTGGCGTGCAGCTGGGCCATGCGCGCGCTGGTTCCCGTGCCGCACGGGGAGCGGTCGAACCAGCCGGGGTGGATGGCCATGGCGTGGCGCGAGCGGGTCGCGTCGGAGCCGGGGGCGGTCAGATAGACGTGCTTGACCCCCGCGAAGGCCGGGTTCTCGGGGTGGACGGGCCGGTCGGGGCCGGCGTTGACCGCGTCCATGACGGCGAGCCCGGCGGCGAGCAGCTCCTGCTTGTGGGCGCGGTCGAACGGCAGGCCCAGGGCGTCGAGGTCCACGAAGGCGTAGAAGTTCCCGCCGTACGCGAGGTCGTAGGTGACCGTTCCGTACCCGGGCACGTCGGCCTTGAGGTCGAGTCCGACGGAGAAGGCGGGGACGTTGGTGAGGGTGACGGAGCACGCCCGGCCGTCCTCGACGCGGACGTCGACGCTGACGAGCCCCGCCGGGGTGTCGAGGCGGACGGTGGTGACCGGTTCGACGACCGGCACCATGCCCGTCTCGACGAGGACGGTGGCGACGCCGATGGTGCCGTGGCCGCACATCGGCAGCAGGCCGGACACCTCGATGTAGAGGACGCCGTAGTCGGCGTCGGGGCGGGTGGGCGGCTGGAGGATCGCGCCGCTCATCGCGGCGTGGCCGCGCGGCTCGTACATGAGGAGGGTGCGGACGTGGTCGAGGTGCTCGGCGAAGTGGAGCCGCCTCTCGGCCATCGTGGCGCCGGGGATGATCCCGAAACCGCCGGTGATGACGCGGGTGGGCATGCCTTCGGTGTGGGAGTCCACCGCGTGGTAGACGTGGCGGGTGCGCATGGGGTCCCCTTCTGGTGAGTGAGTGACGGGCTCTACGCGTGGCCCTCGGCGAGGACCTTCTCGGTGGCGGCGCGCACGACGGCCTCCTGTTCGGGCGTCAGCGGGAGGCGGGGCTGTCGGGTGGTGCCCCCGGTGTGGCCGGCGAGGTCCATGGAGAGCTTGATCGCCTGGACGAACTCGATCCTGGAGTCCCAGCGGAAGAGCGGGTGCAGCGAGCGGTAGAGCGGCAGCGCGACGGCGAGGTCCCCGGCGACGGCGGCCCGGTAGAGGGCGGCGCAGGCGCGCGGGAGGGCGTTGGGGAAGCCGGCGATCCAGCCGACCGCGCCGGCGAGGGCGAGTTCGAGGAGGACGTCGTCGGCGCCGACGAGCAGGTCGAGGCCGGGGGCGAGTTCGGCGAGCTCGTAGGCGCGGCGGACGTCGCCGCTGAACTCCTTGACGGCGACGATGCTGCCGTCGGCGTGGAGTCGGGCGAGGAGGTCGGGGGTGAGGTCGACCTTGGTGTCGTAGGGGTTGTTGTACGCGACGACGGGCAGACCGGCCTCGGCGACCTCGGTGTAGTGGGCGCGTACGGACCGCTCGTCGGCCCGGTAGGCGTTGGGCGGCAGGAGCAGGACCGAGCCCGCGCCGGCCTCGGCGGCCTGCTCGGCCCAGCGGCGGGCTTCGGCGCTGCCGTACGCGGAGACGCCCGGCATGACCCGCGCTCCGTCACCGGCGGCTTCGACGGCGGTACGGACGACCTGGGCGCGCTCGGCGTCGGTGAGGGTCTGGTACTCGCCGAGGGAGCCGTTCGGGACGACCCCGTCGCAGCCGTCGGCGATGAGCCGGGCCACGTGCCGCGCATAGGCGTCGTGGTCGACGGAGCCGTCCTCGCGGAAGGGGAGGGCGGTGGCGACCATGATCCCGTGCCAGGGGTGGGCGCGGTGCACGGGGACTTGCGCGTGGACCATGAGGACTCCCTTGTGTGGTGTGTGACATTTTATTGATGGGGGCGGGGTCCACAAGGGTGCGGGACAAGCACAGTTCTGACGACCGATCAGCTGGGTGCCCGGAAGCGGCCGGGATCCGTCAGGGCCTGTCGGGGCGCTCCCGCTCGGGCCCTCTGCCGGGAGCGGCCGAGGGCGCGCCACGGCCGGCATCCTCGTTCGGGCGGGCGGCGGGCGACCGGGTACGGGCGGGTGAAGGCTCGTACCGGCAGTACGCGGGAACGCGCTCCTCGCCCCCGGCGGCGGCCACGAGCCGCTGCCAGGCAGCGGACTTCGAGGCCTTGCCATGGGCCCCCTGGGGCCCGCCCTCCTTCTCGAAGGCATGGCAGAGCGCGTCACGGCTGTGGCCGGGAAGCTCCGGCGGGTCCTTCTCCGGGCGCAGGGGCGCGGTGGTTCCCGGCGGGGCGGGCCGGTTCGTACGACCCTCCTCACCGGCCTCCGTGGGCACGGGCGCCGGCCGGGGCAGGGAGCGGGTGGGCCGGGGTTCGGGGGCCTGGGCGGGGGTGCCGAGGAGGTCCTCGGGGAGGCCGCCGACGGCGAAGGCGACACCGCCGAGGGTCACGCTGGCGACCAGCGCGGCGACCAGGGCCTTCAGAGGGCGCCGGGAGGGCCGCCGTTCACCGACGACGGCTGTCCAGTCGTCCATCTCGCGGACGTGCAAGGTCGCGTGGAGCCCGGAGTCACGGGCGGCCCGGAAAGCGGCAAGAGCATCCGCCTCCCCCTGGCCGACGACGTCCCCACCCGCCCCCGGCCCGGCACTCAGAGCGGCCCGCAACAACTCCCCGGCCTCACTGTCCCGCAGCTCGTCAGGCATCCGTCATCTCCCCCTCCCCTTGACTTGTTTCGCAAGTCGCCTCAATCCCCTATGTGCGGCGGACCGTACCGCACCGGGACGCTTGCCCAGTACTCGGGCGGCCGACGGGCCGTCGAGACCGACGACGACACGGAGCAGTACGGCCTCGGCCTGGTCCTGCGGGAGGCCCGCGATGAGGGCGAGCGCGTGCTCCGTCGACAGCGCCTCCAGGGCCTCGCCGGCGACGTCCCCGTCGGCCGGGAGCTCGAAGAGGTCCTGCTCGAACCGCGCGGGGCGGGGCCGCGTCCGTACGCGCCGCAGATGGTCGAGGGCGCGGTGGCGGGCGATGGTCGCGGTCCAGGCGCGGAAGCCCGCGCCGTCACCGCGGAAGCGGCCGAGGTCCCGGGCGATCTCCAGCCACGCCTCGGAGGCGACGTCCTCGGCGTCCTCGGCGACGATCCCCCGCAGATAGCCGAGCAGCCCGGGATGGACGATCCGATAGACCTCGGCGAAAGCCTCCTCGTCCCCCCGCCGGGCCCGCTCGACGACCAGCCCGAGCCGAACGTCACGACCGCCGCCCGAGGGAGTCCCGCACTCCGGCCCCTGTGCCGTGGCGGGCGCGTGCCCCGTTCCCTCGCCCACCCGACTCTTCACACCCCGTACACCCACGAACCCCGGCCCCCACGAAACAACCGGAGGACGTCCATCCTGTCAGACGGTCAACAGGCCTTTCCCGACACCTTGTCCGACATCCGCACGAGGGCCCGATCGCGGCAACGCACTCCCGACGACGGTGGTTGATGGCGTTCAGGACGGCTGGTCGGCGGTGGATGGCTCCGGCGGTTCTGTCTCGTTCGCGGCCGGCGGCAGCAAGGCGAGGAAAGTGCGGATCTCGTCGGCCTCGGGGACGGCGAGGGCGGTGTAGAGGTCGAGGGCCTGTCGGGCGTGGTCGTGGGCGAGGTCGACGCGGCCGAGGTCGCGGTGGACGTGCGCCAGTCCGGCATGGGCGCGGGCCTGCTCGGGGCGGTAGCTGAACTCGCGGGCGAGGGTCAACGCGGTGTCGTGTTCGGCAGCGGCCTGGGCGAGGTCCCCCATGGACCGGGCCGCCTCCGCAAGGGCGTTGAGCGACTCGGCCTCGTCTCCGGGGAAGTCGAACCTGCGGCTCAACTCCAGGGCCTCGCGGTGATGGCGCCTGGCCTCGTCGTAGCGGCCTTGCCGTTGGTACAGCAGCCCGATGTCGTTCAGCACAACGGTCTCGCCGATGCGGGACCCCGTCTCGCGGTACAGGTCCAGCGCTTGCCGTTGGTGCTCGTGGGCGCCCTCGTACCGTCCTCGGCGTTCGTGGACGATGCCGAGGTCGGCCAGGGTCCTGGCTTCGCCACCGTGGTCGCCGAGCTCGCGGAAGAGTACGAGGGACTGCGCGCAGTGGTCGTGGGCCTGGTCGTAATCTCGCCGCCGTGTGGAGACGACGCCGAGGCCCGTCAGCGCGCGGGCCTCGGCGACCTGGTCACCGGTCTCGCGCGCGAGGTCCAGGGCGTGCCGGTAGTGCTCGGCCGCTTGTTCGTAGGCGCCGTGCCACCAGAAGTGCACCTCACCGAGGTCGATGAGCGTGCGTGCTTCGGCGGCTCTGTCGCCGCTCCGGCGGCCGGCTCGCAGCGCCAGGTCGTGGAGGGCCAGCGCGTCGGCCTGGTGGGCGTGGCCCAGCAGGTAGCGGTGCAGGGTGGAGGCCAGTTGGCTGGTGTGTGGGAGCCAGTCGTGCTCGGCCGCGTACTGGCCGGACGCCATGAGGTTCGCGCGTTCGCCGTCCAGCCAGGTGATCGCCTCGGCCTCGTCCTGCGGTGCCCAGGCCGGGACGTCCGGCGCGGGGATGCGCGGCCTGCGGTTCCTACCCTCGGGGTAGAGGTGGTCGATGGCCGCGCTCGCGGTGTGGAGATAGTGGTGGAACAGTCGGCCGAGGGCTTCGCGCTGGGCGTCCGGGGGTTCCTGGGCAGCCGCTGTGCCGAGGGCGTGTTCACGCAACAGGTCGTGGAAGGTGTAGCGGCCGAGCTGATGCTGGGTCAGGACATGGGCGTCCAGGAGGTCTTCCAGGATCGTCTCGGCCTGGTCCAGCGGCATGCCGGTCAGCGCGGATGCGGCCTCGGGGCTGATGTCACGGCCCGGCTGGAGTCCCAGGAGCCGGAACATGCGCTGCTGATCCGCAGTCAGCTGCTGGTAGGACAGCGTGAAAGCCGCTGCGACTCCTCGCTCCGAGGTGGCCAGCTCGGAGAGTCTGCGGCGCTGGTCGCGGAGCCGGTCGGCCAGGTGGGCGACGGTCCAGCGCGGGCGATGGTGCAGGCGGGCGGCGGCGATGCGGACGGCCAGCGGCAGGAATCCGCACAACTGCAGGACATCGAGGACGGCCAGGGGTTCGGTGGCCGCCCGTTCGCCGACGATCGCGGTGAACAGCTCCACGGCATCCGCGGCGGGCAGCACGTCCAAGGACAGGGCGTGTGCCCCGTCCAGGTCGATCAACCGTCGCCGGCTGGTGATCAGGATGAGGGCGCGGGAGGCCCCGGGCAGCAACGGGCGCACCTGATCGGCGCCGAGGGCGTTGTCCAGCACGGCCAGCACGCGACGGCCGGAGAGTTCGGACCGCCACAGCGCGGCGCGATCGGCGACCGACGCCGGTATGTGCGGTGTGGGCACCCCGAGTTGGCCCAGGAGGACCTCGAGCGCGGCACCGGCGTCGAGCGGCGCCTGGCCGGCGGTGTGCGCCTGCAGGTCGATGAAGAGCTGTCCGTCCGGGAAGTGGTCCGCGAGGCGGTGCGCGGCGTGGACCGCGAGCGTCGTCTTGCCGACCCCCGCCATCCCGTCGATCGCCGAGATCGTCACGACACCGCCATTGTCGCCCGACCACAGGCGGATCAGCCCGTCGAGCTCGCCTTCGCGTCCGGTGAAGTCCGGGACGTCGTACGGCAGGAAGTTGACTCCCTGCGGCCTCACAGGCGCGGCGCCGATCGGCGGCCGTAGATCGGGGGCGTCCCGCAGGATGTCCTGTTCGAGTTTGCTGAACGCGTGGCCGGGGTCCAGTCCCTGCTGTTCGGCCAGGTTCTCCCGGAACGTTCTTGCCACATGCAGCGCGTCGGTCTGGCGTCCGGCGCGGTGCAGGGCGAGCATCAGCCGGCAGCAGAGTCGTTCCCGCAAGGGGTTCGCCGCCGCGTGGGCGGACAGTTCGTCGATGAGGTCGTCGTGCCGCCCCCGGGCCAGTTCCAGCTCGGCCAGGCGCTCGACGGCGGTCAGCAGCTGCCCGTTGAGACGCGCTCTGGCGCCCTCGACGTAATGGGCGGAGATGCCGGCCAACGGCTCGCCCCGCCACAGCGCCAGCGCGGCACGTATCCGGTCCGCGGTGTCCCCTGGTTCGTCGGAGCCGGCCGGTGCCTTGGCGATCAGGCGGGTGAACTCGGCAAGATCGAGTTGTCCCGGCTCAGGGGTGATCACGTACCCGGCCGGCCGCGTGGCCAGCATCCGGTCGGCTTCCGAAGCGCGCAGCATCCGTCGGATCGCGGCGATCGTGGTCTGGATCTGCGCGCGGGCGGAATCCGGCGGCAGTGGCCCCCACATCGCGTCGATCAGACGATCCGTACTGATCGCGACCCCGGCGTGCAGCAACAGGTAGGCGAGTACCGCACGATGACGGGGTGCCAGGTCAGGCGCATCCGAACCGGGAGCGACGGCCTCCACCGGACCCAGGATCGTGAACCGCATGCCTCACTCCAGAGGTCTCCATCGCGTGCATCGAAGAAGCATCGGGAATGTATCAAGATCACCCGGCAGGGTGATCGGCATGCCACTCCACACCGTTGAACCGGAGATCGCGACCGGTGAGGCCGCAGCTCTCTTCACCACCACACACCGGGCCCTGGGAGTCATCCCCAACCTGGCCAGGGTGATGGCCAACAGCCCGCCCGTGCTGAAGGCGTACCTGGGCGTCCTCACCACCCTGAACGCGGAGGGAACCCTGCCGGCGGACGTGCGCGAGCGCATCGCGTTGCTGGTCGCACAGGAGAACGGGTCCGACTACTGCCTGTCCGCGCATGCGTTCCGCGGGACCAGGGTGGCCGGGCTGAGTCCGGCCGAGGCCGCCCGCGCGCGCCGGGGCGAGGCCGACGACCCCTGGGCCGCCGCTGTCCTGGATCTGGCCGCCGTGGTGGTCCGAGACCGCGGAACCGTCACCGACGAGCAGTGGGCCGCGACCCGGCGCGCCGGCCTGTCCGACGGACAGATCGTCGAGGTCATCGCCCATGTCGCCCTCAACGTGTTCACCAACTACCTCGCCGCGGCCGCCCGTGTCGACATCGACTGGCCGCTCGTGCGCCACACCGACTGAATGAACGCGAACGCGAACGCAATGAAACGGCATCAGAGCCGCGGATCGCCTGAACCGATCGCCCCAGCCCCCTCCGTTGCGGCGCCTCGGCCGACGAGAGCACGCCCTCGTGCCATCCCGGAGTACACCGACCTCGACCACGAAGGCCATCACCTTGCTCAAATCTGTACATGTCAATCCGCTCCAGTGCGTCTCGGCCGCCGAGGCCGCCGCGTGGCATCAAGTCGTCGCGGCCTCGACGGCCCACGACCTGCCCGGAACACCGCCCCCCGACGCCGGGCGGATCCACGCCCAGCTCACCCAGCCCGCTCTGGGCAGCCGCCGGCTGGCCTGGCTGGCCGTCGGGGCGGACGGCGTCCCGGTCGGAGTCGCCGGCCTGCGGATGTTCACCTCCCCGGGCCAGGAGCACCTGGCCGAACTGGAACTCCACGTCGACCCCGCACACCGCCGCAGGGGAGCCGGCTCCCTCCTGCTGTCGGCGGTCGTCACGGCCTGCCGCGCCGAGAACCGGCGCAGCCTGATCGCCGCAGCCGCGGCCGACAGCCCGGGCGAGGCCTTCAGCGAACGGCGTGGCTTCCGCCGGGCGCTCACCCTGCATCACCTCATCCTGCGCCTCGCCGAGCCGGCCGAGGCCGACCTGCTGCGCATCGCCGATGCCGAGCACCCCGGCTACCGTCTGACCGGCTGGACCGGAACGGTGCCCGACGACCTCGCCGACGCCTTCGCCGCGGCCAAGAACGCGATGAACGACATGCCCGTCGGCGACCTCGACTACGGCAGCGTCGCGTGGGACGCCGACCGCGTCCGCGCCATGGCCCAGGTGATCGCCGACCGCGGCGACACACTGCTGACCATCGCCGCAGTCCACGAAGACGGCACCGTGGCCGGCTACACCGAGACCCTGCTCCCCCGCGGCTCCGGCACGCGCGCCCAGCAGTACGACACCGCGGTCGTGCCCGCGCACCGCGGCCACAGGCTGGGGTTGTGGGTCAAGACCGCCATGGTGTGCCGGCTGCGCGCCGAGCATCCCGGCGTCGTCGAGATCGAGACGGACAACGCCGAGGACAACGCCCACATGCTCGCGGTCAACCGAGAGCTGGGCTTCCGCTCCTACCGGCGCGCCCACGAACTCCAGCTCGACGTGCCGACCGCCTGATCCGTACGACCGGATCCGTACCCCGATCCGTCATCCCTCTCGAAGAATCGAGCAGCTGTGCGCAAGCTGACCTACTACATCGCCGCCACCCTCGACGGCTACATCGCCGGTCCCGACGGCCAGTACGACTTCTTCCCCTTCGAGGGTGAGGAAGCCGCCGCGATCCTGGCCGACTTCCCCGAGACGATGCCCACACCCACACGCGATCCGCTGGGCATCGCCGATCGTGCCCCTGAGCGGTTCGACACCGTCATCATGGGCCGCGCGACCTACGAGCCGGGTCTGAAACTGGGGTGGACCAGCCCTTACGCCCACCTGAAACAGTACGTCGTCTCCCGCACCCTCACCAGCCCCGATCCGGCGGTGACGGTCGTCGACGACCCGGTCGCGCTCGTCCGTGAGCTCAAGGAGCAGGACGGCCTGGACATCTGGCTGTGCGGCGGCGGCAAGCTGGCGGCCGCCCTGCGCGACGAGATCGACCTGCTGATCATCAAGCGGAACCCCATCGTCATCGGATCCGGCATCCCCCTGTTCGACGGCCCCTTCACGCCGACGAACTTCGTCCCGGTCGGCACGCGATCCTTCGACTCCGGGTTCGCCATCACTCACTTCGCAAAGGTGCTGTCATGAACGTCTCCTCCTCCGCCCTCTCCCTGACCGTCGCCGACGTGGACGCCTCCCGCGCGTTCCTGTGCACCCACCTCGGCTACGAGGTGGCCATGGCCGACGACGGCTTCGTGTCCCTGACGCGCGGGGACGCCGCCGTGGACGTCGTCCTGCTCCGCAGCGGTACGGACGTCCTCCCGCCCGAGCAGCGCGACCAGCGGGCGGCCGGCCTGATCCTGGCGCTCACCGTCACCGACCTCGCCGCGGAGGAGGCCCGACTGCGCGCGGCGGGCGCCCCCATCACCATGCCGCTGCGCGAAGAGCCGTGGGGCGAGCGCCTGTTCCAGATGACCGACCCGAACGGTGTCGTCGTCCAGCTCGTCGAATGGGCGACCGCCGCCGACGCCGATCCGGCCGACAGCGACGAGAGCGCCGCCGTGGTCGTGATCACGCCCTCCACCGACCACGTCACCATCTCCCCGAACGCCACGATGGCCGGTCTGGCTGCCCCCAGCCGCGGCAGCACCGAACTCAGCACCTGGACGGTCACGATGGACGCCGGCGCCACCGGCCCCGAGCACTCCATCAGCCGTGAGCAGGTCTGGACGGTCACCGCGGGCGCGCTGGAGGTGACGTGCCTCGGCCGTACGGAGAAGGTCGCGGCCGGCCAGACCGTGATCCTGCCGCCGGGCCGCCTCCGCCGGATCCACGCCCCGGAACAGGCCGTGGCCCACGTCTCGATGCCCGCCGACGGGGTCGCCTCCGTTCCCGGCACCGAGGGCACCCGCGAACTGCCCTGGGCTCGGTAGCCGGGCGGACCGGCCCGCCCCCGGTGGACACGTCCGCGACCACGCCTTCGGCGACGGCCCGGCCGGCGACGTACCCGGTGCCGGACCCGAGGCCGGAGACGCCGGACCCCGACGTCGCACAGACCGGCGCTTGGATCCTGCCCGACGGGCGGCCGCTCCCGGCGGAGCCGGTGGCAGGGCGGTCGAGCTGGGCGTCGGCGCGGCCCACGACGGCCCGGTTCCGACCGTCGAGTCCCTGTCGGCCGCGCACAAGACCGCCCTGGACCCAGAAACCGGCAGCGGGGCGGAGGCCGTGGCCGGCACGGTCCGCACCGACGGGGCGATGCCGGCAGCAGGACTGCTCCTCGACACCGCCGGTCGAGGAAGGTGGAGGACGGACCTGCCGTTCGTCCCGCGTACCGCCGTACGGTCGACGAGGCCGCGGACGCCACTGCGGCTGCCAGTGCGTCGCACACGCTCAGCGGGAGGGCGGAGAGGACAGCGGCTCCGGCCGCTCCGCCGAGCGTGTACGCGGCGGCCACTCAAGGGGCCATGACCTGGGGCCTGCGGTTCCAGTGCGGGAGCAGGACCAGGCCCGCGGTACAGGCGGCCGCCGCGAAGGTGTAGAAGAGCGTGGTCGTCGAGAGGAAGCCCGGCAGCAGGCCGCCGAGGATGGCACCGACCGAACCGAAACCGTTGATGACCCCGGTCGAGGTGCCCGCTCCCGCGGTCTTGCCGAAGTCGACGGCGGCGACTCCGACGATCATCGCGTCGGCCGCGTACACGGCGAGGCCGATGACGGCCAGCACGGCGATCATCACCCAGGCGCTGCCGGTCGCGGTGAGCGGCATGAACAGCACCAGTATCACCACGAGCAGCCCCAGCGACAGCACCAGCGGCGGGATGCGGCGGGAGTCGAAGACCTTGTCGGAGAGCCAGCCGATGACCATCGGCGCGACGATCCCGGCGACGGCGACGGACACCGGGATGAACGTGGCTCCGGCCATGCCCACCTCGGGCAGCCGGCGGCTGACGATCACCGGGCCCCAGAGCAGCAGGGCGTAGCGGGCGGGCTTCAGCAGGAAATAGGCGACCGCGAGCGTCATCACCATCCTGTCGCGGAGCGCCTTGCGGTACAGCGCGAACGTGTCGCGTGCGGCGGGTCCGTCGTTCCGCGGAGACGTGGCCGTGTCGTCGTCGATGGCCGGGAGGCCCACGTCAGCAGGGGCGTTGCGCTGGAAGACCACGAACAGGACGAGGGTGAAGGACATGGCCGCGGCGCCCGCGGTGAACGCGGCGTGCCAGCTGTCGAAGACGGAGTACGCCCACCAGCCGAGGAACGGCGGGGCGACGAGTCCGCCGAAGGCGTAGCTGGAGCACCACAGGCCCATGATCCGGCCACGTTCCGGGACCGGGAAGAAGGAGACCATGTTCTTGCAGAGCGGTGCCCAGCCGGTGGCCTGGGCGAGACCCTGGATGCCCATGGCGAGGGCGAAGACCAGCAGGGAGCTGCCCACGCCGAGGGCGAGGGAGGCGGCGATGGCGGCGGCCATACCGCCGATCACCACGATCCGGGGTCCGAAGCGGTCGGCGCACGCTCCCCACAGGAACTGCCCGACGGCGTACAGGGCGAGGTAGACACCGTCGATCACGCCGAGCGCCTGCTCGGTGAGGACCTTGTTCACGCCCGGGTCGTCGAGGATGCCCAGCTTGGCGACGGAGAACGCCTGGCGGACGAAGTAGTACCCGGCGTACGCGACCCACGTGACGGCGAAGACCCGCCAACTCCAGGACATGAAGCGGGATACGGGGAGGCGTGCGCCGCTGTCCTCCCGTGCCGGCGGGGCTTCGGCCGGGTCGATCGTCGGGTTCGTGGGTCTGCTCATGGCGGAGGCCTTCTTCCATTCGGACAAAACAATGACATGGACATGACGCACCTACGGTCGGCTGGCGTCAGCGGCAGGGACCGGAAGGGAGGAGAAAGAGCGAGAGAAGCGTGCGAGCGGGAGGGGGCGAAGGTCGGCGGGACGGCGTCACCGCCGACCGTCACCACGGACTCAGACCGTCGACCGCAGCGATTCGTCGAAAGTGGCGGCCGCCAGGCCGAAGCTCAGGGTCATACCGACACCGGAGGTGACGGACAGGGCCCGCACGCCCGGGGCGAGGTCGCGGACGAGCAGCGGTCCACGGGCGCTGCTGGCATAGACACCCTGCCAGCGCTCGACGACTTCGAGGCGTTCGACACCGAGGAGGTCCGCGATGGACTCGATGAGCAGAGTGGAGACACGCTCGTCCAGGAAGGGCGGCGCGGTGGTCCCGTAGTGGTGCGAGTCCCCCACGATGAGGGATCCGTCGGGGAGCCGGGTGAGCATGACGTTGGCGCCGATGTCCATCAACTCCTTGCTGTGTGCCTCCGTTTCGTCCCGGAGGGGGATGGCTGACGGCTGCGCGGTGAAGCCGTCGTAGCGCAGCATCGAGGTGCCGGTGAGAACCGCCGCGTCGGTGCGGAATCCATCAGGAGCCACGACCCTCGCCATGGTGAGCCGGCAGCGCAGGATCCCGTGATCCTCCGCCGCCTCGGGGAAGAGCCGGTCGAGGTCGTGGCCGACGCAGACCAGAATGCGATCGCCGCGCACAGGGCCGCGAGTGGTGTGCACGACGCCGGTCTCGACACCGATGACGGACGTGCCCCACAAGACGCGGGCGAGAGGCTGCTCCGACAGCCACTGCGCGAGGGCGGGGACGGCGGTACGGGGGTTCACCCGGAGGTCGTCCGGGAGGAAGGCGCCGCCCACGATGCCGCCGTGCCCGGCGGGCGCGCCGAGGGTGTTGCGGAGCCGGCCGGCCGTCCGCATCCGCACCACGTCGTCGCCGCGCTCGGCGCACAGCTCCTCGAGAACGGTCAGTTCGGTGACGGATCTCGCCACCACGTACGCGCCGGCCTCCCTGGCCCACATCCCGGTGCTCTCGGCGGCCCGCAGCCAGCCGGCCCGCGAGCGGTAGGCGATGTCGAGCAGTTCCCCGTGCTGTGCGGTGATACAGCAGTGGCCGAAGTTACGGACGGACGCGCCGACCGGCTCCCCGTCACGTTCCACGACGGTGACGGAGAGACCCCGGCTCACGGCCTCGTAGGCATGCGCCAGTCCGACGATGCCGGCGCCCACGATCACAACGTCGCTGTGGACGGCGGCGCCTGCGGAAGGACCGGGGACGGTGTGTGCAGCAGTACTCATGCCGGGAGCGTGCGCCGCGGCGGGAGACCGGTCAAGGCTTATACATACAAGTAGCCGACTGGCGCCTCAGAGTTTACGTGGCGGCACCCCGGGGCGGGGGTCATTAACAAGGACGTTACGGGCCAGGGCTTGGTCACGACCCCGGAAGGGTGCGATGGTCCTCTTGTGATGACAAGTAAGGGTGTGCCGCTCCATCAGCGGCTCGGCGAGGAGATGCTGCGGCGCATCGAGTCGGGTGAATGGCCGGAGGGCGAGGCGGTGCCCAGTGAGGCACAGCTCTGCCAGGAGTTCGGGACCTCCCGCGGCCCGGTGCGCCAGGCACTGGCCATGCTGCGCCGCGACGGGAACCTTGTCGGCGGCCAGGGCAAGCCGCCCGTCGCCCGCAGGGCGGCGCCGTCCCAGTCGTTCGCGACGCTCATGTCGTTCACCCAGTGGGCGAAGTCCATCGGCCGCGAGCCCGGCCAGTTCACGGTCGAGGTGGCCCGCCGTCGGGCCGGACCGGAGGCCGCGGGCCTTCTCGACATCGAGGAAGGGGATCCGGTCGTGGAGCTCGTCCGGCTGAGGCTGCTGGACGGGGTGCCCACGATGGTCGAGCGCTCCACGTTCGTGCATGACGTGGGGCGGTACCTGTTCGACTTCGACCCGGACTCCGGATCCATCTACGAGGCGCTGTGCCGGGCCGACGTCGATCTGCACCACGCCCGTCACACCATCGACGCCATCACGGCGGAAGCGCAGGACGCGGAACTGCTCCGCGTCGAGCCGGGCGCGCCCCTGCTCCGGGTGCGCCGGCTGACCTCGTCGGCGGCCGGTGTCCCGCTGGAGAGCGCCGACGACCGCTTCCTGCCGACGATGGCCAACTTCACCATCGAGAACACCACCGAAGGCAGGGCCGTCATCGGGCGGTACCGCACGGATGAGGAGTCCGACCTTGATTGAACTCGCCGTATTCGACATGGCAGGCACCACCATCGACGAGCACGGCGCCGTGTACGCGGCACTGCGCGAGGCGGCCGAACGCACCGGAGTGGCTGTTGCCCCCAGTGATCTGCAGACCTGGATGGGCACGGACAAGCGCGAGGCCATCGCCGCCCTGGTCGGGATCGGCGGCGGCACCGTCACACCGGAACTGGTCGAGGAGGGGTACGCGGCCTTCCGGAGCATCCTCCAGGAGCGCTACCGCACCAAGGCCCCGGAGGCCCTTCCCGGCGTCGAGCAGGCGCTGGCCGAGCTCCGCGCCCGCGGCATCAAGGTTGCCCTGACCACGGGCTTCAGCGATGACGTCGCCGGCCCACTGCTGACCTCGCTCGGCTGGTCCACGGAGGAGGGCGGCAACCTGGACGCCGTCGTCACCTCCGACGAGGTACGACGCGGCCGCCCTGCCCCGTACATGATCCACCGCGCGATGGAGAAGACCGGCGTCACCGACGTGACGAAGGTCCTGACGGCAGGCGACACCGTCGTGGACGTACTGGCGGGCAGGAACGCCGGGGCGGGAGTCGTGATCGGCGTCCTGACCGGCGAACTACCCCACGAGGCGTTCCAGGACCTGCCGTACAGCCATGTCCTGGGCAGCGTCGCCGAGGTACCCGAACTACCGGAGACACGACCGGCCCGGTGACGCCGCCACGTCAGACTCTCCGTGGCGTCGAAGCAAGGGAGTTGTGTGCGTCAGAGGAGCGTCACCAGGTCCCCCACATGCGGTTTGTCGAGGAGCCCAGGCCTCTGATCCACAGCCTGTTCTAGGATGGCGAAGACCATCTCAGCGGCCCGACGGGCTTCCGCTCCACTTCCGTGGAACCGAAGGACATGCCCCCACCCGCACGAGCTACTTCGTGCTGCCTGGGGGCATTCCCTTGCTGTTCCGTGAGTCCGCGGCGTCGTTGGCCAACCGCACCCACCTTGAGGGACAGCTGACCGAGCTCCTGACCGAGAACTTCCTGCACAAACACCGCCATCGGCCCCAGCCGTCGGAGGTGCGCTCCTGGGAGCGGAGCATCCCGGCACTCACCAACGCGCTCGTCGAAGCCGGGCTCGGTGAAGTCGAGATGCTGTTGGAGTACGCGCTGCCCCTGACCAGCAAGCGCGCGGACGTGATACTTGCCGGTGTTCATCCGAGTACTGGAGAGCCCTCGTACGTGGTGGTCGAGCTGAAACAGTGGAGCGAGGCCTACCCGGAGGAGGACGATCCGCTGCTGTGCCGCATCGACGCCTACCCGCATCCGGTCCTCAACCCGATCGAGCAGGTGCGCGGCTACTGCGACTACCTCATCTCGTTCAACGGAGCGCTCGAGCGGATCCCCGATTCGGTAGCGGGCGTCGCCTACCTTCACAACGCGACCGACTTCGGGGTGGCGGGGCTCCGCGCCGTCACCGAGGACGATCGGGGCCGGATGTTCACCGGCGACCAGCGTGGTGCCTTCCTCGGCTACCTCCGCTCCAGGCTGGCGGCGAAGCCGGGTGCCGAGGCAGCCGACGCCCTGCTGCAGGGCAAGGTGCGCCCGTCGAGGCAGCTGATGACCGTCGCCGCCGAAGAGGTGCGCAACCGGGAACAGTTCGTGTTGCTCGACGAACAGCGGCTCGCCTACGAAACAGTCATGTCGGCAGTGCGTGAGGCCCGGCGGTCCAACCGCAAGAAGGTCGTCGTCGTAGCAGGCGGGCCGGGCTCTGGTAAGAGCGTGATTGCCCTCTCCCTGCTGGGCGACCTCTACCGACGCGGGGTACCGGCCCTGCACGCCACCGGTTCACAGTCCTTCACCAAGACGATGCGCAAGGTCGCCGGTGCACGCAAGCCCGAGGTCCAACGACTCTTCCGCTACTTCAACAGCTTCATGGAGGCTGAGCCGAACGACCTCGACGTGCTCGTCTGCGACGAGGCTCACCGGCTGCGCAAGACCTCCGCGAACCGCTACACAAAAGCGACCCTGCGAACCGGCCGGCCGCAGGTTGCGGAGCTGATGGACGCCGCGCGGGTTCCGGTGTTCCTGCTGGACCAGCACCAGGTGGTGCGTCCCGGCGAGATGGGAACCGTGGAACAGATCCAGGACGCCGCGGCCGAACTGGGCCTGGACTGCACGGTGGTGGAGCTCGACAGCCAGTTCCGGTGTGGGGGCAGCGATGCCTATCTTCGGTGGGTGGTCGACCTCCTGGGGATCGAGGGGAGCTCACCCAGCGCATGGGAGCCGGACGGCAGGGTGCTGCTCTCGACCGCCGACAGCCCGCAGGAGCTGGAAGATTTCCTGGCCGCCCGGAGGTCCCAGGGCTACGGCGCCCGCATGTCCGCGGGCTACTGCTGGAAGTGGACGACCAAGATCAGTCCCAGCGTGCACGCCCTGCCCACCGACGTCGTCATCGGCGACTGGGCCAGGCCGTGGAACCTCTACGGTGACCGCGCCCTGCTCGGCGCCCCGCCGGCACCTCTCTGGGCCACCGACCCGGCCGGATTCGGACAGGTCGGGTGCGTCTACACCGCTCAGGGTTTCGAGTACGACTGGTCCGGCGTGATCATGGGCCCGGACCTGGTCTGGCGGACCGACCGATGGGTGACCGTCCGCACTGCTTCGAAAGACCCTTCGTTCACCAAGGCGACGCCCGACGAAGACGTCGACCGTCTCATCCGCAATACGTACAAGGTGCTGCTGACCCGCGGCATGATCGGAACGGTCGTGTACTCGACAGACCCCGAGACGCGCGAGAAGCTGCGCTCGCTCATTCCCTGAGTCATGGATCGACTGGGCGGCAGCACGCGTGGAGCGCCTCGACCCGCTGAACACACCGCCCCGACTGCCCGACATCCCCGAACCACGAGCCGACGATCTCATGCCCTTTCTCGGGCATGGAGCCCGTACGACCCCTGCCTCAGCATGGACCGGACCCCACCTGGCCTCACGGAATGTCACTACCGAGAAGCGGGTGGGGCCGGGGCAGCCAACAGCTCGGCAGCCAGTGCCCAGCCACCTCAAGGTGCCTGGGACCAGACACCTGAGGGTTCCACTCGGCAATCGGCCAAGCCAGAGAAACAGCAGGTCAGAGCCCCTACTTCACCGGCTCCAGAATCGCCACGCACTCCACGTGGTGCGTCATCGGGAACAGGTCGAAGGCCCGCAGGGTCCGGACCTTGTAGCCGCGTTCCGCGAAGTAGGAGATGTCCCGGGCCAGGGCGGCCGGGTCGCAGGCGACGTAGGCGATGCGGCGGGCGCCCAGGCCGGCCAGGTGGTGGACCGTCTGCTTGCCGGCGCCGGCGCGGGGCGGGTCCAGGACGATGAGGTCGACCTCGGTGATGCCGGTGCGCGGGAGGACCGACTCGACCTTGCCCTGTTCGATGCGGACGCGCGGGAAGCCGGCCAGGTTGTGGCGGGCGTCCTCGACCGCGCGCTTGCCGGACTCGATGCCGAGGACCGCGCCCTGGTCGCCGACGCGGTCGGCGAGGGCGCCCGCGAAGAGACCGACGCCGCAGTAGAGGTCGAGGGCCGTCTCGCCCTTGCGGGGCGTGAGGCCCTGCATGACGGCGAGCATGAGGGTCTGGGCGGCCTTCGGGTGGACCTGCCAGAAGCCGCCGCTGCCGACGCGATAGGTGCGGTCGTCGGCGCGCTCGCGGACGAAGGCGCGGCCGTGGACGCGGTGGACCCCGCCGTCCTTCTCGTCCACCCGCATGACCGAGACCGGCTTGTCGAGCTCCACCAGGGGGAGGCGGGCGCCGGGGCGGGGGGTGAGGATGACCTGGCGGTCGTTCGAGCCCGAGGCGGCGATGGCCTCGACGGAGGCCATGCCCTGCCAGTCGCGCTTCTCGATGCCCAGTTCCGAGACGCCCTCGGCGGCGATCATGCAGTGGTCGATGATCTCGACCTCGTGGGAGCGGTGCTTGCGCAGGCCCGCGTGGCCCTCGGCGTCGACGGCGTACTGGACGCGGGTGCGCCACTGCGGGACCTCGCCCGCGGGGAGCTTGTCGCCCTCGGCCGGCATGACCGTGCCGTCCCAGCCGGCTTCCTCCGGGGTGAGCCCGGCCAGGCGCTGGAGCTGTTCCGCGATGACCTCGCCCTTGAGGCGGCGCTGGGCGCCGGGCTTGGCGTGCTGCCAGTCGCAGCCGCCGCACTTGCCGGGGCCGGCGAAGGGGCAGGGGGCCTCGACGCGGTCCTTGGAGGCGTCCAGGATCTCGATCGCGTCCGCGCGCAGGAAGCGGGAGGTCTCCTCGCCCTCGGTGACCCGCACCCGGACCCGCTCGCCGGGCAGTGCGTGGCGGACGAAGAGGACCCGGCCGGCTTCCGTACGGGCGATGCAGTGCCCGCCGTGGGCCACCGGGCCGACCTCGACCTCGTACTCCGCCCCGACCAGCGACGTAACAGGGGTGTTCTGCATGACCGGGGACTCCAGAGGAAAGAAGAAGGTGGGCTGCCGGCGGACCTCGGTCCGGACGGCAGCCCACCAGTCTAGTTCTTCTTTTTCGGTTGTTCTTCGCGGCTCAGGTGTTCCCGGCGGCTCAGGGGTTCTTCGCGGTCGGTTCCTTCTGGCGCTTCTCCACCGGGCCGCGGCGGACCGAGCCCGGAGCGTTCCAGTCCTGGCGCTTCCTGGCCCGCTTCTTCGCGGCCTCGGAGGACTGGAGCTGGTACGGGACGGACGTGACCATCACGCCGGGGGTGAAGAGCAGGCGGCCCTTGAGGCGCAGGGCGCTCTGGTTGTGCAGCAGGTGCTCGTACCAGTGGCCGACGACGTACTCCGGGATGTAGACGGAGACGGCGTCGCGCGGGCTCTCGCGGCGGATGTTCTTCACGTACTCGATGACCGGCCGGGTGATCTCGCGGTACGGCGAGTCGAGGATCTTGAGCGGTACGTTGATGCCGCGCCGCTCCCACTCCTCCTTGAGCGCCTTGGTCTCGGCCGGGTCGACGTTCACGGTGAGCGCCTCCAGCTCGCTGGCGTGCAGCAGCTTGGCGTAGGCCAGGGCGCGCAGCGTCGGCTTGTGGAGCTTGGAGACCAGGACGACCGAGCGGACGCGGGAGGGGCGCACGTACTCGTCGGGGCGTTCCTCGGCGGCGGCGATCTCGCCTGCCACGGAGTCGTAGTGCCGGCGGATCGCGGTCATCGTCCCGTAGAAGATCACCATGCCGAGCAGGGCGACCCAGGCGCCGTGCGTGAACTTGGTGGCGAGGACGACGACGAGGACGAGGCCGGTGAAGAAGGCGCCGAAGGCGTTGATCGCGCGGGAGCGGATCATGTGGCGGCGCTTGGCCGTGTCGCGCTCCGTCGCCAGGTGCCGGTTCCAGTGCCGGACCATGCCGATCTGGCTGAGCGTGAAGGAGACGAAGACGCCGACGATGTAGAGCTGGATCAGCCGGGTGGAGTCGGCTCCGTAGATCCAGACGAGGAGGGCGGCGGCGCCGGCGAGGAGCACGATGCCGTTGGAGAAGGCGAGGCGGTCGCCGCGGGTGTGCAGCTGGCGCGGCAGGTACCGGTCCTGGGCGAGGATCGAGCCGAGGAGCGGGAAGCCGTTGTACGCGGTGTTGGCGGCCAGGAAGAGGACGAGCGCGGTGGCGGCGGCGAGGACGACGAACAAGAACGTTCCGTCGCCGAAGACGGCGGCGGCGACCTGGGAGATCACCGGGTCCTGGACATAGCCCGCGCCGAGCGGGACGCCGTTGTGCAGCAGGTCCTCGCCGGGGTTCTCGGCCATCCGGACGTCGGTGGCCATGGCGAGGAAGATGATGCCGCAGAACATGGTGACGGCCAGGGCGCCCATGAGGGCGAGCGTGCTGGCGGCGTTCTTCGACTTCGGCTTGCGGAAGGCGGGGACGCCGTTGGAGATGGCCTCGACGCCGGTGAGCGCGGCACAGCCGGAGGAGAAGGCGCGCAGCAGCAGGAAGACCAGCGCGAAGCCGGCCAGGCCCTGGTGCTCGGCCTTGATCTCGAAGTCCGCGGTGGGGGCCTTCATGGTCTCGTCGAGGACGAGACCCTTGTACGCGCCCCAGACGATCATGATGAAGACGCCGGCGACGAAGACGTACGTCGGGATGGCGAAGAGGCTGCCCGACTCCTTCACCCCGCGCAGGTTCATCAGGGTGAGCAGCACGATGACGGCGACGGCCGAGGCGACCTTGTGCTCGACGATGAACGGGACGGCCGAACCGAGGTTCTCGATGCCCGAGGCGATCGACACGGCGACGGTCAGGACGTAGTCGACGAGCAGGGCGCTCGCGACGGTGAGTCCGGCCTTCGGCCCGAGGTTGGTGGTGGCGACCTCGTAGTCGCCGCCGCCGCTCGGGTACGCGTGCACGTTCTGCCGGTACGAGGCGACCACCGTGAACATCAGGACGACGACCGCGAGCGCGATCCACGGGCTGAAGTGGTAGGCCGACAGTCCGGCGACGGAGAGGACGAGCAGCACCTCGCCGGGCGCGTACGCCACCGAGGACAGCGGGTCGGAGGCGAAGACGGGGAGGGCGATCCGCTTCGGGAGAAGGGTCTCTCCCAGCTTGTCGCTGCGCAGGGCCCGCCCGATCAGGATCCGTTTGGGCACGTCGGTCAGTTTGGACACGCAGAGGATCGTAAGCGTTCGAAAAGAGCCATGCGCACCGGCACCCCCGATCCGCACCGAATCTCCCTGAGTACCACCTCGGATGCGGTCCCCGCCAGCGTTGCCGCTTAAGCTCGGACCGGGCGACCCGTCGGGGCGTCGTCCGCCACGGCCCGGGCCGATCGGGCGAGGAAAGTTGTGAGCAGGGTGTATTCGCAGGTCAGCAAGGCGATCAGGAGTGCGGGGTAAGGGGACGTGCACATCGTCATCATGGGCTGCGGGCGAGTGGGAGCCGCTCTCGCGCAGACCCTCGAACAGCAGGGGCACACCGTCGCGGTCGTTGACCAGGACCCGACGGCTTTCCGCCGCCTGGGCTCGGGCTTCGGCGGGCGCCGGGTCACGGGCGTGGGTTTCGACCAGGACACGCTGCGTGAGGCCGGGATCGAAGAGGCCGGTGCCTTCGCCGCGGTGAGCAGCGGCGACAACTCCAACATCATCGCGGCGCGGGTCGCGCGCGAGATGTTCGGCATCGAGAACGTGGCGGCGCGGATCTACGACCCGCGTCGCGCCGAGGTCTACCAGCGCCTCGGGATCCCGACGGTCGCCACGGTCCGCTGGACCGCCGACCAGATGCTCCGCCGGCTGCTGCCCTCGGGCGCGGAGCCGCTGTGGCGCGACCCGAGCGGTGCCGTGCAGCTCGCCGAGGTGCACACCTCCCCGGCGTGGATCGGCCACAAGGTGAGCCGGCTCCAGGAGGAGACCGGCGTCCGCGTCGCTTTTCTCACCCGACTGGGCGAAGCGATTCTGCCGACCTCGCAGACGGTGCTCCAGGAAGGCGACCTGGTGCACGTGATGATGCGTACGGACGAGATCGCGAAGGTCGAGGCGGCCTTCGCCGAGGGTCCCGAGGAGGGCGGTCACTGATGCGTGTCGCTATTGCGGGCGCGGGTGCGGTGGGCCGGTCCATCGCGGGCGAGCTCCTGGAGAACGGGCACGAGGTCCTGCTGGTCGACAAGGCGCCGACCGCCATCTCGGTGGAGCGGGTGCCGCAGGCGGAGTGGCTGCTGGCCGACGCCTGCGAGATCACCTCGCTGGACGAGGCGGCGCTGCAGCGGTGCAACGTGGTGATCGCGGCGACCGGCGACGACAAGGTGAACCTGGTCGTCTCGCTGCTCGCGAAGACCGAGTACGGCGTGCCGCGCGTGGTCGCCCGGGTGAACAACCCGAAGAACGAGTGGCTGTTCAACGAGGCCTGGGGCGTGGACGTGGCCGTCTCGACGCCGCGTCTGATGTCGGCCCTGGTCGAGGAGGCGGTGAGCGTCGGCGACCTGGTCCGGCTGCTGCGCTTCAGCCACGGCGACGCGAACCTGGTCGAGCTGACGCTTCCGCCGGAGTCGGCGGTCGCCGGCACCGCGGTCGGGGACGTGGCCTGGCCGCAGGACACCTCGCTCGTGACGATCATCCGCGGCTCGCGGGTGCTGACGCCGAGCGCCGAGGAGACCCTGGAGGCCGGTGACGAGCTGCTGTTCGTGGCCGCGCAGGCCCGCGAGGAGCAGCTGGAGGACCTCCTCCAGGTGCGCCGGGAGACCCCGGAGTCCTGACCTCCGAGAGGTGTACGGGGAAGGGCCCGGAGTTCTGACCTCCGCGTCGTGTACGGGGAACGGCCCCGAGTCCTGACCTCCGAGTCGTGTACGAGGAAGGGCCCGGACCTGTCGAACAGGTCCGGGCCCTTCCTCGTACCGCTTCTCAGGCCTCGGGGTGGCTCCGCGCCGCGGCGGCCGCCTTGCGCTCCTTCTCGGCGCGCTCCTCGGCCTCCATCTCGGCGAAGACGTCGATCGGCGCCGGGGCCTTCGCGAGGAACACCCAGGTGAGGTAGACCGCGAGCAGGAACGGCGGGATCTTCAGAGCGATCAGGACCCAGCCGAACTTGGTGGTGTCGGCCCACCAGTACATCGGGAAGAGGATCGCGCACTTGGCGAGCAGGATCAGGCCCCAGGCCCAGCTGGCCTTCGTGTAGGCCTTCTTGCGGCCCGGGTTGCGGGTGCGCCAGGAGAGGTTCTCCTTGAAGACCGGGCCGAGGATCAGGCCGATCAGGGGCACCCCGGCGAGCGCGGTGATGATGTACGCCAGGGCGAGGCCCAGGGTGTACAGCATGCCCGGCAGGTAGAAGTCCTTGGCGTTGCCCGTCATCATCGCGAAGACGACGCCGAAGCCGACGCCGAAGACGCCGCTGAAGGCGTGCTTGACGGTGTCCCGGCGGATCAGCCGGACGGCGACCAGGAGCAGCGAGACCGCGAGCGCGGCGATCGCCGAGACGTGCAGGTTCTTGTTGATCGTGAAGATCGTGACGAACAGCAGGCCGGGCAGGACCGTCTCGATCATGCCCCGCAGACCGCCGAAGGCCTCGAAGAGCGCGGCCTCGGTCACGGCCTTGTCCGCCTGGGCGTCCTGGTCCGGGGTCGACCGGTCCGCGGTCGGCTTGTCGAGGGACGTCACCGGCTACTCCTGTCCGAGCGGTCGGAGCTCGTATTTGGGGTTGAAGAGGACCCGCCGGCCGTGGCTCATGGAGATGCGGCCGGAGGCGATCAGCTTGCGGCCGGGCTCGATGCCCACGATGGAACGGCGACCGAGCCACACGACGTCGAGCGGTGCCGTGCCGTCGAAGAGTTCGGCCTCCAGCGCGGGCACACCGGCCCGGGGACGCAGCGTGACCGTGCGCAAGGTACCAGTCACCTTGACTATCTGGCGGTCGGAACAGTCGCTGATGCGCGTGCACCCCGAGGCCTCGGCATCTTCCTGGAGCTCCTCCGACTCCAGGTCCTCCGGAGAGGAGGAGAGCCGGTCGAGCATCCGGCGGAACCGTCCGGCCGGCTTCTCTGTACGCGGTGCAGCACTCATACAGAAAGCGTACCGGCCTGGGCTGTCACCGGAAGCGGCCCCGGACCACCCGTCCGTACGGCTCCCGTCTCAGCGTTCGAAGCGGTACCCCATGCCCGGTTCGGTGACGAAGTGGCGCGGGTGCGACGGGTCGGTCTCCAGCTTGCGGCGGAGCTGCGCCATGTACACCCGGAGGTAGTTGGTCTCCGTGCCGTACGAGGGTCCCCAGACCTCCTGGAGGAGCTGCTTCTGGCTGACGAGCCGGCCGCTGTTGCGGACGAGGACCTCCAGGAGGTGCCACTCGGTGGGGGTGAGCCGGACGTCCCGTCCGTCGCGGTGGACCTTCTTCGCGGCCAGGTCGACGGTGAAGTCCTCGGTCTCGACCACGACGACGCCGTCCTCGGCGCCGCCGACCGGCTCGGCGCGGCGCACGGCGGCGCGCAGCCGGGCGAGCAGCTCGTCCATGCCGAAGGGCTTGGTGACGTAGTCGTCGGCGCCCGCGTCGAGCGCCTCGACCTTCTCGTCGGAGGTCTGCCGGGCGGAGAGGACCAGGATCGGCACCCTCGTCCAGCCGCGCAGGCCCTTGATGACCTCGACGCCGTCCATGTCGGGCAGTCCGAGGTCGAGGACGACGACGTCGGGGTGGCGTTCGGCGGCGAGCCGGAGGGCGGTGGCGCCGTCGGGAGCGGCGTCGACCTCGTACTTCCGCGCCTTGAGGTTGATCACCAGGGCGCGGACGATCTGCGGCTCGTCGTCGACCACGAGGACCCGGGTCATGGAGGGGGCCTGCTTTCTTCGTTGTGTCGGGGAGTGTCGGGGAGTACGGATTCAAGTACGGATCGGGCACGGAGACGAGTACGGATCGCGTACGGGTTCGGATTCGGGTACGGGCGCGGGCCCCGCGGTCAGGTCACGGCGTGGGCCGGGAGGTCGGCGGCCGGGGCCCGGGTCCCGGCCGGCGCGGCCCGCAGGGTGAGCACCATGGTGAGGCCTCCGCCGGGCGTGTCCTCGGCACCGAGGGTCCCGCCCATGGCCTCGACGAAGCCGCGGGCGACCGCGAGGCCGAGGCCGACGCCGGAGCCGCGCGGGGCGTCGCCGAAGCGCTGGAAGGGCTCGAAGATGCCGTCCTTGGCCTCGTCGGGGACGCCGGGGCCGCGGTCCACGACGCGCAGCTCGACCCGGTCGCCGAGCGCGCTGGCGGCGACGGCGACGGGCACGCCGTCGGGGCTGTACTTCACGGCGTTCTCCACGATGTTGGCGACCGACCGCTCCAGGAGGCCCTTGTCGATCTCGACCATGGGCAGCGTCTCGGGGATGTCGAGCTCGGCGCTGCCGTCCGGGACGCCGCCGAGTGCCATGGGGACGACCTCGTCGAGGTCGACGGCGCGGATCAGGGGCGTGACGGTGCCCGTCTGGAGGCGGGACATGTCGAGGAGGTTGCCCACGAGGTGGTCGAGGCGGTCGGCGCCGGCCTCGATGCCCTCCAGGAGCTCGGCCTTGTCCTCCTCGGACCATTCGACGTCGTCGGAGCGGAGCGAGGAGACGGAGGCCTTGATGCTCGCGAGGGGGGTCCGCAGGTCGTGGCTGACGGCGGCGAGCAGGGAGGTACGGATCTTGTTGCCCTCGGCCAGCTTCCGGGCCTCCTCCGCCTCGCCGACGAGGCGCTGGCGGTCGAGGACGACCGCGGCCTGGGCGGCGAAGGCGCCGAGGACGCGACGGTCCTCGGCGGGCAGCACCCGGCCCGACAGGGCGAGGGCCAGGTGGTCGCCGACGGGCATGTCGACGTCCGCGTCCTCGGGCCGGACCGCCGGGTGGGGGCCGACGCTCGCGGCCCGCGTCCAGGGTTCGACCTCGTCCGCGCGCTCCAGGAGGGCCACCGACTCCATGGAGAAGGTCTCCCGGACCCGTTCCAGGAGGGCCTCCAGGCTCGTCTCGCCGCGCAGCACGCTGCCGGCGAGGTAGGAGAGCACCTCGGACTCGGCCCGCAGCCGGGCGGCCTGGTGGGTGCGCCGGGCGGCCAGGTCCACCACGGAGGCGACCGACATCGCGACGCCGAAGAAGACGGCGATGGCGACGATGTTCAGGGGGTCGGCGACGGTCAGCCGGTGGAGGGGCGGGGTGAAGAACCAGTTGAGGAGGAGGGAGCCGACGGCGGCCGAGGCGAGCGCCGGCAGGAATCCGCCGAGGAGCGCGGCGCCGACCGTCAGGGCGAGGAAGAGCAGCATGTCGTTGGCGAGGCCGAGGTCGGCGTCGACGTGCGTGAGGAGCAGCGCGAGACCGACGGGGCCGGCGACGCCGACGAGCCAGCCGCCGAGGATCCGGGAGCGGCCGAGGCGGGCCCCGCGCGCGACCGGCAGGCCCCGGCCCTTGGCGACCTCGCCGTGGGTGACGATGTGGACGTCGAGGTCGGGCCCGGAGTCGCGGGCCACGGTCTGGCCGACGCCGGGACCGAGCACGTACTGCCAGGTCCGGCGGCGGCTGGAGCCGAGGACGATCTGGGTGGCGTTGACCCCGCGGGCGAATTCCAGGAGCGCGGAGGGGATGTCGTCGCCTATGACGTGGTGGAACGTTCCGCCGAGGTCCTCGACGAGGGTGCGCTGGACGGCCAGCTCCTTCGGCGAGGCCGCGGTCAGTCCGTCGCTGCGGGCGATGTAGACGGCGAGGACCTCGCCGCCGGCGCCCTTCTCGGCGAGCCGGGTGGCCCGGCGTATGAGGGTGCGGCCCTCGGGGCCGCCGGTCAGACCGACGACGATGCGCTCCCGGGCCTGCCAGGTGGAGCGGATGTTGTGCTCGCCCCGGTACTGCCGGAGGTACTCGTCGACCCGGTCGGCGGTCCAGAGCAGGGCCAGCTCGCGCAGCGCCGTGAGGTTGCCGGGGCGGAAGTAGTTGGAGAGGGCCGCGTCGACCTTGTCCGGGGTGTAGATGTTGCCGTGGGCCATCCGCCGCCGCAGGGCCTCCGGGGACATGTCGACCAGCTCGATCTGGTCCGCCCGGCGCACCACCTCGTCGGGGACGGTCTCCTGCTGCCGTACGCCGGTGATCGCCTCGACGACGTCGCCGAGGGACTCCAGGTGCTGGATGTTGAGGGTGGACACGACGTCGATGCCGGCCGCGAGGAGTTCGGCGACGTCCTGCCACCGCTTGGGGTTCCGGGAACCCGGCACGTTCGTGTGGGCCAGCTCGTCGACGAGGGCGACCGCGGGACGGCGTGCGAGGACGGCGTCGACGTCCATCTCGGGGAAGGTGGTCCCCCGGTACTCCAGGATGCGGCGCGGCACCTTCTCCAGGCCGCGCAGCATCACCTCCGTACGCGGCCGTCCGTGGTGCTCCACGAAGGCCACCACGCAGTCCGTGCCCCGCTCGACCCGTCGATGGCCCTCCGAGAGCATCGCGTAGGTCTTGCCGACGCCCGGCGCAGCGCCGAGGTAGATCCGAAGCTTGCCGCGTCCCATGGCTCGACCATACGTCCAGCCAATCGGACATTCCGTACGCGGGCAGCGGCCCCCGGGACGGTATTGACGTGATCCTGATGTCGCCCCGCGGCCGCCTCGGCCGTCGGTTCAGTGCTCGATGATCTCGCCGTCGCTCAGTTCCAGGACCCGGTCGGCCAGGCCGAGGAGCTGGGGGTCGTGGGTGGCGACCAGGGCCGTGCAGCCCTCGCTGCGGACCACGGCGCGCAGCAGCTGCATGACGGCGAGCCCGGTCTCCGCGTCCAGCTGGCCCGTCGGCTCGTCGGCTATCAGCAGCGCCGGCTTGTTGGCGAGGGCGCGGGCGATGGCGACGCGCTGCTGCTGGCCGCCGGAGAGCTCGCCGGGCCGCTGGTTCGCGTGGTCGGCGAGGCCCACGAGACCGAGCATCAGGGCGACCCGCTCCTCGCGCTCCTTGGGGTCCGCCTTGCGCAGCCGCAGGGGCACGCCCACGTTCTCGGCGGCGGAGAGGATCGGGAGCAGCCCGAAGGACTGGAAGATGAAGCCGATCCGGTCGCGGCGCAGCTCCAGGAGCCCGTTCTCGCCGAGGCCGGAGAGGTCGGTGCCGTCGATGACGATCCGGCCCCCGTCGGGGCTGTCGAGGCCGCCCACGAGGTTCAGCAGGGTCGTCTTGCCGGAGCCCGAGCGGCCCTTGAGCGCGACGAGCTCGCCGCGTGGGATGTCGAAGGAGACCCCGCGCAGGGCGTGGACGGCGGCCTCGCCCGTACCGTACGAGCGGCGCAGGCCCTCGACGCGGACCATCGGCCGGCCGGCCGGGTCCTCGACGACGGCCGTGGCGGACCCGGTGCTGCTCTCACTCACCCTGTGCTCCCCCTCCTCGAACATGTGCGCCGTCAGTATGGTCCGCCGCCGGGCCCGAGGGCCAGGCCCGGGCCCGGGCCTGTGGAAAACGGCCGGTGGGCCGCTTCCCGCACGAGAGGTACGGGAAGCGGCCCATCGGCCGTGTCTCGATCACGCCGGGCCGCCGCGGCGGCCCGACAGGGGTTCAGCGGATCTCGGAGATCTCCGGGCCGCGCTGCAGCTGGCCCATGCCGCCCGAGAAGCGGGAGTTCTCCTGCTCCTCCTGCTGCACGCCGTCCGGCACCATCTGCGCGTCGTTCGGCAGCTTGAGGACGATCGGGTCGCGCGGGGCCATCGGGCCTTCGCCGCGGACGACCACGGTGTCCCGGACGATCTGCTCCAGGAGGCCGGCGGCCTCGGGCTGGACCGCGCCCTGCCCGGAGATCACTCCGCGCAGGAACCAGCGGGGTCCGTCGACGCCCACGAAGCGCACCAGCTGCACGCCGCGGTTGCCGTCCGGAAGCTGCACCGGGACCTGCGCCCGCAGCTCCCAGCCGAGCGGGCCCTCGACCTCGTCGATGGCACCGCCCTGCTGGACGATGCCGGTGGCGATCTCGTCGCGGACCTCGCCCCAGATGCCCTCGTTCTTGGGGGCGGCGAAGGCCTGCAGCTGCACGGCGCTGTCGCGCAGCACGACGGTGGCCGCGACGATCGCGTCGCCCGCCACCTCCACCCGCAGCTCCATGCCCTCGACTCCGGGCACGAAGATCCCGCCGAGGTCCACGCGGCCCTCGTCGGGCTTGGCGACCTCGGAGATGTCCCAGGGTCCGTCGGGCCGGGGCGCCGGCGGAAGGTTCACGCGGCGCGGCGCCTCGGCGCCGTCCTCGTCCTCCACCGCGTCGACGACCTGCTCGGCCTCGCTCGCCGCGTCCTCGGCGGCACCGCTCTTCTTGCGACGTCCGAACACGTCACTGTCCTTCCCGGTCGGATACGACCGAAGCGTATCGATTCCCACCCGTTGTGCCGTCCACGGCGGCATGACCGCCGGTGGACCCGAAGCCCCCCTCGGCCCGCGCCGAGCCGGGAAGCTCCGCCACCTCGTGGAAGCGCACCTTCTCGACCTGCTGGACGACAAGTTGGGCGATCCGATCGAACCGTTCGAACCGCACGTCCTCGCGCGGGTCGAGATTGACCACGATCACCTTGATCTCTCCACGGTACCCGGCATCCACCGTCCCCGGGGCATTCACGAGCGCCACTCCGCAGCGGGCGGCGAGACCTGAGCGCGGGTGCACGAAGGCCGCGTACCCGTCCGGGAGGGCGATGGAGACGCCGGTGGGCAGCACGGCGCGCTCGCCGGGGGCCAGCACGACGGCCTCGGTGGTCACCAGGTCGGCCCCGGCGTCGCCGGGATGCCCGTAGGCCGGGATCGGCACCTCCGGGTCCACGCGGCGGATCAGTACGTCGACAGGGTTGCGCATCAGGGGTTCACCTCGAAGGCGCGGGCGCGCCGGACCTGGTCGGGGTCGGACATGGCGGCCTGGATCTCCTCCGGGCGGCCGTTGTCGATGAAGTGGTCGACCTTGACCTCGATGAAGAGGGCGTCGGCGCGGACGGCGACGGGGCCCTCGGGCCCACCGATCCGGCCGACGGCGGTCGAGTAGATCTTGCGGCCGTGCACGGCGGTGACGGCGGCCTCCAGGTGGAGGACGGTGCCGACCGGGACGGGCCGGGCGAAGTCGGTCTCCAGGCGTCCGGTCACGGCGATGACCCGCAGCAGCCAGTTCAGGGAGCCGAGGGTCTCGTCGAGCGCGGTGGCGAGCACGCCGCCGTGCGCGAGGCCGGGGGCGCCCTGGTGGTCGGGGGTCACCGTGAACTCGGCGGTGACGGTCACGCCCTCGCCCGCGCGCGCTTCCAGGTGGAGGCCGTGGGGCTGCCCGCCGCCGCACCCGAAGCAGTGCTCGTAGTGCGCACCGAGCAGCTCGCCGGGGGCCGGCGCGTCGGGGTGGCGTACCGGCGGTATGGCGTCGGCCGGCGGGGTGAGGGCGGCAGATGTTGCAGTCACAGCCGCAGACCTTACCCGCGCGGATGGCCGCAGGTCGCGCTGTGCGGGACCCCACACGGGCGGGGCGGGGCGCGCCGGGCCGGGAGCCACGCGGGTGAGGGCGGGCCGCGCCGGGCCGGACCCGCGCGGAGGGGCCCGGTTCGCGCCGTGCCAAGCTTGGTCGCATGCAGCCTTCCGTACCGTCCCAGGCCTCCTCCCCCGCGCCCGCCGCCGCGCCGCGCTTCGACGAGCGGCTCACGGCGCCGCGCTCGTGGTGGGTGATCGTGGGCCTGCTGGGGATCTCCGGCGGCCTGATCATGTTCCCGCTGGGCACGGTCCCGATGCTGGGCGGCCTGATCGTGGCCGCGGTGCTCGCCGGGGCGGCGGTCTCCTCGTACGGCTCCGCCCGGATCCGGGTGGTGGCCGGTTCGCTGGTGGCGGGCGACGCGCGGATCCCGGTCTCGGCGCTGGGGGCAGCCGAGGCGCTGGACGAGGAGGAGGCGCGCGCCTGGCGCACCCACAAGGCGGACCCGCGCGCCTTCATGCTGATGCGCAGCTATGTGCCGGGGGCGGTACGCGTCGAGGTGACGGACCCGGCGGACCCGACGCCGTACGTGTACCTGTCCAGCCGCGAGCCGGAGGCGCTGGTCGCGGCCCTGGAGGCGGAGCGGGCCTAGGGCCCGCGAGCCGGCCTGATCCGAAAGAACAGGCCCTGGGGCCGCTCCAGGGCGCTAGAAGCCCAGCTCCTTGGGGTTCTCGGGCTGCTCCAGCGGGGGCAGCTCCCGGAGGGCGTCCCAGGGGATCTGGCGGGCGCGCAGGTCCTTGCGGATGTGCGCGGCGAGCTTCTTGGTGTCGCGGCGGTTCATGACGGCGCCGACGGCGGCGCCCACCATGAAGGGCATGAGGTTCGGCAGGTTGCGCACCATGCGTTTCATGATCTGCTGGCGCAGTTCGCGCTTGAGCTGACCGCCGAGTGCGGCGTTGACCGTGGTGGGCTTGGTGGGGTCGATGCCCCGCTCCTCGGCCCAGGAGGTCAGATAGGCCGTCGAACGCTGGGTGATCCGGCCTGGGGGCCGCAGCCCGTAGACCTCGTGCAGTTCGGCGATGAGTTTGAGCTCCACGGCGGCGACGCCGGTGATCTCGGCCGCCAGCTCGGCCGGCAAGGCCGGCGCCACGGGGAGCATGGCGGCGGCACCGACGCCCGCGCCCACGGTCGAGCTCGCGTTCGCCGCGCCGGCGACGAGTTTGTCGGCGAGCTGCTCGGGGCCGAGCCCGGGGAACTGTCTTCTCAGGGTCGCCAGGTCGCGGACGGGGATCCGCGGGGCGAGTTCGATCAGCCGGTCGGCCAGGTAGCCCAGGCCGGCCTTGGCGCCGTCGCCGCCGCGCTTCACGCCCTGCCGGACGCCCTGGGTGACGCCGCGCCGGACGGCGTCGATCCGGCCGGAGTCGATCCTGATCCGGTCGAGCTGGGCCCGCGCGGGGTCGGCCAGCCGCCGGACGGCGCCGAGGCGTCCGCCCTGCCGTGCTTCGCCCGGACCTGCCTGCTCCTGCCGCGCGGGCAGATGTGCCGGATCCGTCTCGGCGATCTCGATGACCGCCTCGAGCGAGGCCGGGAGGCCTCGCTCGTCGTCACGTGCGCCGAGGGAGGGCAGGGAGCCGGGGCGCTCGGCTTCAGGTGCCTCCTGGGCGCCCTCTGCCGTGCCCTGGCCGCCCTTGTGCGTCTCCGGGCTCCGGGGGAGCCGCAGACGCCGCTTCCGGGACGGTGTGTCGCCTGCCACGGCCGAGCCGGTCTCAGTCGCAGTCGCGGCAGATCGGCTGGCCGTTCTTCTCCCGGGCCAGCTGGCTGCGGTGGTGCACGAGGAAGCAGCTCATGCAGGTGAACTCGTCGGCCTGCTTGGGCAGGACCCGGACGGCCAGCTCCTCGTTCGAGAGGTCGGCGCCGGGAAGCTCCAGGCCTTCGGCGGCCTCGAACTCGTCGACGTCGACGGTCGAGGTCGACTTGTCGTTCCGGCGGGCCTTCAGTTCTTCAAGGCTGTCCGAGTCGACGTCGTCGTCGGTCTTGCGTGGGGTGTCGTAATCCGTTGCCATGTCGCTCTCCCCCTCTGGGTGGTTGCGGTGTCTCCAGCGCACGTAACGCGTGAGAGGTCGGACTTGTGCCCGACCTGAGGCGGAGATTTTGCCTCACATCAAGGTCTGTTACTCAATCGACACCCGTCGCGCACTCTCGCGAGTGATCGGCTTCGGGTGGCGAACCGGACCGTACACGGTCCTCCGGGCGGCCCTCACGGGCGCCACCCCGTGTACTTCCCGTCATTCCAGGCCCCGGAAACCCGGACTTTTACTGGTTTTCCGAGGGATTTCCCGGTCACGGAGAGTGGAGGGCCGGACACCCTCTCCTGTGATCGATCACACATGAGCGTCTCAGAATCGGGGCTCCGGAATTCCGCGCAAAGCGAACGGAACCGGTCGGCTCGTGCAGTGTGTCAGATCGGCAGAGTGACGCGCATCACGAGTCCGCCGCCCTCGCGCGGCTCCGCGATGATACGGCCGCCGTGGGCTCTCGCCACGGATCGGGCGATCGACAGGCCGAGACCGACCCCCTTGTCGCTGCCGGTCCGCTCCTGCCGGAGCCTTCTGAACGGCTCGAAGAGGTTGTCGATCTCGTACGCGGGGACCACCGGTCCCGTGTTCGAGACGACCAGGACCGCCTGGCCGTCCTTGACCTCGGTGGTGACCTCCACCCAGCCGCCCTCCGGCACGTTGTACCGGACGGCGTTCTGGAGCAGGTTCAGCGCGATCCGTTCGAGGAGCACGCCGTTGCCCTGGACGACCGCCGGCGCGCGCTCGCCCCGGATCTCCACGCCCTTGGCCTCGGCCTCGGCGTGCACCTGGTCGACGCCCCGCTCGGCGGCCTCGGCCAGGTTGACGGGTTTGCGCTCGATGATCTGGTTGTCGCTCCGGGCGAGCAGCAGCAGGCCCTCGACGAGTTGTTCGCTGCGCTCGTTGGTGGCGAGCAGGGTCTTGCCGAGCTGATGCAGCTCCACCGGTGCCCCGGGGTCCGAGAGGTGGACCTCCAGGAGGGTGCGGTTGATCGCGAGCGGGGTCCTCAGCTCGTGCGAGGCGTTCGCGACGAACCGCTGCTGGGCGGTGAAGGCCCGTTCCAGGCGGTCCAGCATCTCGTCGAAGGTGTCGGCGAGCTCCTTGAGCTCGTCGTCCGGGCCGTCGAGCTCGATCCGCCGGGACAGATCGGAACCGGCCACCTGGCGGGCGGTCCGGGTGATCCGGCCGAGCGGGGAGAGCACCCGTCCCGCCATGGCGTAACCGAAGGCGAAGGCGATGATGCTCAGGCCGAGCAGGGCGAAGAGGGACCGCCTCAGGAGGTCTTCCAGGGCGATGTCGCTCTGGTGCCGGAGGCAGACCGACACGGCGTCGTTGAGCTGTTCTCCGGTGCCTTGGGCGGGCAGCTGGCACCAGGAGGTGGTCGGCTGGACCTTGCCCTCGACGACCTTGAAGGGCAGCTCGGACACGCTGCCGGTGAGTGCCTGCGCGGTGAACAGGTAGATGATCGACAGCAGCAGGATGCCGGCGATCAGGAACATCCCGCCGTACAGCAGCGTCAGTCGTATCCGGATGGTCGGGCGCAGCAGCGGGCGGACGGGGTCCCGGGGGTCCCAGGTCGGTTTCGGCGGCGCCTGCGGGTGAGGCGCGGGGGTCGTGGCCATCGGGTCAGATCCGGTAACCGGAGCCGGGGACGGTGACGATGACCGGCGGCTCGCCGAGCTTGCGGCGCAGGGTCATGACGGTGACGCGCACGACGTTGGTGAAGGGGTCGGTGTTCTCGTCCCAGGCCTTCTCCAGGAGCTGCTCCGCCGAGACGACGGCGCCCTCGCTGCGCATGAGGACCTCCAGGACGGCGAACTCCTTGGGCGCGAGCTGGACCTCCTTGCCCTCGCGGAAGACCTCGCGGCGGTTCGGGTCGAGCTTGATGCCGGCGCGCTCCAGGACGGGCGGGAGCGGGACGGTGGTGCGGCGGCCGAGGGCGCGCACGCGCGCGGTGAGCTCGGTGAAGGCGAAGGGCTTGGGGAGGTAGTCGTCCGCTCCGAGCTCCAGGCCCTCGACGCGGTCGCTGACGTCGCCGGCGGCGGTGAGCATCAGGACGCGGGTGGGCATGCCGAGCTCGACGATCTTGCGGCAGACGTCGTCGCCGTGGACGAGCGGGAGGTCGCGGTCGAGGACGACGACGTCGTAGTCGTTGACCCCGACGCGCTCCAGGGCCGCGGCGCCGTCGTACACGACGTCGACGGCCATGGCCTCCCGGCGCAGTCCGGTGGCCACCGCATCGGCGAGCAGCTGCTCGTCCTCGACGACGAGTACGCGCACGTCGTAGATCCTTCCGTTGAGCCGCTGTCCGAGGTGGGGACCGGCTGAAATCCGAGCACTGACTGTGCGTGTCCATCCTGCCCCGTACGCGCGTAAACCGGCTGTAAGGCGACCGTGCGGGGCCCGGGGCGGGCGGGTGGTGAGCGGGGGGCGCGCGATGGGGCGCGCGGCCCGGAACGAAGAATTCACCGGATTCTCGGGCCAGTTGAGGTTTCTCTGAGGAAAGGGCTGGGGAGGACGAATGCACACCCCGTGATCACGCCCTGTATGTGGCGCGCCACCTACCGCTCTCTGTCCCCCAGAGTTCGCAGTGTGTGATCCACCCACCCTCGGCACACCCCCGTGCCACCGGACCCACGAGGAGGGGGCGCACGATGGACGCTTTCACCGCAGGACTGCTGCACCGCATCAGGACCACGCAGACGGACCTCACGCGGGCCCGTGAGACGGGCGACGACTACCTGGCGGAGGTGGAGCAGGCGGAGCTGGACGACCTGCACCGGCTGGCCGCCGAGCACGGCGTGGAGGTGGCCGCGCCGGGAGTCTGACCCGTCCCACCTGTCCGACCCGTGACGCACGCGTGGGCCCCGGCGCCGTACCGGCACCGGGGCCCACGTGCGTCCGCCTCCCGGTCCCCCGGGAGCGGTGCTAGTCGTGCCAGGCCCCCAGTTCCTCCAGGAGTTCCTGGAGCGGTCCGAAGAGGCCCGGGGAGGCGGCGAGCGTCAGTTCGCCGGACTCGGGCTCACCGGGGCGGCCGCCGGTGAGGCCGCCCGCCTCGCGGGCGATGAGCGCACCCGCGGCGAGGTCCCAGGGGTTGAGGCCGCGCTCGTAGTACGCGTCGAGGCGGCCGGCGGCGACGTCACAGAGGTCGATGGCGGCCGAGCCGCCGCGGCGGATGTCGCGGACGCGCGGGATGACGCGCTGGGCGACGTCCGCCTGGTGGGCGCGACGGGCCTGGATGTAGCCGAAGCCGGTGCCGAGGAGGGCCTGGTCGAGCGCGGGCGAGGGGCGGACGGCGAGGCGCCGCTCCCCCGCGTACGCGCCGCCGCCGAGGACGGCCCGGTAGGTCTCGCCGCGCATCGGGGCCTCGACCACGCCGACGACGGTCTCGCCGTCCCGTTCGGCGGCGATCGAGACCGCCCAGGTGGGCAGGCCGTACAGGTAGTTCACGGTGCCGTCGAGCGGGTCGATCACCCAGCGGATCCCGCTGGTCCCGGGGCTCGAAGCGCCCTCCTCGCCGAGGAAGCCGTCCTGCGGGCGGTGCTCGGAGAGGAAGCCGGTGATCAGCTTCTCGGCTGCGATGTCCATCTCGGTGACCACGTCGATGGGGCTCGACTTGGTCATGGCCACGGCCAGGTCGTCGGGGCGGCCGTCGCGGAGCAGCGCTCCGGCCCGCCGCGCGGCCTCCAGGGCGAGGTCGAGCAGTTCGGTGAGCAGGGGGTCGGGTACGTCGGAAACGTCGGTCACGCTGGCTCCTCAGGCGTACGGGCTGTCGGCGCCGGCCGCGGCGGGCCGTTCCGCCCTGGCGGGGCAGCAGCCGATCGGGCAGAGGTCGTGGGAGGGGCCGAGGGCGCCGAGCGCGCACCGCTCGACCCTGGTCCCCCGCTCGTTCGCGGCGCGCTCCAGGACGAGCTCGCGGACGGCGGCGGCGAAGCGCGGGTCGGCCCCGACGGTCGCCGAGCGCCGGACGGGCAGCCCCAGCTCGGCCGCCTTGGCGGTGGCCTCGGTGTCGAGGTCGTAGAGGACCTCCATGTGGTCGGAGACGAAGCCGATCGGGACCATGACGGCGGCGGGCGCGCCGGCTCCGTGCAGCTCCTCCAGGTGGTCGCAGATGTCGGGCTCCAGCCACGGGATGTGGGGGGCGCCGCTGCGGGACTGGTAGACGAGCTTCCAGGGGTAGGCGATGCCGGTCTCCTCGCGGACGGCGTCGACGATCACCCGGGCCACGTCGAGGTGCTGCTTCACGTACGCCCCGCCGTCGCCGTGCTCGGTGACCGGGCCGGAGCTGTCGGCGGCGGAGTCGGGGATGGAGTGGGTGGTGAAGGCCAGGTGGGCGCCGACCCGCACGGCGGGGTCGAGCTCGGCGAGGGAGGCGAGGACGCCCTCGACCATCGGCTCGACGAAGCCGGGGTGGTTGAAGTAGTGCCGGAGCTTGTCGACCCGGGGCAGCGGGAGCCCCTCCGCCTCCAGGGTGGCGAGCGCGTCGGCGAGGTTCTCCCGGTACTGGCGGCAGCCGGAGTAGGAGGCGTACGCGCTGGTGGTGAGGACGGCGATGTGGCGCCGCCCGTCGGTGATCATCTCGCGGAGGGTGTCGGTGAGGTACGGCGCCCAGTTCCGGTTTCCCCAGTAGACCGGCAGGCCGAGCCCGGCCTGCGCGAAGTCCGTCCGCAGCGCGTCGAGGAGCGCGCGGTTCTGGTCGTTGATCGGGGAGACGCCGCCGAAGAGGAAGTAGTGCTGCCCCACTTCCTTGAGCCGTTCCTTCGGGATGCCGCGGCCGCGCGTCACGTTCTCCAGGAACGGGACCACGTCGTCCGGGCCCTCGGGGCCGCCGAAGGAGAGCAGCAGCAGGGCGTCGTACGGGGCGGGATCGTGCTGATCGGACATGGCACCGATCCTCCCACCCGCCACCGACGGCGAAGGGCGCGGCCCGTCCGGGGACGTTCGTCCGGCAGCACTTGTCCAAAAAAATGGGGATGACCGATCGACTTCAACACCGTAGGCTTTAGACGTTAATTACACGTGTTGACCAAGGACCTCTCTTGCCCAGTCCCTACCGCGCGATCTTCGCGGCGCCCGGAACCGCCTCGTTCTCCGTCGCGGGATTCCTCGGCCGGATGCCGCTGTCCATGATGGGCATCGGCATCGTGACCATGATTTCGCAGGTCACCGGCCGGTACGGCCTGGCCGGCGCGCTCTCGGCGACCCTGGCGATGTCCGCCGCGGTCCTCGGCCCCCTGGTCTCGCGCCTGGTCGACCGGCACGGACAGCGCAAGGTGCTCCGCCCGGTCACGCTGGTCTCGCTCGCCGCGGCCACGGGACTGCTCCTCTGTGTGCAGCAGCAGGCCCCGGACTGGACCCTCTTCGTCTTCACGGCCGTGATCGGCTGTGTGCCGAGCGTCGGCGCGATGACCCGCGCCCGCTGGGCGGAGATCTACCGGGGCGAGGAGCGGCGTCTGCACACCGCGTACTCCTGGGAGTCGATCGTCGACGAGGTGTGCTTCATCTTCGGCCCGATCCTCTCCATCGGCCTGTCCACGGCCTGGTTCCCCGAGGCCGGTCCGATGTTCGCCGGTGCCTTCCTGGCCGTCGGCGTCTTCTGGCTGACCTCGCAGCGCGCCACGGAGCCGGTGCCCCATCCCAAGGAGGACGCCCGGGGCACCTCCGCGCTCCGCTCCCGCGGCCTCCAGGTGCTCACCCTCGCCTTCGTCGCCACCGGCGCCATCTTCGGCTCGGTGGACGTGGTGACCGTGGCCTTCGCCGAGGAGCAGGGCCGGAAGGCGGCCGCCAGCCTCGTCCTGGCCGTCTACGCGCTGGGTTCCGGCCTGGCCGGTGCCGTCTTCGGGCTGCTCCACCTCAAGGGCGAGGCGTCCCGCAGATGGCTCCTGGGCCTCTGCGCGATGGCCGTGAGTATGATCCCCCTCCTACTGGCCGGGAACCTGCCGTTGCTGGCCGTGGCGCTCTTTGTCGCGGGCCTGTCCATCGCACCGACGATGGTGACCACCATGGCCCTCGTCGAAGCGCACGTACCGCGCACCAAGCTGACCGAGGGCATGACCTGGACGGGTACCGGACTCGCGGTCGGCGTGGCGCTCGGCTCCTCGGCCGCCGGCTGGGTGGTCGACGCGTCGGGGGCCGAGGCGGGGTACGTGGTGCCCGTCGTCTCGGGCGCGCTCGCGGTCGCGGTGGGTCTCCTCGGACACCGCCGGCTGCGCAGGCCGGCGCCGAACCGGGAGGGGCAGCGTGAGCAGGACGGCAGCAGCGGGGTCGGGGAGCGCCAGGACGGCGAGCAGCCCGTGGCGTAACTGGGCGGGGAACGTCACCTCCCGCCCCGTGCGGGAGGTCAGCCCGGCCTCCGCGGAGGAGCTCGCCGAGGCGGTGCGCCGCGCGGCCGAGGACGGGCTGCGGGTCAAGACCGTCGGCACCGGCCATTCCTTCACCTCGATCGCGGCCACCGACGGCGTGCTGATCCGGCCGGGCCTGCTGACCGGGATCCGGCGGATCGACCGCGAGGCGATGACGGTGACGGTCGAGTCGGGCACCCCGCTGAAGCGGCTCAACGTGGCGTTGGCCCGGGAGGGCCTGTCGCTCACGAACATGGGCGACATCATGGAGCAGACCGTCGCCGGCGCCACCTCCACCGGCACGCACGGCACGGGCCGCGAGTCGGCCTCCATCGCCGCGCAGATCCGCGAGCTGGAGCTGGTGACGGCGGACGGGCGGCTCCTCACCTGCTCGGAGAAGGAGAATCCGGAGGTCTTCGCGGCCGCCAGGATCGGGCTCGGCGCCCTCGGTGTGATCACGGCGATCACCTTCGCGGTGGAGCCGGTCTTCCTGCTCACCGCGCGCGAGGAGCCGATGAGCTTCGACCGGGTCACCTCGGACTTCGACGCGCTGCACGCGGAGAACGAGCACTTCGAGTTCTACTGGTTCCCCCACACGGACAACTGCAACACCAAGCGCAACAACCGCAGCGCGGGCCCCGCCGCTCCCCCCGGACGGATCAGCGGCTGGATCGAGGACGAGCTCCTCTCCAACGGGATCTTCCAGCTCGCCTGCTCGCTGGGCCGGGCGGTGCCGCCGGTCATCCCGTCGGTCGCCAAGGTCTCCAGCCGGGCCCTGTCGGCCCGTACGTACACCGACATCCCGTACAAGGTCTTCACCTCGCCGCGCCGGGTCCGCTTCCTGGAGATGGAGTACGCGCTGCCGCGTGAGGCGGCCGTCGCCGCGCTGCGCGAGCTCAAGGCGATGGTCGAGCGCTCGCCGCTCAAGGTGAGCTTCCCGGTGGAGGTGCGCACGGCTCCGGCGGACGACATCGCGCTGTCCACGGCCTCGGGCCGGGAGACCGCGTACATCGCCGTCCACCTCTACAAGGGAACGCCCCACCACGGGTACTTCACCGCGGTGGAGCGCATCATGACGGCGCACGGGGGCCGGCCGCACTGGGGCAAGGTCCACACCCGCGACGCCGCCTACCTCGCCGAGGCCTATCCGCGCTTCGCCGAGTTCACGGCGCTGCGCGACCGGCTCGACCCGGACCGGCGGTTCGCCAACGACTATCTGCGCCGGGTCCTGGGCGACTGACGGTCATTCGGCTCCGGCGCCGTCCGCGGCCGGTGCCGGGGCCTGGGTGGACGGGGCCTGGGGCTGTCCCGTGGCCGGCTCCTGGGTCGGCGCGGTCGGTTCCGTCGTCGGGCCGGTCGGCGTCGGGGCGGGGGTCGTCCCGCCACCGGCGGAACCGGAGGGGGTGGGCTCCGCCGACGGGGTCCCGGTGGCCGGCTCCCGGGTCGGCGTGGTTCCCGTCGAGGGAGCGTCGGTGCCGCCCCGCTGCCGTCCGGTGCCGTCGGCGGACCCCGAGGGCGCGGGCGCGGGCTCCTGGTCCCGGTCGGGCGCGTCCTGGCCCGCGCTCCCGCCGCCGCGGACGACGGAGCCGAAGGTGGTGGTGCCCTGCTTGCCGCTGAAGTCCTGCCCGGCGACCAGTTCGTAGGCGGTGATGCCGCCCATGGTGACGCCGAAGACCAGGGCGGCGGCGATCGCCGGGCGCTTCCAGCCCCGGACGCGGGTGCCGTGGGTGGTCGCCTCGCCGAACTCCTCGTCGGACGGCGGCGGGCCCTGGACCGTGGCGAGCAGGAGGGTGCGGTCGCCCTGCGGCCCGGCGGGGACCGGGACCTGACGCGCCTTCGGCTTGGCCGCCGCGGTCACGTCGCGGACCTGCTCGCCGGTGCGTTTGAAGAGGTGCTGGAAGAGCGGTCCGCCGCAGGTCGCGATGACACTGATCACACCGGCGCCGAGGATCGTGCCGTACACACCGAGGGTCGAGGCGAGCTTGGCGGCGATGACCGCGGCCAGGGCGCTGCCGGAGACCTGAGCCACGCTCAGGTCGATCCTTCTCCTGTCGCTCTTCCCGCCCTCCTCCGGCTCGTCCCTGTCGGTTTCCGGCCTGTGACGCATCTCCAGCCCCTGATGGTTCATCCGTTCGCCTTGCACCCAGAAGGGACAAACAGGAGAAGCGAATAGTTCCGTTTCTGCTGTTTCTGTGAAGAGTGACACGTACGGGGGAAGATCACGGAGACTCAACTCCCGTACCGCCCGAGAAGTTGGGCGGCGCGCCGGTCCACCCAGGTGGCCCGAATGGAGTACATTGACGAACCCTGGGTCCGGACGCCCTCACGGGTGCCCGCGATCACGGGGAGGGGGCCGGACACGGCGCTCGAACCGGCGGCGCCTCGGCATCGCACGGGAACCGGCTGCACAGAGTGACCGCCAGTCACTCCGAGTAGCCAACAGGTAACCGTGCCATAACGGCGTTCCAGGGTCCATGCCCGACACGCCGGGCAACTCGGCAAGGTAGTGGCAGGCTGCACCCGGGCAGGCCACACTCGACTAGCGGAAGCAGCGACGCACGTGACGTCGGCAGGCACCACCCGGGAGGTCCCCATGCCCGAACTGCGTGTCGTGGCCGTCTCCAACGACGGCACACGACTGGTGCTGAAGGCTGCTGACAGCACGGAGTACACGCTTCCGATCGACGAGCGGCTCCGTGCCGCCGTGCGCAACGACCGCGCGCGCCTCGGTCAGATCGAGATCGAGGTGGAGAGCCACCTCCGCCCCCGTGACATCCAGGCGCGGATACGAGCCGGTGCCTCCGCTGAGGAGGTCGCCCAGCTCGCCGGCATCCCCGTCGACCGCGTACGCCGCTTCGAGGGCCCCGTGCTCGCGGAGCGCGCCTTCATGGCCGAGCGGGCCCGCAAGACCCCGGTCCGCAGGCCCGGGGAGAACAGCGGCCCGCAGCTCGGCGAGGCGGTGCAGGAGCGGCTGCTGCTGCGCGGCGCCGAGAAGGACACCGTGCAGTGGGACTCCTGGCGGCGCGACGACGGCACCTGGGAGGTGCTGCTCGTCTACCGGGTCGCGGGCGAGGTCCACACGGCCAGCTGGACGTACGACCCGCCGCGGCGGCTCGTACAGGCCGTCGACGACGAGGCGCGGGCGCTGATCGGCGAGACGGACGACACGATCGCCGCCGCGCCGGAGCCGAGCTTCCCCTTCGTGCCGCGCATCGCCCGGCTGCCCCGGGACAGGCCGCTCGACCGCGCCCTGGACCGCCAGATCGACCGGTCCGACCGCCAGCTGGAGCGGGCGCCCGCCCCCGTCGAGCCGGAGGAGGAGCGGGACTCGCTGACCAGCCTCCTGGAGGCCGTGCCGAGCTTCCGCGGCGACATGGTCGTCCCCGAGCCGCCGGACACCGAGCCCTCGGAGGAGGCGGAGGCGGAGGAGCCGCCGGCCCCGGCCGCCTCGGCGGGCGCGGGTTCGGCCTACGCCGACGTCCTGATGCCGCGCGCGGTCTCGGGCCACCGGGACCGTCTGCACGGCGCCACGGACCGGCAGGCCGAGGCGGACGGCGTCCGCCCGGGTCGCCGCGCCGCGGTGCCGAGCTGGGACGAGATCGTCTTCGGCACCCGCAGGAAGAAGCAGGACTGACCGCTGTACGAGAGAGGGCCCGCACCGCTCGCCGGCGCGGGCCCTCGTTCCGTACGCGCTACCGCGGGTCCGGGTCCTTCCGTACGCGCTACCGCGGGTCCGGGCCCGTGGCGACCGGGCGGGCGGGGTCCGAGGACCACTCCGACCACGAGCCGGCGTACAGGGCCGCGGGGATCCCCGCGATCTCCAGGGCCAGGACCTCGTGGGCGCCCGAGACGCCCGAGCCGCAGTAGACGGCGACCGGGGTCCCCTCGGCCGCTCCGAGCGCCCTGAACCGGTCCCGCAGGACGCCGGCGGCCAGGAAGAGGCCCTCGGCGTCGACGTTCTCGGTCGTCGGGGCCGAGACCGCGCCCGGGATGTGCCCGCCGACCCGGTCGATCGGCTCCACGTCGCCCCGGTAGCGCTCCGCCGCCCGCGCGTCGAGGAGCAGCCCCGTACCGGCCAGCTCCGCCGCCGCGTCGGCGTCGAGCAGTCCGAGGGCGCCCGGCTCCGGCTGGAAGTCGCCCGGGTCCGGCGTGGGAACCTTCTCGGTCAGCTCGCCCGTCCAGGCCGCGAGGCCCCCGTCCAGGACCCGCACGTCCGGGTGGCCCGCCCAGCGGAGCAGCCACCAGGCGCGGGCGGCGCCCCAGCCGAGACCGCCGTCGTAGACGACGACCGGCCGGTCCGCCGAGACACCCGCCCGGCGCATGACGGCGCCGAAGGCCTCCGGGTCGGGCAGCGGGTGACGGCCGCCGCTCCCGGGCGGTCCCGCGAGTTCCGCGTCCAGGTCGACGTAGACGGCGCCGGGAAGGTGGCCGGCCTCGTACGCGGGCCGTCCGGGCGGGCCGCCGAGCGTCCAGCGGACGTCCAGGAGGACCGGCGGCCGAGCCCCGGCCGACTCGCTCAGCAGTTCGCTTGCGGAGATGATGGGCTTCATGGGAGCCATCCTCGCGCAGCCGCACGGCCACGGGGGACGGACCCTGCGACCTCTGACCGGATCGCGCCATGTTCGGTGCGTCCGGGGCGCGGCGCGCGCCCGTCGGTGTCACCATCGGACGGGCACGGCCACGACGATGGTCCGAGGAGAGAGTGACGATGACCGAGGCGACTCCCCGATCCCCCGGCACACCCTGCTGGGTGAGCCTGATGGTGCACGGGATTGACGCCACGCAGGAGTTCTACAACGCGCTCTTCGACTGGGAGTTCGTGCCCGGTCCGCAGCAGCTCGGCCCGTACGTGCGCGCGCTGCTCGGCGGCAAGGAGGTGGCGGGCATCGGCCAGCTGCCGCCCGACCGGAACCTGCGCATCGCCTGGACCCCCTATCTGGCCGCCGAGGACGCCGACGAGACCGCCGAGAACATCCGCTGCTGCGGCGGCACCGTGGCCGTCGGCCCGCTGGACGCGGGCGAGGCGGGCCGCATGGCGATCTGCTCCGACCCGGCCGGCGCGGTCTTCGGGGTCTGGCAGGCGGAGGCGCACCACGGCACGGTGGTCGCGGGACCTCCGGGGACCCCGGTGTGGAACGAGCTCCTCACGTACGAGACGTCCTCGATCGGCAAGTTCTACCGGACGGTCTTCGGCTACGAGGTCGAGCCGATCGTCTCCGCCGACCACGACTACGCGACGCTGCACGTGGCCGGGGTCCCGGTGGCCTCGCTGCACGGCGTCGGCAACGCGCTGCCCCGGGACCGGGGCCCGCACTGGATGACGTACTTCGAGGTCGCCGACACGGACGCGGCCGCGCGGCTCGTTGTGGAGCTCGGCGGCCAGGTGCTGCGCCCGCCGCGCGAGGGCACGGCGGGCCGGCTCGCCCTGGTGGCGGACCCGGAGGGCGCGGTCTTCACCCTGGTCAGGTCCATCGACCGCTGATCTCCTCCGCTCAGCCGCGGCGGCTCCGGGCCAGGCCGCGGCGCAGCCGGGACGCGCCCGTGCGCCGCGGGACGGGCCCGCCGCCCGGCAGGCCGAGCTCGGTCAGCCGTTCGGCGGTGAAGTGGAGCGCGGTGCCGGGGTCGGCGTGGTGCTCCGCCAGGAAGGCGGCGGCCTCCTTCCGGAGTCCCGGATGGACCTTGTGCCGCATGCAGTAGCCGACGGCCCGGACCAGCGGCGTGAGCGAGTCCGGGGCCACCCCGGGGACGGCGGGCTCCTCACCGCCCTCCAGGTCCGCGACGAGGTGGTCGACGACGGTGAGCGGGATCCGGTTGCTGTTCTCGAAGGGGGTGAGGCGTTCGAGGACCTCGGTCGTGCCCACGCGCGCGATGGGGACGTCGTAGTGGACGGCGGCGGTGAGCATCGCCGTGGAGAAGCAGCCGACGACGAGCCGGGGCCGGCAGCGCTCGTAGAAGGTCTCGGCGAGCAGCGGCCCGTCCAGGACCGTGAGCCGCACACCGCTCCGGGCGGCCTCCTCGTCCAGGGCCTGGGAGTAGCGGGCGGGCGCGGTCGGATGCGGCTTGAAGACGATCGAGCGGTGCCCGGCCGCGGCTGCCCCGCGCAGCATCCGCACGTGCAGCTCCTCCTCCTCCTCGGCGGTGAGGAGGGAGAGGGCGGCGAGGTACTGGCCGAGCAGCAGGGCCGTCGGCTCGGCGGCGGCCGCCCGGGCGATCTCGGGGTCGTCGGCCGCCTCCTCGGCGATCTCGGCGAGGACGGCGCGGAAGGCGGCGTCGGGGACGAGTTCGGGCTCGACCCCGTACTCGCTCAGGAGGAGGGGGCGCAGGCCGGGCACGAGGTCGAGGTGGAGGACCCGGCGGACGCGGCAGGCGATCGACTGCGCGAGCTCGGAGCGGGTCGGGCCGTAGCTCATCAGGCCGTCGGCGTAGACGTGCAGGGCGCTCTCGGGGAAGGCCCCGGCGAGCGCCTTGGCCGGGTTGACCTGGATGGACTCGACGATCAGCTCGACCGGGCCGGTGCCGAGGTCCCAGGCGGTGCGCAGCACGCGCTGCCACAGCGGGGCCTCCTCGGGGCGGGGCGCCCAGGTGGCGGGGTGGTACGGGTGGATCGTCTCGTTCCAGTCGAGGGTGCCGTCGAAGCGGGCGGCGATCCGCCCGTACCCGGTCATGGTCTCCAGGCGCAGCGCGGTCTCCGGGATCTCGGCGTGGTGCGAGAGCAGCAGGAGCCTGCGGGCGGAGTGGCGGGGGCCGAACTGTCCGGCGTCGAGCGCGGCGGCCAGGGTGGCCGCGCCGTACAGGGTGGACACCTGGAAGATCTGGACCGGCAGGTCGGGGGCGGGCGCCTTCGCGGGGGCGGGGGCCATGGGTCAGGCGGTCCTTCCGGTGTCGCGCAGGCTCCGCAGGAGGGTGCTGCGCGGGGTGTCCATGGTGGCGAGGGTCTCGTCGAGGACGTCCTGCGGCATGCGGTGCAGGGCGTCGCGGACGTCGGCGCGCAGCCGCGCGGCGACGGCGGGCTCGTACGAGGCGGCCTTCCCCATGTGGAAGGCGATCATCGCGCAGTAGGTGCGGACCGCCTTCGGGAGGAAGCGGTCCGCCTCCACGTCCCGGGAGACGTCGTCGAGCAGGAGGTCGTACGAGGGAATGAAGTCCAGCTGCCGGTTGTCGGTGATCTGGGTGAGCGAGGTGGTGACGCCCCGCCGGTAGAAGACGCCGTGCAGGGAAAGCGCCGCGAAGGTGCGCGCCTTGAGGTGGAGGCGCCAGATCCAGAGGCGGTCCTCGGCGGTTCTGAGAGACGTCTCGAAGCGGGATTCGCCCTTCTCGAAAAGGCGTCCGCTGTAAATTCCGAAGGGGACGAAGGGATAGTCGACCATCGTGACCATGCTGGCCGGCGAGATGCCGTCCCTGGGGTCCATCACGGTGTCCCGGCGCTTGGCCGGGGCATAGCGGATCTGCCGCTTCCGGCCCTCCGACAGGACGTGGTCGGTCCGGGCGAAATCGCAGTCCAGGCGGGAGATTCCGGCGACGGCCGCGCTCAGGTGGCCGGGCGCGTACCAGTCGTCGCCGTCGAGAAAGGTGAGGTAGTCGCCGGTCGCCGCGTCGATTCCGGTGTTGCGGGCCTGGGCGACGCCCCTGTTCGTCTCGTGCCGGATGACGGTGGCGTTCGGCAGGCGGTCGCGCCAGCGGTCGAGGATCTCCGGGGTGTCGTCCGTCGAGCAGTCGTCGATCAGCAGGAACTCGAATTCCGGATCCGCGTTGTTCGCGAGACTGCGCAGGGTGTCGGGCGCGTAGGCCCCGACATTGTGGAACGGTACGACGACGGACAGTTTCGGCACTCGGGATCCCCACGCTGAATCGAACAATTTAACGCCGTTACGGCGGGCACAGTAACGACCGACTTCTCCGGGTGAACGATCCGTGCGTGCACTCCGGGTGAACTCTTGTCGTCCCGGGCGCGAACCCGGTCACCGGCGGGCCCGCCGGCGGTGCAGGAGCGCCGTCGTCGCGAGCGCGAGGAGCGCCGCCGCGCCGACCGCGCCGCCGAGCCGGAGCCCCGGCGGCCGGAAGGAGCAGCTGACCGTGCTCGCCCGTCCGTCGAGGGGGACGGCGACGAGGCCCTCGTACGCGCGCGGGGGTCGGGCGTCCGCATCGCCGGCGGAGCAGCGCCAGCCGGAGATGCGCGGCGCGGCGAGAACCGCGACGCCCTCGCTGCCCGGCGGCAGTTCGGCGGTGACGGTGTGTCCGTCGGCACGCACGCGCGTGGCGCCGGTGGCGGTGAGCTGCCGTACGGCGGAGTCGAGCCGGGCGCGGACCAGGCAGCCGATCGGCTCCCGGGGCAGCCGCACCTTGCCCTGGGGCCCGAGGTCGATCCGTACCGCGCCGGAGGCCGGGACGGTGCCGAGGGCCTGCAGGGGGGCGCGCACGGCGGGCGGCCTGCCGTCGAAGCCCACGGGCCGCTCCCCCGCGAGGGCCGCCGTGCCCTTGTACTCGGGTGCCCAGAACCAGACCTGGGAGCCCGCGGGACAGCGGGCGGTGAGGGTGCGTCCGGTACGGCTCGGGGCGGGCAGCTCGTACACGTCGGCGCCGAGGAGGCGCTCCTGCCGGGCGAAGGCCGAGTCCCCGGGGTGCGTGGCGGGCCGCTCCGGCGGACGGACGGTGACCAGGGGCGGTACGGGGGTGGTGGTGGCGGTGACCGTGGCGCGGGGCAGGGCGTCCTGCCGTACCGGCTCCGTGGGCCGCGAGCGCAGTCGGGTGCCGATGGAGAAGAGGGCGTCCGCGACGGGGTTGTCGAGGCTGACCGGGTGCCGGCCCTTGGCGTAGTAGCCGAAGCCGAGCGAGGCCAGGGTGCGGGAGGTCACGTCCGCGGTGAGGCTGCTGTAGTAGTCGGCGCCCTGCCCTCCGACGAGCAGCACGTCGTTGCCTCCGGGGACCTCGCCGGGGTCCGTGCGGTGGCGGGGCCAGTCGTCGGCGCGGGCCACCTCGGCGGCGGCGGTGGCGTGCCAGGGGCCGATCCGGGGCGACCAGGCGACCTTGTCGCGCTGCTGCTCCTCGATCCGCTTCCCGTTGACGGCCGCCTCGCCCGCCTGCCCGGCGACGAGCAGGACGACGGCGAGGACGGGGAGTACGCGCGCGGCGGGCCGGCGGTCGCGGGCCTGATCGGTGCGTACGCGCGCGTGGTTCCGGCGGTCGCCGACGAGGGCCAGGAGGCCCGCGGCGAGCGCCAGGAGCACGGCCGCGCCGAAGGCGGGGAAGGTCCACCGGTCGATGTCGACGCTCCCCCGGGCCGTCCACGCCAGGGCTCCGAGGAGCACCACGCCGGCGAGGAGCGCGGTCGGTCGGGGCACGCCCCGGGCGGCGGAGAACCAGGCGGCGATCAGCAGCAGGCCGCACAGGACGAAGGTCTGGCGGTACGGATTGCCGTTGGGCGAGGCGCCCGCGTGCCACAGGAGATGGGTGGGCTCCCACTGGAGGGAGAGCGTCACCAGGACGATCGCGGCCGTCCAGCCGGCCCGGACGCGTGGGGCGACGGCCCGGTTGAAGGGCAGGGTCAGGGCGAGCGTGAGGGCGGGGGTGCCGATGAAGAGGGCGGGGCTGGCGCCGCTCGCGGTCGCGGGCAGCAACCGGGCGAGGACGTCCGTCCAGGGCGCCGGCGCGAAGGTGGTCTCCGGAGTGGGGTCGGCGACCTTCGTGGCGAGGAAGACGACCACGACGAGCGGCGCGGCGAGCCCGACGCCGATGAGGACGCCCCGGGCGGCCCGGAGCGCAGCGGCGAGGCGCTGCCGTGCGGTGGCCGTCTCCTCGGCGGTGAGGAGGCGCACGAGGAGGACGACGGCCGCGCCGAGGGTCGCCATGTACGCGGTGTAGAAGTTGGCGATCCAGGCGAGGGCGACGACGAGGGGGCCGAGGACGGGACGGCGGCCGGTGCGGGCCCACTCGCCGACCAGGCAGAGAAGCGGGAAGGCGACGAGCCCGTCGAGCCACATCGGGACGGTGGCGCCGTTGCCGAGGGTCCAGCCCGAGAGGGCGTAGGCGGTGCCGAGGGCGGCGGCGACCGGCCACGGGCCGGGGCGCAGCCGCAGGAGCAGCAGGGCCATCGCGGCCGCCGCCGCGCTGATCTTGGCGGCGGTGACGACGTACAGGGCGAGTTCGACGCGGTCCGCCGGGAAGAGCACGACGAGCAGGTCGAAGGGGCTGCTCAGATAGGTGCCGATGTCGCCGAGGAAGTTGGAGCCGAAGCCGGAGTTCCAGTTGAGGAAGGCGTCCCCGTGCGTCTCGCCGAGCAGGAAGGCCCGCCAGTAGGCGTGGAACGGCAGGTACTGCTGGCCGAGGTCGACGGTGTTCCTGGTCACCGGGCCGAAGGGGTACGTCCGGGAGAGCCGGGTGGCGAGGCAGAACAGCACGGCGGTGAGCAGCGCGGCGGCGGCCGGGGCCCGTGGGCCCGCGAACCGCCGCCGTGCGTCGCCGCCGAGCTCGTCGGGTACGGTCCGGCGCTCGGGGTCCTCGACGTACACGGCCTCGGCGGCGGGTGGCACACATCCTCCAGGGGGCGCACAGCACGGAGACGCCCGGAGGGGTCGTCACGGGCCGACCGCCATTACCGCCGAGGCGGGCGACCCGCAACCGATCGGCAGGCGCTCTTCAGGCGCACCCCCGGTGAACTCCGGGTGCCACGCGCCACGGAGGCGTCAGCCGGCGGACGCCGGGGCGAGGAGCTCGTCGACCGTGCGCGCCACCGTGCCGAACAGGTCCCTGACCGTCGTCAGGCTCGCGGCTTGGAGGGCCTCGGAGGACTGGACGGTGCCGTCGGGCGCCTCCAGGGGGCGGGTGGCGGTGGCCTCGGCGACCACGGTCGGGCGGTAGCCGAGGTTGAAGGCGCCCTGGGCGGTGAAGAGGACGCACATGTGCGTCATGAAGCCGGCGATGACGAGGTCGCCGCTGACGCCGAGGTCCTTGAGGGTGTCCTCCAGGTCGGTGGCGTGGAAGGCGTTGGGGAACTGCTTGACGACGACCTTCTCGCCCTCGATCGGGGCGACTTCGTCGCTGATCGAGCCGATCTCGGCCCGGATGTCGTACGGAGTGCCCTCCCCGCCGTCGTTGACGATGTGGACGACCGGCGCACCGGTGGCGCGGGCGGCGGCGAGCAGCCTGGCCCCGGCGGCCAGGGCCTCCTCGGCCCCGTCGAGGCGCATGACACCGGTGCGGTAGGTGTTCTGGAAGTCGACCAGGATCAGGGCGGACTCGCCCAGTCGCGGCAGCTCCTGGGGCAGTCCGATCACATCGCGGAGGGTGGTGGAGGCGGTCATGAGGCTTCCTTTCATCGAGGGTCGAGAGAAACGACGGGGTGTCAGGAGAGGGTCCTGGGGGCGCCGTCGGGCGTGAGGAGGTGTCAGGAGAGGCTCCTGGGGGCGCCGTCCGGCGTGAGGAGGTGTCAGGAGAGGCTCTTCGGGGCGCCGGCGGGCGCGAGGTCGACGAGCTTGGCGGCGATGCCGCGCTCCTGGAACGCCTTGACCAGGGACGTCATGTCCTCGGAGTAGATGTTCCAGCTGTCGGTGTGCACCGCGACCACCCTGCGGGGGTCGAGGTCCTTCGCCACCTCGGCGGCGTTCGCGGAGGTGAGGGTCAGCGGGGCGTTGCCGAGGATCGCGGGGGTGCGGGCGGCGCCGGCGAAGAGGACGGCCGTGTCGATGGGGCCGATCTCCTTCCTGACCCGGTCACCGACCTCCCCCGCGACCTTGACCGAGGCGTTGTCCCCGGAGATGTAGGTGGTGGGGACGCCCTCGCCGCTGAGGACGAAGCCGGTGACCTCGCCGTCGGCGCCGCGGTCGACGCCGTCGGGGCCGTGGAGGGCGGGCACGGCGGTCACCTCGACCGCGCCCGCGGCGGTCTTCACCTGCCGGGATTCCCAGCTCTTCATGCCGGTGACGTGGTCGCCGAGCCGCTTCCGGGCGCCGGGCGTGGAGAGGACGACGGGGACGTCCTTGAGGAAGGCGCGGCCCTTGTCGTCGAGGTTGTCGTCGTGCTGGTCGTGCGAGAGCAGTACGGCGTCGATCCGGCCGATCCCGTCGATGCCGAGCGCGGGGGCCTGTGTCTTCTCCAGGCCGCTCCTGTACTTCTTCGGCCCGTCGAAGGTGGGGTCGAGCAGCAGGCGCACGCCGCCGATCTCCAGGATCGTGGTCGGCCCGCCGATGTGCGTGGCGGTGAACGCCCTGGTGGGGGCGGCGGTGTCCTCGTCCGTGCCGCCGCCGCAGCCGGCGAGGAGGGCCACGCCAGCGGTGGCGGCGACGGCGCCCGAGGTGACGCGTCGTCGGAGGAACGTCGAACGGCTCATGGGGGAACACCAGCTCTCGCGTTGCGTACGACAGGAGGGCTCGGAGGCGCGCCACCCCCCGGGCATGTTCAACACGCTAACACAATACGTAAGCGACGATAACGTCGAAGTCGGTCTCCCAGGTCAGCACTGTTAACGCTGTTATCGTGGGAGCCATGTCGACGGCACGAGAGCGCATCCTGGAAGCCACCGGGGAACTGCTCGCCACCAAGGACGCGCTGGCGATCTCGACCCGTGCCATCTGCGACCGGGCGAAGGTCGGCGCGCCGGAGATCTACCGTCAGTTCGGCGACAAGCAGGGGCTGCTCACGGCGGTGGCCGACATCGGCTTCGAGCGCTTCCTCGCCGAGAAGCGGCGGAACCCGCTCACCGAGGACCCGGTGGCGGACCTGCGCACGGCCTGGGACAGCCACGTCGCGTTCGCGCTGCGCAACCCGTACCTCTACCGCCTGATGTTCACGCCGACGGGCGACGCCAAGCCGCAGGCCATCAAGGAGGCGCAGGCGATCCTGCTGAAGGCCGTGGAGCGCTGCGGCGACGCCGGACGGCTGCGGACGGCCCCGGAGTTGGCCGGCCAGTCGATCCTCTCCGCCAACGTGGGCGTGTGCATGATGGCGCTGTCGTTCCCCGAACTGTTCGGGGACGTCGCCATCTCGTACGCGGTACGCGACGCGGTCATCGGGAAGGTCACCGGCGACGAGCGCGAGGACGGCCGGATCGGCACCGCGACCGTCCTCGCCCAGGCACTGCTGGGCACCCTGACGGGAACGGCTCCGGTGAGCGCGACGGCGCTGGACGGCCTGACCGACGCGCCGAGGCCGCCGGCCTGAGCCCTGCCGTCAGGCGTTGCCGACGGTCAGGCCTCGCCGACGGTCAGGCGTTGCCGACGGGAAGGACGTCCGGGGAGAGGGCTCCCGCGCGGGCGGTGGCCGAGGTCATGCGGCGGCGGTGATGACGGCGGCAGAGGACCTCGTAGCCGATCTCCTCGGCCGGACGGTTCACGTCCCCGACGACGACCTGCTCGCCCTCGACGACCATCTCGCCGCCCACCGTACGGGCGTTGTGCGTGGCGCGGGCGCCGCACCAGCACAGGGCCTCGACCTGGAGCTGCTCGATCCGGTCCGCGAGCTCGATCAGCCGCTGCGAACCCGGGAAGAGCTTCGTACGGAAGTCGGTCGTGATGCCGAAGGCGAAGACGTCGAGGCCGAGGTCGTCGACGATGCGGGCGAGCTGGTCGATCTGCTCCGGGGCGAGGAACTGGGCCTCGTCCACGATCACGTAGTCGGCCTTGCCGCCCTGGGAGAGCTGGGTGACCAGATACGCGTACAGGTCCATGTCCCGCGGCGCCTCGACCGCCTCCGTCACCAGGCCGAGCCGGGAGGACAGCTTGCCCTCGCCCGCCCGGTCGTCACGGGTGAAGATCACGCCCTGAAGCCCCCGCGCGTCGCGGTTGTGGGCGATCTGGAGCGCCAGGGTGCTCTTCCCGCAGTCCATGGTTCCGGAGAAGAAGACCAGCTCGGGCATGACGGGACGGGGACCTTTCAGGTCGTGGGGGTACGGGGCGGTGTCAGGGGTCAGGAACGGATTTCGAGCAGCGGGACGAGCTGCTCCGCCGGGGTCATGGACCCGTGCATGCCGGCCATCGCGGACTCGTTGGGCTCGTTGACGGAGGCGGTGATCGCCACGTCGTCGTGGGCCGCCGCGACGACGTCGCCGATCCGGCCGTACACCCGCTCGTCGACCTCCTCGCCGAACCAGCCGAGGGCGATGGCCTCGTCGCGGCTCGCCACCCAGAACTGCTCGCCGACGACCTCGCGCCAGCAGGTGAGGACGTCCGCCTCGGCGCCGGGCACGGCGTAGACGTGGCGGGCCCGGCCCTCGCCGCCGAGGAGGGCGACGCCCGCGCGCAGCTCCCAGTCCTCGTCGAAGTCGATGCGGTGCTGCTCGTCGAAGGGGATGTCGACCATGCCGTGGTCGGCCGTGACGTACAGGGCCGAGCGGGGCGGCAGCTGCTCGGCGAGCCGCTGCACGAGCCGGTCGACGAACATCAGCTGGCCGCGCCAGGCGTCGGAGTCGATGCCGAAGCGGTGGCCCGCGCCGTCGAGCTCGCTGTAGTACGTGTAGACCAGCGAGCGGTCGCCGGCGGCGAGCTGCTCGGCGGCGAAGTCCATGCGCTCCTCGCCGGAGAGCCGCCCGTGAAACGTTCCGCCGCTGAGCGCGACCTTGGTGAGCGGGGTCTGCTCGAAGATCGGGGAGGACACCTGGGCGGTGTGGATCCCGGCCTCGTGCGCGAGCTGGAAGACGGTCGGGTACGGCTGCCAGACGCGCGGCGCGGTCCACGGCTTCCAGCGCAGCTGGTTCATCAGCTCGCCGGTGTCCGGGTTGCGCACGGTGTAGCCGGGCAGTCCGTGCGTCCCGGGGTGGCGGCCGGTGCCGACGGAGGCGAGCGAGGTCGCGGTGGTGGCGGGGAAGCCGGCGGTGATGGGCCGGCCCGTGCCGCCGCGCGAGGAGCCGAGGAGCGAGCTCAGGTACGGGGCCTCGTCCGGGTGGGCCTTGATCTGCTCCCAGCCGAGCCCGTCGATCAGGAAGACGCAGTTCCGGTCGGCCGGGGCGAGCTCCGCGATCCGCGCGTCGAAGCCGGGCACGTCCTGGCCCGCCACGAGCGTCGGCAGCAGGTCGCCGAGGGAGCCGGAGGCGTACTCGGGCACCGGTGCGGTCTCCGGGGCGAGCGGGACCGGGTCGTCGGGCCAGCCGTGGGTCACGGCGGTGGGCTGCGCCATCAGCGGGTGGGCGCGGCGGTCGCCGCGATGGCTTCGGACAGAGCCTGGGCGAACGCGAGGGTCTGCCGGACGGTGTCCGGGCCGTCTCCGGCGTCGCTCACCCGCAGGCTGAGGTCGTCGGCGGTGGCGTTGCCGGTGTAGCCGTGGTCGGCGTCGCAGTTGGGGTCGCCGCAGGCGGCGGGCTCCAGGTCGATGCGGGAGACGGCGCCCCAGCCGATGGTGAGGACCACTTCGCGGGGGAGCGTGCCGGGCGTGTACGACTCGGGGTTGGCGACCACGCGGCTGACGACGACGGACGAGATCCGGTCGAGCTTCACGGACTCGGTGGAGGTCGTGGCGTACGGGGTCGGGGAGCTCGTGTCGGCGGCCTGCTCGTCGGTGTGGCTGACGACGAAGCGGTGCGGCGTCAGGACGAGGACGGTGACGTGGCGCCGGACCTCGTTCGCGTCGAAGGTGGTCTCCTGGTGGACCACGTACGACGAAACGGCCTCGCCGCCGACGGCGGCCTCCACCGCCTCGGCCACGAGGGCCGGGTAGTAGCCGCTGCGCTCGATCGCCGCGCGCAGCCCCTGGGTCGTCGTACCGCTCTTTGCCATGGACTCCATCCTACGGGGCCGAGGGGCCCCCTCCGGCCCCGTCAGTAACGTGGCAGGCTCCGCGGCCCTAGGTCGGTGCGGGGCGGGGGCGGGGCCAGGCGGACGGTCGCGCCGAGGACGGAGAGGCCGCGGGGTGCCACGACCACCGGCTCCAGGGAGACCGCGACCACCTCGGGGTGGTCGTCGACGAGCCGTGAGACCCGCAGCAGCAGTTTTTCCAGGGCCGGGGTGTCGACCGGGGCCGAGCCGCGCCAGCCGAAGAGCAGCGGGGCGGTGCGGAGGGAGCGGACGAGTTCGGCGGCGTCCCGGTCGGTGGCCGGAACCAGCCGGTGGGCGATGTCGCCGAGCAGTTCGGAGGCCGCGCCCGAGAGGCCGAAGGAGAGGACGGCGCCGACGGCCGGGTCGATCGCGGAGCGGACCACGGTGTCGACGCCCCGGGGCACCATCGCCTGGACGACCGGCTGGAGCTCCTCCGGCTTGCCGAGGACCTCGGTCAGCTCGGCGTACGCCGTGCGGAGCTGCTCCTCTGTGGCGAGGTCGAGCCGGACGCCGCCCAGGTCCGGGCGGTGGCGGAGGTGGGGCGCGGTCGTCTTGAGCGCGACGGGGTAGCCGAGCCGGCCGGCGGCCGCGACGGCCGCGTCGGGCGTGGGCGCGGGGAGGGTCGGCCGGACGGTGATCCCGTACCGGGCGAGCAGCGCCCCCGCCTCCTCGGTGTCGAGGGTCACACCGCGGGCGTCGACGTCGTCGGTACCGAGGACCCCCTCGATGAGCGCGGCGGCGCCGGCCTCGTCGATGTCCTCGTACTCGGGCACCCGCCCGGGCTCCGCGGCCTGCCGCCGCCACTGCCCGTACCGCACGGCCTCGGCCAGGGCGCGCACGGCGCGCTCGGCGGCGGGGTAGGCGGGGATGGTGGCCTGCTGGGCGGGGACGGTGGGTTCTCGATCGGGGGTGGTTCCCCGGCCGTCCGGTACGGGAGCGGTGGCCGCGGCGGGAGCGGCCGCGCGGGTCGGGGGCGAGGTGACCGCTCCGCGCCCCGGTGCCGTCGGCCGGGTGCTCGTCGCCACCGCGAGGGCCTCCGCGAGGCCGCCCATCTCCACGTGGACGACGACGACCGGCTTCGTCGGAGCGGGGGCGGAGGCGACGGCCTCGCGGAGGGCGGCGGCCAGCACCTCGCCGTCGCCGAACTCGGTGGCCCCGTCCTCCCCGACCCAGGGGATCGCGGTGACGACGACCGCGTCGGAGGTGTCGTCCGCGAGCGCCGCCGCGAGCGCGTCCCGGAAGTCCGCCGGGACGGCCGCCGTCGTCAGGTCGAGCGGCCGCAGCGGGCGCAGCCCCTCGGTCAGGCAGGCGTCGTACGTGAGGAGGCCGAGCGACTCGGAGTTGCCGAGGATCGCGACCCGGGGCCCGGCGGGCAGCGGCTGGGCGGCGAGGAGCAGTCCGGCGTCGACGAGTTCGGTGACGGTGTCGACGCGGATCACCCCGGCCTGGCGGAGCAGCGCGGAGACCGTGGCGTGCGGGATGCGGGTGACCGGCACCCGGTGGCCGGGCGGGGCGCTGCCGCTGTGCCGGGCGCCCTTGACGACCACGACCGGCTTGACGGCGGCGGTGCGGCGGGCGAGCCGGGTGAACTTCCGGGGGTTGCCGATGGATTCCAGGTAGAGGAGGACGACGTCGGTGCCGGGGTCGTCGTACCAGTGCTGGAGGAAGTCGTTGCCGGAGACGTCGGCGCGGTTGCCGGCCGAGATGAAGGAGGAGAGCCCGGCTCCCCGCCGGTGCAGTCCGGCGAGGAGGGCGATCCCGATGGCGCCGGACTGGGTGAAGAGCCCGATCCGCCCCGCGGCCGGCATCTGCGGCGCGAGCGAGGCGTTGAGCCGGACGTCCTCGGCGGTGTTGATGATCCCGAAGGCGTTGGGGCCGATGATCCGCATGCCGTACGAGCGGGCCTGCCGTACGAGCTCACGCTGGCGCTCGCGGCCGGCGGCCCCGCTCTCGGCGTATCCGGCGGAGAGGACGACGAGGCCGCGCACCCCGTGTTCGCCGCAGTCCGCGACGGCCTCGGGCACCCGTTCGGCGGGGACGGCGACGACGGCCAGGTCCACGGGTTCGCCGATGGCACCGACGGAGGGGTGGGCGGGGACGCCGTCGAGCTCGGTCTCCCCGGTGAGCGCGGCGTTCACCGCGTACACCCGTCCCGTGAAACCGGCGCCGAGGAGGTTGCGGAGGACGGTCCGGCCGACGCCGCCCGGTGCGCGTCCGGCGCCGACGACGGCGACGGATCCGGGGGTGAGGAGGCGCTGCACGGAGTGGGCCTCGGCGCGCTGTTCCCGGGCGCGCTGGACGGCGAGGGAGCGGTCGGTCGGTTCGAGGTCGAGGTGGAGCCGGACGGAGCCGTCCTCGAAGCTGCGCTTCTGGGTGTAGCCCGCGTCGGTGAAGACCTTGATCATCTTGGTGTTGGCGGGGAGCACCTCGGCGGCGAAGCGCCGGATGTCCCGCTCGCGCGCGACCGCCGCGATGTGTTCGAGGAGGGCGGAGGCGACGCCCCGGCCCTGGTGCGCGTCCTGGACGAGGAAGGCGACCTCGGCCTCGTCGGCGGGGGCCGAGGCGGGCAGCCCCTGGGCGTTGATGCGGTCGTAGCGGACGGTGGCGATGAACTCGCCGCCGACGGTCGCCGCGAGTCCGACCCGGTCCACGAAGTCGTGGTGGGTGAAGCGGTGGACGTCCTTGGCGGACAGCCGCGGGTAGGGCGCGAAGAAGCGGTAGTACTTCGACTCGTCCGAGACCTGCTCGTAGAAGCTGACGAGCCGGTCGGCGTCGTCGGCGGTGATGGGCCTGATGCGCGCGGTGCCGCCGTCGCGGAGCACGACGTCCGCCTCCCAGTGGTCGGGGTAGGCGTGCTCCGCTGGGCCCGGCCGCGCCGGTGGTGCCGGTGGTTCCGCCGCTTCCGACTGCTCCGACGCGCTCTGCATGGGGTCAGCCTACGGCCGCGACACGACTGTGGCACCGGTCGCGGGGTGGGCATGCGAGACGCAAGGTGTTGCAAGCTGGGAAGGGCCGACGGACGGTCCGGTCCGGGGCGAAGGATGGTCCTTCCCGGGCCGCAGGTCGGTGTGAGCACCGCGCAACCCGTGAGAGACTGGTCTAGACAACCCGCTTGAGACTTGAAGGGCAACACCATGGCTGAGCGCCGCGTCAACGTCGGCTGGGCCGAGGGCCTGCACGCCCGCCCCGCGTCCATCTTCGTCCGTGCCGCCACGGCTTCCGGCGTGCCGGTGACGATCGCCAAGTCCGACGGCACCCCCGTGAACGCCGCCTCCATGCTCGCGGTGCTCGGTCTGGGCGCGCAGGGCGGCGAGGAGATCGTTCTCGCTTCGGAGGCCGACGGCGCCGAGGCCGCGCTCGACCGCCTGGCGAAGCTGGTCGCCGAGGGCCTGGACGAGCTCCCCGAGACCGTCTGACCCTCGCCCCGTTCCCCGAATGGCCGTGGCCGCCGAAATTCCGGCGGCCACGGCCATTCGCATTCCCCCGCATCTATTTCCGGGCAGCACAAAAGACGCGGCCGAATGCCTATTCTTTGTATACGGCGTGCGTGTTAATTCCGGGCACTCGCCGTGTTGACGGCATGTTGCGAAACACTCACACCGCCGCGCCCCGGACTTTTGAGCCGGTGCAGCACCATCGAACGCTCCGCGTGCAGCGCGGTCAGCGACCTCGCCCGCTCGGCGTCCCCGCGTGCCACGGCGTCCACGATCGCGCCGTGCTCGGCCCAGGCCTCCACCGGCTGGACGGGCTGGTCCACCACGTACGTCCAGGCGATCTTGTGCCGCAGCTGGGTGAGCAGCGCCGTCAGGGCCGGGCTCCCGGAGGCCTGCGCCAGCGTCTCGTGGAACCAGCCGCCGAGCGAGCGCAGATCCTCGCCCTGCCCGCGCCTGGCCCGCTCCTGCCCCAGCCTGACCAGGCCGCGCAGCACCTTGAGATGGGCCTCCGTGCGCCGCTGCGCCGCCCGTGCGGCCCCCAGCGGTTCGAGCAGCGCCCGCATGTCCAGCAGATCGGCCGCCTCCTGCTCGGTCGGCTCGGCGACATGGGCACCCGCGTGGCGACGGGTGACGACGAAGCCCTCGGACTCCAGGGTGCGCAGCGCCTCGCGGACCGGGACGCGGGAGACCCCGTACCGGCGGGCGAGCTGCTCCTCGGTCAGCCGGCTGCCCCGCTCGAACACGCCGGAGACGATGTCGTCCCGGATCGCCGTGCATACCGAGTGCGCGGGAATGCGCATGTCCGACCTCCGCCTTGGTCCGCGCGAGTCAATTCCGTCGGCGCCTGTTCTGCGCCCGATCTGCGACTCTATTGCAGCGCGCCGGAATTTCCGATGCCCCAGCGGAATCCATGGATGTCTTTTGGTCAGCGAAAAGCCCCGGCTCAGTACGAGCCGGGGCTTTTGCGACGCGGTGCGCGGCGGGTCGGTCAGACGTTGACGCCGCGGGCGCGGAGGTACGCGACGGGGTTGATGTCCGAGCCGTACTCGGGGCTCGTGCGCGCCTCGAAGTGGAGGTGCGGGCCGGTGGAGTTGCCGGACGAGCCCGAGACGCCTATCTGCTGGCCCGGCTCGACGGTCTGGCCGACGTAGACCCCGATGGAGGAGAGGTGACCGTACTGGGTGTACGTGCCGTCGCTCATCCGGATCACGATGTTGTTGCCGTACGCGCCGCCCCAGCCGGCCTCGACGACGGTGCCGGAGCCGACGGAGACGACCCGGGTGCCGTAGGCGGCGTGGAAGTCGACGCCGGAGTGGCTGCCGGAGGACCAGAGCGAGCCGCCGGTCTTGTAGCCGGTGGAGACGTACGAGCCGGCGACGGGGAGCTGGAAGGAGGCCAGGCGGCGGCGCTCGGCCTCGCGGGCGGCGCGCTCGCGCTCCAGGCGGATCTCCTTGGCGCGGGCCTCGGCCTTGCGCTTCGCCTCGGCCTTGGCCTTCGCCTTGGCGATGGCCTCGTCGGCCTCCTGCTCCTGGGCGGCGGCCTGGGCGTTGATCGGGTCGACGAGGGAGTCCTCGGTGATGACCTGGGTGAGGCCGGTGTCCTCGAGGGAGTGCTTGTCCGTGTCGGCGGCGAGCGCCGGGGAGGCGAGGGTTCCGATGACGCCGGTGGTGGCGATGGTCGCGACGCCGGCGATGCCCGCGCTGCGGCGCGCCATCCGGCTCGGACCACGATGCTTCCCGGTGGCACGGGTGAACGCCATGAAGGGGCTGGTCCTTTCCTTCCTTCTCGCCTACCGGGTTAGCTGACGGGTTCGGAGCAGGAAGGTCTCCTACGAGCCCCTCCGTCGAGACGAAGGCGCCCGATTCACCCCAGGGACTACGTGTGGGTCCCCGGCTCCCCAGGCTCGCGCCTGACGGGGACTCGGCGATGACTGTCCGATGCCGCGGGTGCGGCACGTGCAACTGACGAACAGTCGCCCCGACGCTATGCGGATCGTCTTTCAATCACCAACCGGACACGCCTTTTGTAAGACATGCCACAGGGCAAACGATCATCCTTGCAGGCAATACGGACAAAGCGGAGGACCCCGACGAACTATGCCGTCGGGGCCCTCCTGTTGTCGTCCGGGAGCCGGAATCAGCCCGTCACGACGGTCACTTCACCGATGCCGAGAGCGCGCACCGGCTCCGCGATCTGCGCCGCGTCGCCGACGAGCACGGTGACGAGCCGGTCCACCGGGAAGGCGCTGACCACCGCGGCCGTCGCCTCGACCGTGCCGGTCTCGGCCAGGCGCGCGTACAACTGGGCCTGGAAGTCGTCCGGGAGGTGCTGCTCCACCTGGTCGGCGAGCGTCCCGGCGACGGAGGCGGCCGTCTCGTACTTGAGGGGCGCCACGCCCACCAGGTTCTGCACGGCCGTCTCGCGCTCGGCGTCGGTGAGGCCCTCGGCGGCCAGCGTGCGCAGCACCTTCCACAGGTCGTCGAGTGCCGGGCCGGTGTTGGGGGTGTCGACGGACCCGCTGATGGCGAGCATCGAGGCGCCGTTCCCCTCGGCGTCCGAGCGGAGCACCTGGCCGAAGGCCCGCACGCCGTACGTGTAGCCCTTCTCCTCGCGCAGGACCCGGTCCAGACGCGAGGTCAGGGTGCCGCCGAGGCAGTACGTGCCGAGGACCTGGGCCGGCCAGACGCGGTCGTGCCGGTCGGGGCCGATCCGGCCGATGAGCAGCTGCGTCTGCACGGCGCCGGGACGGTCCACGATGACGACCCGTCCGGTGTCGTCGGCGGTGATCGACGGCATCGGGAGCGGCTCGGCGGGCTCACCGGTCCAGGCGCCCAGCGTCTCGGCGAGGACCTTGTCGAGGTCGACGCCGGTCAGGTCGCCGACGACCACGGCGGTGGCCGTGCCGGGCCGGACATGCGCCTCGAAGAAGGCGCGGACGGCGGCGGCGTCGATCGCGGCGACGGTCTCCTCGGTGCCCTGGCGCGGCCGGGACATCCGGGACTCGGCCGGGAACAGCTCCTTGGAGAGCTGCTTCGCGGCGCGGCGGGCCGGGTTGGCCGTCTCGTGCGGGATCTCGTCGAGACGGTTGCGCACGAGCCGCTCGACCTCGGTGTCGAGGAACGCCGGGGCGATCAGGGCCTCGGAGAGCAGGCCGAGCGCCTTGGGCAGCCGGGAGACCGGGACCTCCAGGGAGACCCGTACGCCCGGGTGGTCGGCGTGCGCGTCGAGCGTGGCGCCGCAGCGCTCCAGCTCGGCCGCGAACTCCTCGGCGCTGTGCTCGTCGGTGCCCTCGGAGAGCGCGCGGGCCATGATGGTCGCGACACCGTCGAGACCGGCGGGCTCGGCGTCCAGCGGGGCCGGCAGGAAGATCTCCACGGCGACGACCTGCTGGCCGGGACGGTGGCTGGTGAGCACCGTCAGACCGTTGTCCAGCTTCCCCCGGTCCGGGGCCGGGAAGGCCCACGGCTTCGCGGTGCCCGGCTGGGGCTGCGGGTGGAAGTCCATGCTCGTCAAAGACGCGGCGGCGTCGGTCACTGGTCCGCTCCCTCTTCGTGGTCGTCGCCGTCGGCGGTCTGCTCGGTCGCCAGGGGCTCGTAGACGAGCACCGCGCGGTTGTCGGGGCGCAGCTTGGCCGCGGCGACCGCCTGCACCTCCTCGGCGGTGATGTCCAGGACGCGGTCGACGGCGGTCAGGGCGAGCTGCGGGTCACCGAACAGCACGGCGAACCGGCACAGTTCGTCGGCGCGGCCCGCGACGGTGCCGAGCCGGTCCAGCCACTCGCGCTCCAACTGGGCCTGCGCGCGCTCCATCTCCTCGGGCGTGGGGCCCTCGGCGGCGAACCGGGCGAGCTCCTCGTCGACGGCCGCCTCGATCTGCGGGACCTCGACGCCTCCGGAGGTCTTGACGTCCAGCCAGCCGAGCGAGGGCGCGCCGGCGAGCCGCAGCAGGCCGAAGCCGGCGGCGACGGCCGTACGGTCGCGGCGGACCAGACGGTTGTGCAGGCGGGAGGACTCCCCGCCGCCCAGGACCGTCAGGGCCAGGTCGGCGGCGTCCGCCGCGCGCGTGCCGTCGTGCGGCAGCCGGTAGGCGGCCATCAGCGCGCGCGCCGGGACCTCCTCCTCGACGACCTCGCGCAGCTGCTCGCCGATGACCTCGGGCAGGTCGCCGGGGCGCGGCTCGGGCTTGCCGTCGTGGGCGGGGATGGAGCCGAAGTACTTCTCGACCCAGGCGAGCGTCTGCACCGGGTCGATGTCGCCGACGACGGACAGCACGGCGTTGTTCGGGGCGTAGTACGTGCGGAAGAAGTTCCGCGCGTCCTCCAGGGTCGCCGCGTCCAGGTCGGCCATGGAGCCGATCGGCGTGTGGTGGTAGGGGTGGCCCTCCGGGTAGGCGAGGGCGGTCAGCTTCTCGAAGGCGGTGCCGTACGGCACGTTGTCGTAGCGCTGGCGGCGCTCGTTCTTGACGACGTCCCGCTGGTTCTCCATGGACTCGTCGTCCAGGGCGGCGAGCAGCGAGCCCATGCGGTCGGCCTCCAGCCAGAGCGCGAGCTCCAGCTGGTGCGTGGGCATGGTCTCGAAGTAGTTGGTGCGCTCGAAGCTCGTCGTGCCGTTGAGCGAGCCGCCGGCACCCTGCACCAGCTCGAAGTGGCCGTTCCCGTGCACCTGCTTCGAGCCCTGGAACATCAGGTGCTCGAAGAGGTGGGCGAGGCCCGTGCGGCCCTTGACCTCGTGACGCGAGCCGACGTCGTACCAGAGGCAGACCGCGGCGACCGGGGTCAGGTGGTCCTCGGAGAGCACCACGCGCAGGCCGTTCGCCAACCGGTGCTCGGTCGCTGTCAGGCCGCCGGAGCCGGCCTCGGCCGTGGCCGTGTGACCCATGGGCATGTACGTCCCTTCGATCGCGATGTGAAAAAGTCCTGCCACTGTATGCAAGCGCGCCGACACCTGGCGAAGTTCCCGGGCCTTCGTGATGTCCCTCTTCCGGGTCGCGGTCGGCGTTGTCGGTGGCACGGTCCACAATGGTCCGCGTCAGATCAACCTTGTTGGTGAAGGAGCCGCAGCCGCGATGGCCCGCCGCAGCACGAAGACACCGCCGCCGGACGACGCGTTCGAGGAGCGAATCCTCGACATCGACGTTGTCGACGAGATGCAGGGCTCCTTCCTCGAGTACGCGTACTCGGTGATCTACTCGCGCGCCCTCCCCGACGCCCGCGACGGCATGAAGCCCGTGCAGCGCCGCATCGTCTACCAGATGGGCGAGATGGGACTCCGCCCCGACCGCGGCTTCGTCAAGTGCGCCCGTGTCGTCGGCGAGGTCATGGGCAAGCTCCACCCGCACGGCGACGCGTCGATCTACGACGCGATGGTCCGCATGGCGCAGCCCTTCTCCATGCGCCTCCCGCTCGTCGACGGCCACGGCAACTTCGGCTCCCTGGGCAACGACGACCCGCCGGCCGCCATGCGATACACCGAATCGCGGATGGCCCCGGCCGCGCTGCTCATGACCGAGTCCATCGACGAGGACACGGTCGACTTCTCGCCGAACTACGACGGCCAGGAGCGGGAGCCGGTGGCGCTCCCCGCCGCCTACCCGAACCTGCTGGTCAACGGCGCGTCCGGAATCGCCGTCGGCATGGCGACCAACATGCCCCCGCACAACCTCGGCGAGGTCGTGGCGGCCGCCCGCCACCTGATCCGGCATCCGAACGCCGACCTCGAGACGCTGATGCGCTTCGTGCCCGGCCCCGACCTGCCGACCGGCGGCCGGATCGTCGGCCTCTCCGGCATCAAGGACGCGTACGAGTCGGGCCGCGGCTCCTTCAAGATCCGCGCCACCGCGACCGTGGAGACCGTGACGGCCCGCCGCAAGGGCATCATCGTCACCGAGCTCCCCTTCACCGTCGGCCCCGAGAAGGTCGTCTCCAAGATCAAGGACCTGGTCGGCTCCAAGAAGCTCCAGGGCATCGCGGACGTCAAGGACCTCACCGACCGCAGCCACGGCCTCCGCCTGGTCATCGAGATCAAGAACGGCTTCGTGCCCGAGGCGGTCCTGGAGCAGCTCTACAAGCTGACGCCGATGGAGGAGTCCTTCGGCATCAACAACGTGGCGCTGGTCGACGGACAGCCGCTGACCCTCGGCCTCAAGGAGCTCCTGGAGGTCTACCTCGACCACCGCTTCGAGGTGGTCCGGCGCCGCTCCGAGTTCCGCCGCACGAAGAAGAGCGACCGCCTCCACCTGGTCGAGGGCCTCCTCGTCGCCCTGCTCGACATCGACGAGGTCATCCGGCTCATCCGGGAGAGCGAGAACTCCGCGCAGGCCAAGGAGCGCCTGATGGAGCGCTTCTCGCTGAGCGAGATCCAGACGCAGTACATCCTGGACACCCCGCTGCGCCGCCTCACCAAGTTCGACCGCATTGAACTGGAGAGCGAGCGCGACCGGCTCAACGGCGAGATCGACGAGCTGACCGGCATCCTCGAATCCGACGCGGAGCTGCGCAAGCTGGTCTCGGCGGAGCTGGCCGCGGTCGCCAAGAAGTTCGCCACGGACCGGCGGACGGTCCTCCTCGAGTCGGCCGGCGCGCCCGTCGCGGCCGTGTCCCTGGAGGTCGCGGACGACCCGTGCCGGGTGCTGCTCTCCTCGACGGGCCTGCTGGCCCGCACGGTGACCGAGCACCTCCCGCCGGTGGTGGACGGCAAGCGCGCCAAGCACGACGTCATCGTCTCGACGGTCGCCGCGACCCAGCGCGGTGACGTCGGCGCGGTGACCTCGTCCGGCCGACTGCTGCGGATCGCGGTGATCGACCTTCCGCAGCTGCCGGACACCGCGAGCGCCCCGAACCTGGCGGGCGGCGCGCCGCTGTCGGAGTTCCTCTCCCTGGAGGCGGACGAGACGGTGGTCTGCCTGACCACGCTCGAGGAGTCCTCGCCCGGCCTCGCGCTCGGCACGCTCCAGGGCGTGGTGAAGCGCGTGGTGCCGGACTACCCGGCGAACAAGGACGAGCTGGAGGTCATCACCCTCAAGGACGGTGACCGGATCGTCGGCGCGACGGAGCTGCGGACGGGCGAGGAGGACCTGGTCTTCATCACCTCCGACGCCCAGCTGCTGCGCTACCAGGCCTCGCAGGTGCGTCCCCAGGGCCGCCCGGCGGGCGGCATGGCGGGCATCAAGCTCACCGCGGGCGCCGAGGTGATCTCGTTCACGGCCGTGGACCCGGCGGCGGACGCCGTCGTCTTCACCGTCGCGGGCTCCACGGGCACGCTGGACGCCTCGGCGGGCACGTCGGCGAAGCTGACCCCCTTCGACCAGTACCCGCGCAAGGGACGGGCGACCGGCGGTGTCCGCTGCCAGCGCTTCCTGAAGGGCGAGGACGTCCTGATCCTGGCCTGGGCGGGCGCCACCCCGGCCCGCGCCGCCCAGAAGACGGGCCTCCCGGTGGACCTCCCGGACCCGGACCCGCGCCGCGACGGCTCGGGCACCCCGCTGGCCAATCCGGTCGAGGTGGTGGCCGGCCCGGCCGTCTAGGAAGCCTCCGGGTCCTCTTCGGACCGCTGTACGTACCGCAGGACGCCCCACATGCTGTGCTCGTCGGGGGCGTCCTGCGGGCCGTTCAGCTCACAGGAGGCGAGCTCCTTGCGCAGTGCGGCCGCGTCGACGCCGGAGCCGATCAGGACGAGCTGGGTGAGGCGCTCCTCGCCGGCGGGCCAGGGCTCCGGGTAGAAGCGCAGGAAGCGGCCGACGGCGTGCACGGTGTAGCGGTTGGCCGGGTCGGCGGGGCCGAGGTCGACGAAGCCCTTGATCCGGTAGAGGCCCTCGGGCCGCGAGTCGAGGAAGGCCATCAGACGGCGCGGGTGCAGCGGCGTCGAGGCCGTCACCGACAGGCTCTCGTAGGCCGCGTGCGGATGGGCGTGACCCTCGTCCTCGGAGCCGTACAGGATGTCCTCGATCGACATCTGGCCCTCGATCTCCCCCTCCGGCACGACCCGGTCGAAGAGCAGCTCGGGATCGACGCGCCCGTGCGAGGCCTCGACCACGGCGGCGCGCCCGGCGAGCCCGGCCACCGTCTCCCGTACGCTCCGCAGCTCGTCCGCGGCCACCCGGTCGGCCTTGTTGACGACGACGAGGTCGGCGAGGCCGAGGTGCCGGTCGGTCCCGGGGTGCCGCTGCCGGGTGGCCGCGAACTCGGACGCGTCGACGACCTGCACCAGTCCTCCGTACACGACCCGCTCGTTCTCGCTGGCGAGCACCATGCGCACCAGCTCCTCCGGCTCCGCGAGCCCGCTCGCCTCGATCACGATCACATCGAGCTGGGACTCGGGCCGGGTCAGCACCTCCAGGTACTCGTCGAGCTCGCCGGCGTCGACGGCGCAGCACAGGCAGCCGTTGCCGAGGGAGACGGTGGAGCCGACCTGTCCGGCGACGGTCATCGCGTCGATGCCGATGTCCCCGAAATCGTTGACCATGACTCCGATACGGGTGCCCCGGGCGCTGCGCAGCAGATGGTTGAGGAGCGTGGTCTTCCCCGCTCCGAGAAACCCGGCGAGGACGACGACGGGGATCTGCTGCGTGGTCAAGGGACGTGCCTCCGGTTCCTCGGGTCCCACGGGTTCCTCGGGTCCCACGGGCGTGGGCCCCGGCGTGGGAAACCCCCAGAATAGGCGCCCGCTCCGTCACCATTTCCGGTCACGGCGCGCGGCCGTCTACCTTTTCGGGCATGAGCCCCGCACAGAGCAGCCCCCCGCGCGCCCGCGCGCGCCGCCGGCGGTTCGGATGGCCGCAGCGGGTGTTCTCGCAGGTCCTGCTGATGCAGCTGGCCATCGCGACCGGTGTGACCGTCCTGGCCACCGGCCTCTTCCTCGCCCCGCTGAGCGCGCAGCTCGACGACCAGGCCATGCGGCGGGCCCTGGCCATCGCCGGGACCACCGCGTCGCCCCGGCTGGCCGCGGACCTCACCGGCAGCCGGCCCTCCGCGCGGGGCCCGGTGCAGACGGAGGCGGAGCGGATCAGGGCGTCCACGGGCGCCGAGTACGTCGTGGTCATGGACACGCGCGGGGTGCGCTGGTCGCACACCGACCCCGCCCAGATCGGCCGGGTCGTCTCCACGGACCCGAGCGCCGTCCTCGCCGGGCACGAGGTCATGGAGATCGACAGCGGCACCCTCGGCCGCTCGGCGCGCGGCAAGGCGCCGCTACGGGACGCGGACGGCCGGATCGTCGGCGCGGTCTCCGTCGGCATCGAGTACGACAGCGTCCGCGACCGGCTCCTCGCCGCCATCCCCGGCCTCCTCGCCTACGCGGGCGGCGCGCTCGCGGCCGGGGCGCTCGCCGCGTACCTGATCTCCCGGCGGCTCCAGCGGCAGACCCATGACCTGGCCTTCTCCGACATCTCCGCGCTGCTCGCCGAGCGCGAGGCCATGCTGCACGGCATCCGGGAGGGCGTCGTGGCCCTCGACCGCAACGGCTCCGTGCGGCTCATGAACGACGAGGCGCAGCGGCTCCTCGGCCTCGGCCCCGAGGCGGCGGGCCGGCCGCTCGACGAGGTCCTCGGCGGGGGCCGCACCGCGGACGTCCTCGCGGGCCGGGTCACCGGCGAGGACCTGCTCACCGTCCAGGGGCACCGGGTGCTGATCGCCAACCGGATGCCCACGGACGACGGCGGCGCCGTGGCGACCCTCCGCGACCGCACCGAGCTGGAGCGCCTCGGCCGCGAGCTCGACTCCACCCGTGGCCTGATCGACGCGCTCCGCGCCCAGGACCACGAGCACGCCAACCGGCTGCACACCCTCCTCGGGCTCCTGGAGCTGGAGATGCACGAGGAGGCGGTGGAGTTCGTCACGGAGGTCGTCGGCGTGCACCGGGCCACCGCCGAGCAGGTCACGGAGAAGGTCCACGACCCGCTCCTCGCCGCGCTCCTGGTCGGAAAGGCGACCGTGGCCGCCGAGCGCGGCGTCTCGCTGCGACTCGCACCGGACTCCCTGCTGCCGGACCGGCTCGTCGACCCGCGCGAACTGGTCACCGTCGTCGGCAACCTCGTCGACAACGCCCTGGACGCCGCCGCCGGCACCCCCGGCGCCCGCATCGAGGTCTCCTTCCGCGCCGAGGGCCGTACGGTGGTGCTGCGGGTCTCGGACAGCGGCCCGGGCGTCCCGGAGGAGCGCCGCGAGCTGATCTTCACCGAGGGGTGGACGACGAAGGAGCTCCCGTCCCACGGGAAGCGCGGGCTCGGCCTCCCCCTGGTGCGCCGGCTCGCCGAGCGCCGGGGCGGGACGGCCGGGGTGAGCGACGGCCCGGAGAGCGGCGCCGTGTTCACGGTCGTCCTCCCCGACGCCCTGACCGAACCGGATTCCACCGAACCGGAGACCGCCCAGCCGGAACGGGTTTCGGAGCGCTCCGAGGAGGCGTCGCGATGATCGACGTACTCGTGGTGGACGACGACGAGCGGGTGGCACGGATCAACGCCGCCTACGTCGCCAAGGTGCCCGGCTTCCGGGTCGTCGCCACCGCCCACTCGACCGCCGAGGCGCTCGCCGCCCTGGACGGCCTGCCGGTGGACCTGATCCTCCTGGACCACTACCTGCCCGACGAGAACGGGCTCGCGGCGGTACGCGAACTCCGCGCGCGCGGCCACCAGTGCGACGTGATCATGGTGACGGCGGCCCGAGACGTGGCCACCGTGCAGTCGGCGATGCGGCACGGCGCGCTCCAGTACCTGGTCAAGCCGTTCAACTTCGCCGGGCTCCGCGCCAAGCTGGAGGCCTACGCGACGCTCCGCCGCACCCTGGAGAGCGGCGGAGAGGCGGAACAGGCCGAGGTGGACCGGATCTTCGGCGTCCTGTCGGCGGGCACCGTCGCCCCCGACCTGCCCAAGGGCCACTCCCCCACCACGGCCGAACTGGTCCGGCAGGTACTGCTCGCGGCCGGCGGCCCCCTGTCCGCGCAGGAGATCGCCGAGCGGGCCGGCGTCAGCCGCCAGACCGCACAGCGCTACCTCAAGCTCCTGGAACGCACCGGCCGGGTCCGCCTCTCCCTCCGGTACGGCGAGACGGGCCGCCCCGAGCACCGGTACGCCTGGGCGAGCTCCCAGGCCGGCGGCTGACGCGCCGCACGGGGAGGCCGACGGTCGCACGGCACGGGCACCGGCGCCGGTCAGGGCTCGGGGGCGACGGTCAGACGGCGCCCGCGCCCGTCAGGGCCCGGGGGCGGGGGTCAGACGGCGCCCGCGCCCGTCAGGGCCCGGACCTCGGTCTCCGCGTGCCGGGCCTCGTCGGGCGGCTCGGGCGAGGTGACCGTACCGATCCATCCGGCCAGGAAGCCGAGCGGGATGGAGACCGCCCCCGGGTTCTGCAGCGGAAAGAGGTGGAAGTCGACGCCCGGGAACAGCGATTCGGGGCTCCCGGAGACGACCGGGGAGAGCAGGACGAGCAGCACGGCGGGGATCAGACCGCCGTACACCGACCAGACCGCGCCCCGGGTGGTGAACTTCCGCCAGAACAGTGAGTAGAGCAGCACCGGCAGGTTCGCGGAGGCCGCGACGGCGAAGGCCAGACCGACGAGGAAGGCCACGTTGAGGTCGCGGGCGAGCAGCCCGAGGCCGATGGCGGTCGCGCCGATCCCCGCGGCGGCGACCCGGGCCACCGCGACCTCGCTGTACTGCTTCGCGTGCCGGCGGCGCAGTGAGGCGTACAGGTCGTGGGCGACGGAGGCCGAGGAGGCCAGCGTGATCCCCGCGACGACGGCGAGGATGGTCGCGAAGGCGACGGCGGCGACGATCGCGAAGAGCACCGTGCCGCCGGTGGAGCCCGCGCCACCGCCGAGGTCGAGGGCGAGCAGCGGCACGGCGGTATTGCCGGAGGCGTTGGACGCGCGGACCTCGTCGGGGCCGATCAGCGCGGCGGCGCCGAAGCCGAGCACGATCGTCATCAGATAGAAGCTGCCGATGAGCCCGATGGACCAGACGACGGAGCGACGGGCGGCGCGGGCGGTCGGCACGGTGTAGAAGCGCGACAGGATGTGCGGCAGTCCCGCGGTGCCCAGGACGAGGGCGAGGCCGAGGCTGATGAAGTCGAGGCGGGCCGTCCAGTCCCCGCCGTAGCGCAGCCCGGGGGCGAGGAAGCCCAGGCCGTGCCCGCTGCGTTCGGCCGCTGTGGAGAGCAGGCTGTTCACATCGCCGTGGAAGCGGAGCAGCACGAGGACGGTGAGCGCGATCGTGCCCGCCATGAGCAGGACCGCCTTGACGATCTGGATCCAGGTGGTGGCCCGCATGCCGCCGAGCGACACGTAGATCACCATCAGCGCGCCCACGCCGATCACCGTCCACGAACGCGCCGCCTCGCTGGAACCGCCGAGCAGCAGCGCCACCAGGCTCCCGGCACCCACCATCTGGGCCACGAGGTACAGCACGGAGACGGCCACCGAGGACGTTCCGGCGGCGATCCGTACCGGGCGCTCGGCCATCCGCGCGGCGACGACGTCGGCCAGCGTGAACCGCCCGCAGTTGCGGACCAGTTCGGCGACCAGCAGGAGCACGACCAGCCAGGCGACGAGGAAGCCGACGGAGTACAGCATGCCGTCGTAGCCGTAGAGCGCGATCAGCCCGGAGATACCGAGGAACGAGGCGGCGGACATGTAGTCCCCGGCGATGGCGAACCCGTTCTCCAGCGGCGAGAACAGCCTCCCGCCGGCGTAGAACTCCTCTGCCGATCCGTGCCGGTGCCGGCTCACCCAGGTGGTGATCCCCAGGGTCACGGCGACGAACACGCTGAACAGCACGAGCGCCAGGGTCTGGTGGGTTCCGGTCACGGCTGCACCACCCCTCGGGTCATCTCCTGCGTGTCCCAGCGCAGTTCCAGCGCGGCCCGGTCCCTGCGCAGCCGCGCGTGACGCGCGTACGCCCAGGTCAGCAGGAAGGTGCTGAGGAACTGCCCGAGGCCCGCGACCATCGCCACGTTCACCACCCCGGCCACCGGCCGGGCCATGAGTTCGGGCGCGGCGGTCGCCGCCACGACATAGGCGAGGTACCAGAGGAGGAACGCCAGGGTGGCCGGGAAGACGAACCGGCGGTAGCGACCGCGCACTTCCTGGAAGGCGGGGCTCCGCTGGACTTCCAGATAGATCTCCGCCGCGCTGTGGACCCGCTGTCGCGGCACCGCTCCGGGGCGGCCGTCACCGGGCTCCTCGGGCGCCCCGGCCGTCCTCTCCTCGCCCCAGCCGGAGGCCGTCGCGTCGTACCAGGGGTCGTCGACCGCCATCGCCGCGGCGTCGCGCCCCTCCTGATTGTCCACCTGCTCCACCGGCCAACTCTCCTTGTCAGCGAACCGTTTCGGCCGCGTGCCCAAGGATGGACAGAGCGGGAAGATCCCGGACTCTTCTCCCCCCTCACTTCACCCCATCAGGTGACTCTCCTCCCAGGTGCCCTGACCAGACCGTGCTGATATGCGTATCGCACGGCCTGCGCCCGGTCGCGCACCCCGGTCTTCGCGAAGAGGTTGTTGATGTGGGTCTTCACCGTGGCCGTGGAGATCCGCAGCCGCCCGGCGATCTCCGGGTTGGACAGCCCGTCCGCGACCAGCACGAGCACCTCCGTCTCCCGCTCCGTCAGCCCGTCGGCACCCGGCCCGCCCGAACCGTCCGAACTCCCCGGCCGCACCCCGGAATCACCACCCGCCACCGCCCCGACCCCAGCCCCGGCCCCATACCGCTCCGACCGCACATCCCCTCCGAGCCCGGCACCACCCCGCCCGTCCCAGGCACCCCGCCCATCCCGGCCACCCTGCCCGTCCCGGCCGCTCCGCCCGTCCCGGCCACCCGGCTCGCCCCGCCCGCCCGGCTCGTCCCCACCGCCCGGCTCGTCCCGGCCACCCCACCCGTCCCGGCTGCCCGGCTCATCCCGCGCATCCCGCTGGTCCCGGCCGTCCTGAGCGGCCCGGTGCTCCCGCTGCTCCCGCTCCTCCCGGTCGATCAGCCGCTCGAGGAGGCGCCGCTGCACGGAGGGGGAGAGTCCCGCCCGCCCGTCGACCACGTCCCGCACGGCCCGCTCGATCTCCTCGCCGCCGGCGTCCTTGGTGAGATATCCGCGCGCCCCTGCCCGCAGTGCCGGGAACAGCGAGTCGTCATCGGCGTAGGTGGTCAGCACGACGACCTCCGTCCCGGGATGCCGGTCACAGATCCGGCGGGTGGCCTCGACGCCGTCGCAGCGGGGCATTCGCAGATCCATCAGGACGACGTCGGGACCGAGCTCGGCGGTGAGCGCGACCGCCTCCTCCCCGTCCCGGGCCGACCCGACGACCTCGATCCCCGGAAGCAGACCGAGCAGCATCACGATCCCCTCCCGCACCACGGCCTGGTCGTCGGCGACGACGACGCGTGCGACGCGGTCGCCGCCCGCGGCGCTCATGCCGGCACCCGCAGCCGCACCGTGAACCCGGCGCCCTCGGGCCCCGCGTCCAGGCTGCCGCCGAGCAGTTCGGCCCGCTCTCTCATGCCGAGCAGCCCGTACCCGGAGCCCGAGGACCCGAGCTCCTCCCCCACCCCGAGGCCTCCGTCCGTCCGGGGTGGCCCGGAGTCGCGTATCTCCAGGGAGATCTCGTCCCTCCCATAGGCGAACCGGATCCTGGTGCGGGCCCCCGGGGCGTGCTTGCGGACATTGGTGAGCGCCTCCTGCGCGACCCGCCGCACGGCCTGCGAGGCCTCGGCGGGCAGGTCCCGTCGCTCGCCGGTGACATCGACCTCGGCTCGGTCCTCCCTCGCCAGCTCCCGCAGGTAGTCCTCGACCGGTGCCATCTCCCCGCGCAGGGCCGAGAGCGCGTGCCGGGTCTCGGCGAGCCCCTCTCTGGCCATCGAACGGGCCGAGGTCACGAGCTTGAGGATCTCCGCATGGTCCGCCCCGGCCTCGATCTGAAGCCGTGCGACCTCCAGGTGCACCATCTGGGCGGAGAGACTGTGGGCGAGGACGTCATGTATCTCCCGGGCGATCCTGGCCCGCTCGGCGAGCGCCGCCGATGCGGCCTCCGCCTCCCGCGCGAGCCGCTCCTGCGCGAGCAGCTGGAACCCGGCACCCCGCGCCTCGGCGTCCAGCCGGAGCGAGTAGCCGGCGAGCAGCACGGCCGCCGTGGTGACACCGGCCCCGAGGATCCCGGTCTCGTCGGCCTCCACGAAGCCGGCCACGAGCACCGCCACGGTGGCCAGCCCCGCGGGGAGCGGGAGCCGTTCCATCGCCATGACCGAGACGATGATCCAGAGCACCGTCGCGGGCGTCGGGGCACCTGCCGCATAGGCTCCCAGGCCGCAGAGAGTGATCACCGCGAGCAGTCCCAGTGAGGCCGCCAGGCGGTTCTCCAGGGTCGTGTGGTGATACCGGATCGCCGCCACCAGACAGAGCCCGAAGCCCAGCGGAGGCAAAGGCGCGTACCAGCCGTCGAACGCTCCCGAGGTGTAACAGCCGGTCACCACCAGGACGCTGAAGCCCGCGATCATGGTGTGGTCGAGAACGATCCGCCCGCGGGGCACACCGACGCGGGTGAGCGCCTCCCGCGAGGGCCAGGAACGCCAGGAGGGCTTGTGCGCCACCGCGCTCCCCGCCCCTGCCCGTTCCGCCGCCCCCGTCGCCGGCCCTGTCCCTGCCCGCGGGCCGGTCCTCGTCCTCGTCCTCGTACCCGCGAATCCCGGATCGCGCTTCTCGCCCATGTCCGTCCCCCTCCGACATCTCAATGCTACGGAGAGTGGGCGATCGTGTGATCGGCCCGTGGGTGGAGCGCGTGGCTCCACCCACGGGTGGAGTTGCTCAGGCGTCGATGCGCGAGCGGTCCAGGGTGGCCGCCGAGCCGGTGATGAATTCCTTGCGGGGCGCCACGTCGTTGCCCATGAGGAGGTCGAAGACCTGCTCCGCCGCGTCCAGGTCGCCGATGTTGATCCGGCGCAGGGTGCGGTGCCGCGGGTCCATCGTGGTCTCCGCGAGCTGGTCGGCGTCCATCTCGCCGAGACCCTTGTAGCGCTGGATGGAGTCCTTGTAGCGGACCCCCTTGCGCTGGAACTCCAGGAGGGTCTGCCGCAGTTCGTTGTCCGAGTACGTGTAGACGTACTTGTCCTGGCCCTTCTTGGGCTGGACGAGCTCGATCCGGTGCAGCGGCGGCACCGCGGCGAAGACCCGGCCGGCCTCGACCATGGGCCGCATGTACCGCTGGAAGAGCGTCAGCAGCAGGCAGCGGATGTGGGCGCCGTCGACATCGGCGTCGACCAGGAGGACGATCTTCCCGTAGCGGGCGGCGTCGATGTCGAAGGTGCGGCCCGAGCCCGCTCCTATGACCTGGATGATCGCCCCGCACTCGGCGTTCTTGAGCATGTCCGAGACGGACGACTTCTGGACGTTGAGGATCTTGCCGCGGATCGGCAGCAGGGCCTGGAACTCACTGTTCCGGGCGAGCTTGGCCGTACCGAGGGCCGAGTCTCCCTCGACGATGAAGAGCTCGCTGCGCTCCACGTCGTCACTGCGGCAGTCCGCGAGCTTCGCCGGCAGCGAGGAGGACTCGAGCGCGGTCTTCCGGCGCTGCGCCTCCTTGTGCTGACGGGCCGCGATCCGGGTCCGCGCCGCGGCGACGGCCTTCTCCAGGACGGCGCGGGCCTGCGCCTTGGCGTCCCGCTTGGTGGAGGTGAGGAAGGCCTTGAGCTCCTTGGCCACCACGTTCGCCACGATCCGGCGGGCGGCGGAGGTGCCGAGGATCTCCTTGGTCTGCCCCTCGAACTGCGGCTCGGCGAGGCGGACCGTCACGACGGCGGTGAGCCCCTCCAGGGCGTCGTCCTTGACGATGTCGTCCTCGGCGACGCGCAGCATCTTGGCCGAGCGCAGCACCTCGTTCACCGTCTTGGTGATGGCCTGCTCGAAGCCGGAGACGTGGGTGCCGCCCTTGGGGGTGGCGATGATGTTGACGAAGGACTTGACCGTGGCGTCGTAGCCGGTGCCCCAGCGCAGGGCGACGTCGACCGCGAGCTCGCGGGTGACCTCGGTCGGGGTCATGTGGCCGCGCTCGTCGAGGACCGGGACGGTCTCCTTGAAGGTGCCCTGCCCGGTGAGGCGCTGGATGTCGCAGACGGCCTTGTCCTGCGCGAGGTACTCGCAGAACTCGCTGATGCCTCCGTCGAAGCGGAAGGTCTCCTCGCTCTTGCCGACGCCGGCCAGGTCCCGCTCGTCGCGGACGACGATGGTGAGGCCGGGGACGAGGAAGGCGGTCTGCCGGGCGCGCTGGTGGAGCGTCTCCAGGGAGAGCTTGGCGTCCTTGAGGAAGATCTGCCGGTCCGCCCAGTAGCGGATACGCGTGCCGGTGCGGGTCTTGGGGACGCGCTTGCCCTTGATGAGGCCGTTGGCCGGGTCGAAGGGGCTGTCGGGGCCCTGCTCGGTGAAGATGCCGGGGACACCGCGGCGGAAGGAGATCGAGTGGGTCGCGCTGTTCCGGTCGACCTCGACGTCGAGGCGGGCCGACAGCGCGTTGACCACGGAGGCGCCGACGCCGTGCAGACCACCGGAGGCCGCGTAGGAACCGCCGCCGAACTTTCCGCCGGCGTGCAGCTTGGTCATGACGACCTCGACGCCGGAGAGTCCGGTCTTCGGCTCGACGTCGACCGGGATGCCGCGGCCGTTGTCCTGGACCTCGACGGAGCCGTCGTCGTGGAGGATGACCTCGATGTGGTCGCAGAAGCCGCCGAGGGCCTCGTCGACCGAGTTGTCGATGATCTCCCAGATGCAGTGCATCAGGCCGCGGCTGTCGGTCGACCCGATGTACATGCCGGGGCGCTTGCGGACCGCTTCGAGCCCTTCGAGTACGAGCAGGTGCCGCGCGGTGTAGTTGGAACCGTCACGGTCTGCGGTCAGCAGCGCACTGGACGGCACGGACGTCTCGGCGGTCACGCGGTTCGCTCCTCGCTGAATTTGAAATCTGGCCCTGTGGGGTAGGGCCCGGCCTCGGTCACCGCTCAGAGGGTACCGATGCCTGGTAGAGCCGTTGTCACGCCACCCTCCCCGAATCCTCATGCTAGTCCAGCCTCGCATGGATGTTCGATCCCTCGATGGGGTGACGCGAACATCACGTTCCCTTCCAGGCATGAACCATTTAGGCTCCGGGCACGTCCTCATGAACAACCGGCAACCAAGCCGGGAGGGCTAACCGACACAAGCAACGCGAAATCCGTAGAGCGACGCAATACGGCTCATTCGCCGCCAACCGGCAGCAGACAGCCACCTTGGGAAGAAGTTTCAAGGAAAAGCCACGAGCGGGAACGTTTTCGGCCTGGTTGGATGTTGACCCTGGTACGACAGCTCGTCGAGCTAGAGAAGAGGCGACGTGACTACTGTTCTGACCCCCGCGAGCCCCCTGACGGCCGCTGACCGCTGCGACCGCTGCGGCGCCCAGGCATACCTGCGTGTCGTCCTGACCAGCGGAGGTGACTTGCTCTTCTGCGCCCACCACGGACGTAAGTTCGAGCCGGAACTCAAGAAGATCGCCGTTGAGATACAGGATGAGACGGACCGGCTCACCGACGTGCCGGCCCGCACGCAGGGCGAGGACCACGCCTGACGCGCCATCCACGACGAGCCCAGGGCCGGTCGCGCTGATCGGACGGCGGGCGGTCACCCCTGTTTCCAGGGGGTGGCCGCCCGTTCTCGTATCCCTCGACTCAGAAGCGTGCCGGGAGCACCTCCGAGACGCGTGTGTAGACGCCCGGGTTCTCGGCCTGCCCGCAGCCGCTGCCCCAGGACACCAGACCGACGAGGAGCCCCTTGGCCACCAGCGGGCCGCCGCTGTCGCCCTGACAGGCGTCCTTCCCGCCCTGCGGGTCGCCCGCGCACAGCATCGTCCCGCGCTGGTAGCGGACGCCGAAGCCGCCCGGGTACGCCCGCTCGCACGCCGTGTCCGGCAGCACCTGGACGCCTGCCGTCCGGAGTGTCGAGGCATAGGCCCCGTTGCCGGTCGTGTCGCCCCAGCCGTAGACGTCCGCCTCCGTCCCGGGCGCGTACGCCGTGTCTCCGGAGCGGGCGACACCGATCACGTACGACTGCGGCAGCGCGCTGACGAGCGTCAGTACGGCCAGGTCGCCGGCGTTCGTCGTCGGGTCGTAGTCGGGGTTGATCCAGGTGTCCGAGATCCGGACCTCCTGCCCCTCCTGTCCGCGGAGCGCCGCACGGCCCGCGATGACCACGAAGTCGCGCACCTCCCACGGCTCGCCGCCGAGCACCTCACGGCCGAGGCAGTGGGCCGCCGTGAGCACCTTGGTCGGGGCGACGACCACACCTCCGCAGAACTGCCCCGCGCGCGTACCCCCGAACCGGTCACGGCTGGACAGCGCCACGACCCACGGCGCGTCCGTGATCTGGGCCGGCCGGCCACCCACCACGACGCTGTCGGCGGCCACGGGACCGGCGGTGGCCAGCTGCCCGGCCGCCACGGTCATCAGGCCCAGAGCACCCGTCAATGCTCGGATGAGGGAACCACGCATGGAGCCTCCTGACTCTCGGGTGATGTCGGTTCACCCAGCGTCCAGCACCTGTCCCCGCCGTGCACCCGCGCAAAGCCGGAGGGCCCGGCTCCCCCTCTCGGGGAACCGGGCCCTTCCGTGTAGCGCTGTGTCCCTCGTACGGATCAGTCGAGGTAGTCGCGCAGGACCTGCGAGCGCGACGGGTGACGGAGCTTCGACATCGTCTTCGACTCGATCTGACGGATCCGCTCACGCGTCACGCCGTAGACCTTGCCGATCTCGTCCAGCGTCTTCGGCTGGCCGTCGGTGAGGCCGAAGCGCATGGAGACGACGCCCGCCTCACGCTCGGAGAGCGTGTCGAGAACGGAGTGCAGCTGCTCCTGGAGCAGGGTGAAGCTGACCGCGTCGGCCGGCACGACCGCCTCGGAGTCCTCGATGAGGTCGCCGAACTCGCTGTCGCCGTCCTCACCCAGCGGGGTGTGGAGGGAGATCGGCTCACGGCCGTACTTCTGGACCTCGATGACCTTCTCGGGGGTCATGTCGAGCTCCTTGGCCAGCTCCTCCGGGGTGGGCTCACGGCCCAGGTCCTGGAGCATCTGGCGCTGGACGCGCGCGAGCTTGTTGATGACCTCGACCATGTGCACCGGGATACGGATGGTGCGGGCCTGGTCGGCCATGGCGCGGGTGATCGCCTGACGGATCCACCAGGTGGCGTACGTGGAGAACTTGTAGCCCTTGGTGTAGTCGAACTTCTCGACGGCGCGGATCAGACCCAGGTTGCCCTCCTGGATCAGGTCCAGGAAGAGCATGCCGCGGCCGGTGTAACGCTTGGCCAGCGAGACCACCAGACGGAGGTTGGCCTCCAGGAGGTGGTTCTTGGCCCGGCGGCCGTCCTCGGCGATGATCTCCAGCTCGCGCTTGAGCTTAGGGGCGAGCTTGTCGGAGTTCGCGAGCTTGTCCTCGGCGAACAGACCGGCCTCGATGCGCTTGGCGAGCTCGACCTCCTGCTCGGCGTTGAGCAGCGGGACCTTACCGATCTGCTTGAGGTAGTCCTTGACCGGGTCGGCGGTGGCACCGGCGACGGCGACCTGCTGCGCCGGAGCGTCGTCCTCGTCCTCGTCGGACAGGACGAAGCCCTTGCTCTCGCCCTCGGTCTCCTCGTCCTCACCCTTGCCGGGAGCGACGTCCTCGAGGAGCTCCTCGCCCTCGACGAGCTCGTCGGCGTCCTTCTTGGACGTGGTCTTCTTGGCCGCCGTCTTCTTGGCGACGGTCTTCTTGGCCACCGCCTTCTTGGCGACGGTCTTCTTCGCGGCCGCCTTCTTGGCGGGCGATCCGGCCTCGTCGGCCGGGTCGGTGCCCTCGGCCGCAGGGGCCGCGGAGGCCGAGACGGTGGTCTTCGTCACGGTCGTCCTGGCGGTGACGGTCTTGGTGGCGGTGCGCTTGGCCGGGCTCTTCGCTGCGACGCTCTTGCGGGCGCGCTTCGGCGACTCCGCTGCACTGACCATCAGCGTCACACCCTCTTCCTCGAGGATCTGATTGAGGCTGCGCAGAACATTCTTCCACTGGGTTGGCGGAATCTGGTCAGCTTCGAAGGCCCGACGCACGTCATCGCCGGCGATCTGCCCATCAGCCTTTCCCCGCTCGATGAGCGCCATCACAGACTCGGACTCGGCGATCTCCGGCGGGAGCGTACGGGATGTGCTGGCCGACACGAACAACCTCTCGGAACGATGGAAACGGCTTCCGGCCCCGCCCTGGATCGGGCTGGAGCCGACGACCGTCGACGGGGAATGTGCCGACGGCGCGGGCTGGACCGGGGAACTGCACAGCGCCTCCACGGGCTGCTGTATTCCTTCCTCGGCTGTCACCTCTTAGGTCATCGCACGGCTCGGAGGAGTGTTACGCCCAATCTTCGTGGCCCGAGTCACACCCCATTTGCGACGAAACGGCCAGAGCGGTCGATCACGGCACATTCGCGCCGCCGGAACCCGGGCGCCGCCCGGGGAGACCCTGTCGGGCCCCCGGGTGGTGCTCGGACCCGGCGGCACGCGGTGCGTGCGCCTCCGCGCTCCCGGCCACGGCCCGCGGGTCAGTGTTCGCGGGGGGCGGGGACCACGCGCTCCACCTCGGGGTGGACCGTGAGCAGCTGCCGCATCGCGTTCTCGGCACCGTGGGCGTCCCCGGTGGCCAGCGCGTCCACGATCCGGGCATGGTGCGCGAGGCAGGCCTCGCTCGGCCGGTCACAGCCGGTGACGGGACCGCCGGAGACCTGGAGCGCGGAGGCGACGATGCCGGAGAGGTGCTCCAGCATGCGGTTCCCGGCCAGCTGGATGAGGAGGGTGTGGAACTCGGTGTCGGCCCGGGAGAAGGTGATGCCGTCGCCCTGGGCGAAGGCGTGCCCCATGATCTCGACCATGTCGGCGAGACGCTGCTGCACGTCCTCGCGGCCGTGCCCCGCGGCGAGGCGGGCGGCCAGGGGCTCGATCGTCCACCGCAGCTCGTTCAGCTCGCGGCGCTGGTCGTCGCGCTGCGGGCCGAAGGCACGCCACTCGATGATGTCGGGGTCGAGGAGGTTCCAGTCGCTGACCGGCCTGACCCGCGTACCGACGTTCGGGCGGGCGCTGACGAGCCCCTTCGCCTCCAGTACGCGCAGCGACTCGCGCACGACGGTGCGCGAGACCTCGAACCGCTGGCCGATCTCCTCGGGTACGAGCGGGCGGTCGGCCCCGAGGTCGCCGGAGACGATCATCTGGCCGAGCTGCTGGACGAGCTGGCCGTGCAGCCCGCGCCCCCGGTTGCCGGTGGTCCGGCGGCCGACGCGACCCAGGTCGGTGTCCACCCCCTCCCAGGAGGGCGGGCCCACGCGGCCGGCGGCGGGCGCCTCCGTGTAGGGGTAGCGGTCGAGATCGCCCGGGGCGCCGAGGCCGGAGTCGACGGGGCGGGCGGCGGTCATCATGGTGTGCGCAAGGGTACTCACGCATCCTTTGTCGGCGTTGCCTCCGTGACCCTTGAGGTCTTTGGTGAAAAGCACACGAAAGGGTGATCGGCACCCCCTACACAATTGACGATTAATCGGACATATACGGCAGATTTCAAGGCAGTTGACGGGGAACCGGAACCTTTCGGTCCACAAATGATCACCAACGGGCCTTGCGGCGAAGGCCGGTGAACACATAGGCGCAGAGCAGCCCTGTCAACGTCAGCGAGAGCGCCACCCCCGCGGGCTGACCGACCACCCTCAGCACCCCCGCCAGCCACCGGTCCAGGGCCGGGGACCACTGCGGGCCGGCGAACTCGCGCAGTCGCGCGGGAAGTCCGGCCGCCGAGCGCACCGACGGCCCCGTCAGCACCTTCTGCAGCAGCGGAACGAAGGCGACCGGCACCGCGAGCACCGCCGCCACTCCGGCCGCGGCGGCCCGGAACACTCCCGCGCCGAGCACCCCGGCCCACGCGCAGCCGACCACCAGACCGAGCCAACTCGCCGCGAGAGTAGGCCAGTTCTTCGGTACGGGAACCAACTCGCCGCCGTAGACGAACCGCAGCACCTCCAGGTCGACCGCCACGACGAGCACCCCGAGCGCAAGGGCGACGACCGCGGCGACGGCGAGCTTCGCGAGCAGCAGACCCGGCCTGCGGGGCACGGCTCCGCGCCCGGAGGTGAGCGCGGGATAGCGGTACTCCTCGCCGAAGGAGAACGCTCCGATCAGTCCGGCGCCGACGGCCGCGGGCGGCAGCGGGGAGATCGCGGGCCAGCCGGCGAGGACGGCGGGGAGCTCGGCGCGGCCGCCACGTCCGAGGAGCAGGGCGAGCGTCACGGAGACGAGCAGGACGCCGGCCACGACCAGCGGGGTGGACGGTACGCCCAGGAGCCGGTGGAGCTCGTAGCGCAGCGGTCGAAGCGGCGAGCGCGTGGGCCGCCGTGCGCCTCGCCTCCCTCCCGGAGCCTCCCGCCCCGCTCCCCCGGCCGCCGGCCCGACGGCCCGGCTACCGGGCTTCGCCGGCTCCTCGCCTTCGTGGGTACGCCGCGCCTGCCCGGCGGAACCACGGTCACGACCGGCAGCGGCGCCTCCGTCGCCTCCCCGCTCCTCGGCCAGACGGTGAACCGGTACGCCGTGACGGAAGGCGGTGTCGCCGACGGCCGCGCAGTCGCTGCCGTAGACGGACAGGCGGTTGCCGTCCTCGGCGACCACCTCGACGGCCCGCCGGGCGGCTCTGGCCTCCTGGGTCACGACCGCGGCCAGGCGCGCGGCGTGCGGCGTGCGGACGACGACCCGGGGGCGCAGCCGGGTGCGGGCGAACTCGACGGCGTCCTGGTCCGCGACGAGCCGGCCGCCTTCGAGGGTGACGACACGGTCGGCGTTGCGGGCGGCGTCCTTGGGGTCCTCCGTGGTGTACAGCACGGTTCCCCCTTCCGCGGCGTGCGCCCGCAGCAGCTCGTACAGCCATCCGCTCTCGGATACGGAGAGACCCGCGGCCGGCTCGTCGAGGAGCAGGGTGTGGGGGGCGCCCAACAGGGCCGAGGCGAGCCCGAGTCGACGGTCGGCGCCGATCGGCAGGGTGCCGATCCGACGGCGCTCCAGGCCGGTGAGCCCCACCGTGCGCACCAGCTCCTCGGCCCGGGCGGCGGGCACTCCCGTGGCGGCGCAGAGCATCCGGAGCTGGCCCCGGAGGGTGCGGGAGGGGTGCCCGGGGACGTCGCCGAGGAGTACGCCGACCTCGCGAGGGGGGTGGGCGACGCGGTGCAGCGGCCGGCCGCGGAAGTAGGTGATCCCACGGCCCGGCTCGAGTTCGAGCATGAGCCGGAGCGTGGTGGTCTTGCCGGATCCCCGGGGGCCGAGGAGAGCGGTCACGGCACCCGGCCGTGCCTCGAAGGTCAGATCGTCCACGGCGGGCGGGCGATCGCGGCGGGGAGTGCTGGTCAGTCCGATGGCCTGGAGCATCGCTTCTCTCGCGGTAGGTGACACCGCTCCGCGGCAGGGCGGCGCTACCGCAGCAAGATAACGCTACATTTCGGACTTTCCGCGCATGGTTGGCGCCCAGGGGTGCCGGATGCGCACGGCTCTCAGACCTCGGGGCGCAGCATCGGCGGGTTGAGAAGAGTGGCCCCACCTGCCCGGAAGAGCTGTGCGGGGCGCCCTCCCTGACGGGTCGTGGTGCCTCCGGCCGGGACCAGGAAGCCGGGCGTGCCGGTCACCTTGCGGTGGAAGTTGCGCGGGTCGAGGGAGACTCCCCAGACCGCCTCGTAGACGCGTCGCAGCTCGCCGACCGTGAACTCCGGCGGGCAGAAGGCCGTGGCCAGGGAGGAGTACTCGATCTTGGAGCGGGCACGCTCCACTCCGTCCGCGAGGATCCGGGCGTGGTCGAAGGCGAGCGCCCCCGGCCCTCCGTCCTCGGCCGCGGCGGCCTCGTCCTCGCCGAGGAGCTCCTCGACCGGGGCCCAGCGGGCGCTGTTCGCGTCGCCTCCGGCGCGCGGCGCGGGAAGGTCCGGCGCCAGCGCGAGGTGCGCGACGCTCACCACCCGCATGCGCGGGTCGCGGTCGGGCGCCCCGTACGTCGCCAGCTGCTCCAGGTGCGCTCCGTTGCTCGGCACGGGCGTCGGGGCGGCCGGATCGTGGGCGCAGAGGCCGGTCTCCTCGACCAGCTCGCGCGCCGCCGCGGCTCCCAGGTCCTCCTCCGCCTGCACGAAGCCGCCGGGCAGCGCCCAACGCCCCTGGTACGGCGACTCTCCTCGCCGAACGACCAGGGTGCACAGTGCGTGGCGCCGCACGGTGAGCACGACCAGGTCGACGGTCACGGCGAAGGGAGGAAAGGCCGACGGGTCGTAGGGAGGCATGCCGCGATCATAGTCGTCTTCCTGACGATAAACACGCCCCGCGGAAGCATCGGCTACTACTTCCTCACCACGTCGTGAGGCTTCCCTCGTCTCCGTGTCCGGCATCCCGTCACACCCCCAGCTGAAGGCCCTCTGCGGCCTCCTCGACCATACCGAGACCCAGCCTGCCGACCCGCACGGCGAAGGGTTCTCCGGCGACCACGAGCCCCGACAGACGGATCGCGCCGAGCGGGGCCGAGGCCAGCGGGTGCACCGAGACGGAGCCGCCCGGCACGTCGGGCCGGACGCCCGCGAGGGCGAGCAGCGCCTGGACGGCCCCGGCGGCCGCGACGGCCGCCGGCCGGCACGCCGCCGGGTGCGGCACCGGGCGTCCGCCCGTTGTCCGCTGTTCTCCCGCGTACATCTCGGGGAGCCGGTGGGTGAAGGCCTCCGCCGCGTCCAGCAGCCCCCGCAGCAGGGAGGCCGCCTCCTTCTCGTGCCCGGCGGCGGCGAGACCCGCCACCGCGACCGCCGTCTCGTGCACCCGGACCGCTCCGGCGCGGTGCCCGAAGGGGTTGTGCCCCGGCTCCTTCGTCCCGAGACCGCGCAGCCCCCAGCCGGAGTCGAGCGCCGGGGTGCCGAGCAGCCGGGCCACCTGTTCGGTCTGCGTCGCGCCCAGGAGGCCGGGAGCGTACCGGCCGCCGCCCAGCAGCCCGGTGTCGAGCAGGTGCGCGGCCCAGCCGCCCAGCTGGGGCCAGGTCCGGCCGTCCGGTGCGCGGGCGACGGCCGGGCGGCCGCCCGCCGGGTCGTCGAGCCAGAACTCCCGCCGGAACCGCTCGCGCAGGGTCCTGGCCGCTTCGCGCAGGGCGTCTCCCCCGGGCCGTCCGCAGTCGTCGAGGAGGTCGGCGCCGAGCACGGCGGCGCGGTGGGCGTGCGCCTGGGTCTCGGCCCGCCAGGGCCCGGCGGGCCCCGGGTCCGGCACGAGGCCGTTCCGGCCGGCCGTACGGCCGAGCCAGTCGAGGCAGCGCTCCGCCACGGAAAGCAGCTCCTCCAGGTCCGCGGACGGGAGCCCCCAGCGGCGGGCCTCGGCGAGCACGACGGGAAAGGCGAGGGTCGCTTCGATGCCGGTGCAGCGGGGCGGGAGGTGCGGGCCCGCGTCCCTGAGGGGCCCTTGGAGGCGGCCGGACTCGGCTCCGCCGCCGGAGAGTTGGGTGCGTCCGAGGGCGCGCAGGGTGGTGGCGGCGAGCCGGGTGCCGAGGGGCAGGGACATACGGGCCGCCCAGAGCGCTTCGGAGGTGACGGGTCCGCACCGCCAGGGGACACCGGCCGCGAGGTACACGTCCGCGGCGTTGGCCGGGTCGCGCTGGAGCAGGGCCCGCAGGTCCTCGACGGAGGCGCGGAGCAGTTCTCCCCGCCGCGGGTCGTCGCCCTCGGCGCGGGCCTCGGCCAGGAGGTGGCCGCCCGGCCGCCCCGAGCCGGCACCCGTGGAGGCGGTGGGCCGGGCGGCCGACGCCCCTCGCACGCGCAGCCGGAGGGTGAAGGCCGCTCCCGGTGCCAGCTCGGCTTCCCAGCGCAGCACTCCCGCCGCCGCCAAGGAGTCCATGGGCGGCGGGTCCGCCGTGACGGCGACGGATCGGCCGTCGGTGCCGGTCCACCGCAGTCCGGTGCCGTGGACGCTCGCGGCGATGTCGGGGCCGGTCCGCCCGGACGCCACCGCGCCCAGGTCCGCGAGATCCGTCCCCAGAGCGACTTCCACGGGGAGCCGCAGCGGCCGTGCCGCGGCGCTGCGCAGGGTGATCCGTTCGGTGCCGTCGGCGCTCCGGGTGCGTTCGACGGTGAGGGCGGGGTCGGGGCCCGCGTCCCCGGGGACGCGGAGGACCCCGAGGAACACCGCCCGGTCGGCGGCCGCCATGCGGCCCTGGAGCGCGACCGGTTCGCGTCCCGCCACCCGCAGGACGCAGCGGGACAGGAGCCGCCGCCCCGCCTCGTACACCCCCTCGGGTCCTTCCCCGGTGAGCTGGCCGTGCTCGGCGCAGACGGCGAGGGCGGGCAGGGCCACGCAGACGAGCGCACCGTGCACCGAGGGGAGTTCCGGGGGCCGCGTCGCGCGCGGGAACGCGATGCCGGCACCGGACGTGTGTCCGGAGGCGGGTCCGGGCGACTGGGTGGTGGGGCGGCCGGGGGCCGGGACGGGGCTGGGAGCCATGGCGGGTACGGGGTGCTCTCTGTGCGAACCGGTCGGCCGGCGGGGTGTCGGCGGGACGGTTCGTGCGACTCCGCCAGAGAGCTGAACGCGCTTGCGGGCGGCCGGGTCACGGTCGTCATCGGCCACTCCTGGAGCCGCGCTGCCCGCCGGGCCGCGGAGTCCCGCTCGCCGGCCTCCCGGTGGCGGGCCCGCCGGGGCGGACCCCGGCCCTCGCCCGGCGCTCGCCCCCACCGGTCTGACGCCCTGGCTTCCTGAGGCTCAGCGGGGTGCCCGGCCGGCGGCCGGCCCGCATCCGGACCCGCCGGGAAGGCGACGCGGCCTCCTGCTCCGAGGCGGCCCGGGCATCCCGCTCGCTCCTCAGACAGGAACGGAGCGACTCGGGGTCGAGGCCTTCGTTGCACGCCTGGTGCAGCAGCCGGGCGAAGACGTACTTCGGGTCGGCGTCGAGGGCGAGTCCGAGGGCGACCCGGGCGCTCGGCTCGTCGCCCGTGGACCAGGCCGTCCAGCCCGCGAGGGTGAGGGGCCCGGCGGCATACTCCTGGTAGGGCGTGACGCAGCGCCGGGCGAGTACGCGCCAGAGCCTCAGGGCGGCTGTCCCCTCCCAGCCCTCCATCCACTCGGCGGCGCGGTCCCGGGTGACCCGGTCCTGCAGGCCGAGGACGAGAGCGGCCGCCTCGTCAGCTGTGATCAGGGCGTCGTCCGCCGCGTCGTCCGCGGCCGTGGCACCGGCGGGCCGGCCGGGAGCGACCTGCCGCACCGGAGTCGCCGTGCCCAGCGCACCCACCGCGCCGGCCGCGCCCCTCGCCTCCTCCGGGCTGCCCGGGTTCTCCGGCCTCTTCGGGTTCACGAACCGGCGGAGGACCTCGCGGGCGAGACGCAGCGTCCCTTCGCGCACCTCTTTCCGTCCCCGCTCTTCGGCTCCTTCGAGAATCCGGGGGACGATCGAGGTCGCGGCCGCGTCGAGAGCGGCACGCTGCTCCTCGTCCGCGGGCCCGCCGCGCGGCTTCAGCCGGGCCTCCATGTCCCGCAGGGAGCCCCTCACCTGCATTCCGGCGTAGGCGGCGGCCGCCGCCATCACCGAGGTGCCGCTGAGCGCGAGCGGGGTGCCGTCGGGCGGGCAGCAGCGCTGGTCGGGGCAGCAGTACGAGAAGTACAGCCCGTCGGAGATGCACAGGGCCTCGTAGACGGGGATGTCGAGGGCCCCGCAGGCGGTCCGCAGTCGCTGTGCGAAGGGCCGCAGCCGCTCCATGACCCTGCGGCCCGTCTCGCCCGGCGCGGGGTCCTGGCACAGGAAGACGACGATGCCGTCCGGCCGGGCGCCGGACCGGGCACCTCCCTCGACGAGGCACTCGGCGAGGTGGTCCGCCGTGGACGCCCACTCCCGGGGCGAGCGCGGGATTCCGAGCCTGACCCGGCCCCCGAAGCGGCCGTGCTCGCCGTGGAGGGCGACCAGGACGACGGAGTCGGTGGGATGGAAGCCCAGCACGAAGGGCAGAGCGTCGGCCAGCTCCGCCGGGCCGCGCAGGGTGATTCGCTGGGTACGGGAGAGTCCACTGGATTCGTGGTGATTCGCGTTCATGGTCAGGACCGTCTCGCGATCTTCCGAAATCCGAAACCCCTGTGGATAACTCCTGGAACGGGGCATCCGCCCCATCGCCGAGTTGTCCACAGGTTCGCTCTCTCATTCGCGCGATGTCCGAGGCATCGGGTTGCATGGAGGCATGACCCAAGCAGCCCCGCTGGAAGACCGCGCCGCACTCCGAGCCGCCGCCGATGCCGTGCTCGCCCGTCTCGTCTCCGACCCGACCGGCAGGGCCAGACTGCGCGAGGACCAGTGGCGGGCCATCGAGGCCCTGGTCGCCGACCGGCGCCGAGCCCTGGTGGTGCAGCGGACCGGCTGGGGCAAGTCGGCCGTCTACTTCGTGGCGACGTCGCTGCTCCGTGAGCGCGGCAGCGGCCCGACCGTGATCGTCTCCCCGCTGCTCGCGCTCATGCGCAACCAGGTGGAGGCGGCGGCCCGGGCGGGCATCCGCGCCCGGACGATCAACTCGTCGAACACCGAGGAGTGGGAGACGGTCCAAGAGGAAGTCGCCTCCGGTGAGGTGGACGTGCTCCTGGTGAGCCCGGAGCGGCTCAACAATCCCGACTTCCGCGATCAGGTGCTCCCCCGGCTCGCCGCCGCCACCGGGCTGCTCGTGGTCGACGAGGCGCACTGCATCTCGGACTGGGGCCACGACTTCCGGCCCGACTACCGCCGACTGCGGACGATGCTGGCCGACCTGCCCGCCGGCGTTCCGGTGCTGGCCACCACGGCCACGGCGAACGCCCGGGTGACGGCGGACGTGGCCGAGCAGCTCGGCACGGCCGCGGGCACGGACGCCCTCGTCCTGCGCGGGCCGCTCGACCGGGAGAGCCTGAGCCTGGGCGTGGTCAGACTGCCGGACGCGGCACACCGCCTGGCCTGGCTCGCCGACCATCTCGGCGAGCTGCCCGGCTCCGGCATCATCTACACGCTGACGGTCGCAGCGGCCGACGAGGTCACCGCCTACCTGCGCCAGTGCGGGCACGTCGTGTCCTCCTACACCGGCCGGACGGAGAACGCCGACCGGCAGCAGGCCGAGGACGATCTGCAGGCCAACCGGGTCAAGGCGCTCGTCGCGACCTCGGCCCTCGGCATGGGCTTCGACAAGCCGGACCTGGGTTTCGTGGTCCATCTCGGGTCGCCGTCCTCCCCCATCGCGTACTACCAGCAGGTCGGCCGGGCCGGGCGAGGGGTGGAGCACGCCGAGGTGCTGCTGCTGCCCGGTCAGGAGGACGAGGCGATCTGGCGCTACTTCGCCTCGGTGGCCTTCCCGCCTGAGGAGCAGGTGCGCCGCACGCTCGACGTGCTCGCCCAGGCCGGCCGGCCCCTGTCCCTGCCCGCCCTCGAGCCGCTGGTCGAGCTGCGCAGGACCCGGCTGGAGACCATGCTCAAGGTCCTGGACGTGGACGGCGCGGTGCACCGGGTGAAGGGCGGCTGGGAGAGCACCGGGCGACCCTGGGTGTACGACACCGAGCGGTACGCCTGGGTGGCGCGGCAGCGGGCCGCCGAGCAGCAGGCGATGCGCGACTACGCGGCGGCCACCGGGTGCCGGATGGAGTTCCTGCGGCGTCAGTTGGACGACGAGGAGGCCGCTCCGTGCGGTCGCTGCGACAACTGCGCGGGGAGCAGGTTCGACCCGAAGGTGTCCGAGACGGCGCTGGACGCGGCCAAGGGCGAGCTGGGGCGGCCCGGCGTGGAGGTCGAGCCCCGGAAGATGTGGCCCACCGGGCTCGCCGCGGTCGGGGTCGACCTGAAGGGTCGTATTCCGCCCGGGGAGCAGTCGTTCGCCGGCCGGGCCCTGGGGCGGCTCTCGGACATCGGCTGGGGCAACCGGCTGCGTCCGCTGCTGGCCGACGGCACACCGGACGGGCCGGTGCCGGACGATGTCGTGCAGGCCGTGGTGCAAGTCCTGGCGGACTGGGCCAAGGGACCGGGCGGTTGGGCTTCCGGGGCGCCGGACGCGCCGGCCCGGCCCGCCGGTGTGGTCACGGTCGCCTCCCACCGCAGGCCGCGTCTGGTGGGTTCGCTCGGGCAGCGGATCGCGGAGATCGGCAGGATGCCCTTCCTCGGCGTGGTGGAGTACGCGCCGGAGGCGGAGGATCTCCGGCTTTCGCGGACCAACAGCGCCCAGCGGGTCGTCGGTCTGCAGCGGACCCTGACGGTCCCTCCGGACCTGGCGGGGCGTCTGGCGGGCGCGGGCGGTCCTGTTCTCCTGGTGGACGACTTCTCCGACACCGGCTGGACGCTGGCAGTGGCGGCGCGGCTGCTGCGACGGGCCGGAGCGGAAGGGGTGTTTCCGCTGGTGCTCGCCGTCCAGGGGTGAAACAGGAGGGGGAACGGGGAGTGAACAATGGGCAACTGGGCAGGGATATGAGTGGCATACCGACTCAATCCCGTCAGCGGTCTCAATTGCTCGTTGCCGCTCGCGCACGGGCCCGCAAGAATTGGGAAACCGCCCCGCACGGCCCGTCAGCGGTCCGGAAGGACTGTGCTGTGGTGCGCCCTCACCCGACCTTGCCCGCCCAGCGGGCGCGTATCCGAAGGGAGGACCGTGACCCTCGGATTCGCTCCGCCCACAGCCGCCTCGCTCAGATCGTCGTCCCAGTCCGCCAGCCGCCTCGCTCGGATGCTCGAACCCGCCGAGTGGGCCGCGGCGGGGATTCCCCTGCTAGGCAACCCTCGTGAGGTCGTCAGCGGCCTTCATTCCCGGCACGCGCCCACGCCCTCGACGGCGGTCATCGCCGTCCTGGACCACGAGGAACGGCTCGCCGCCAGCGCCTCGTTCGTCCGCCGCCCCGTCGCGGCGGACGGCTGGGAGTTCCGCAACGCGCTGCTCGCGCATCTGCGGCGGGTCATTCCCCATGACCTCCGGAGACGCGCGCCCGTGCGGACCGCGGTCCTGCTGTACTGCCGCGAGGGCGACGAGCGTTGGACGGAGGAGGACGGAGCCTGGATGTGGGGGCTCCGGGACGCCTGCACCTTGCATGGACTCCGCTGCGGCGCGTACATCACGCTGACCGGAGGAGGCTGGCAGGTGCTCGGCGAGGGCCGGGGAGGCCGGCGGCCGAGCTCCGACTCGCTGCCCCTGCCGCTGGGTGACGGGCCGGCCGAACTCGGCCTGCTCACACCGAGAACCGCGAGCGGCGCGACCGAACCCCTGCGCCGGGCGGCCGCACGCTGATCACGCGGGCCGCGACAGGCCGCCAAGGCTAGATCGCACCGGGCCCCCGCCGGGCCCGGTGGGGGCCGGCGGAGGGGCGGTCGGTCAGACGCCGGAGCCGGTTCAGACGCCGGCGCCGGCTCCGAGGAGCGCCGTGATGCGCTGCGGGTCACCGCAGACGACGAGCAGCGCGCCCGCGCGGGTCATCGCCGAAGGAAGGGCCCGGGCGGCCGTCTCCTCGTCTCCGCCGTTGACGGCGACGATCACCACGGGGCGGGCGGAGGCCCGCTCCACGGCGGCGGCGTCCGCGAAGAACACGTCGTCGGCGCTGTCCTGTTGGGCCCAGTAGGCGGCCTCGCCGAAGGACAGCTCGTGGGCCGCCCACGGGTGCGGGTCACCGGTGGTGAGGACCAGGATCTCGCCGGGCGCCCGCCCGCTCTCCAGGAGCAGGTCCAGGGCCTCCTCGGCGGCGTCGAGCGCGCCGTCGACCGGGGCCGGGATCAGCTGGAGCTGCGGAGTGGTCCGCTGGTCGGAACGATTCTCCGGGCGCTTGGCCGGAGACTGCCCGGCACCGGGGTTGGGGTGCGGTGCCGGCGCCGCGGGCCTGGCCGGGCCGGGACCGGGGCGTCCGGGACGCGGAGAGGCCGCGGAACGCGGGCCGGGTACGGGACGGGGGGTCGACGCGGGGCGGCCGGCGGCCGCGGTGGCGCGGGGACCCTGGGCGCTCTCGTGAATCTGAGGCTCCTCGGGGATGAGAGGCATGAATGGATGTCTATCAAACGCCGCTGCGCGGAGCACCGGCGGGTGGGCACACATGTGCACCCCGGCCGCGTGGACGGCCCTCGGACAGGGCCCCCGTGACCGGAAGTTCAGAAGTCGAAGCCGAGTTGGCCCCCGCTCTCCAGCGCGGCCGCCTCGGCGGAGAGGCGGACCTTCTTGAGGTGACGCCACTGGGGCAGCGCGTCCAGGTACGACCAGGAGAGTCGGTGGTACGGGGTGGGCCCCAGCTCTTCGAGCGCCGCCTTGTGGACCGGCGAAGGGTAGCCCGCGTTGGCGGCGAAGGCATACGCCGCATACGGGCCGCCCTCGGCCTCCAGCTCCGCCATGAGGGCGTCGCGCCGGACCTTCGCGATGACGGAGGCGGCCGCGACGGCGACGCAGGACTGGTCGCCCTTGATCACCGTACGGACCCGCCAGGGGCTGCCGAGGTAGTCGTGCTTGCCGTCCAGGATCACCGCGTCGGGCCGCACGGGGAGGCCTTCGAGGGCTCGGACGGCCGCGAGCCGCAGGGCCGCGGTCATCCCGAGTTCGTCGATCTCCAGCGGAGAGGCGTCGCCGAGCGCGTACGCGGTGACCCAGCCCTCGAGCTCCGCGGCCAAGGCGTTCCGGCGCTTGGGGGTGAGCAGCTTCGAGTCGGTGAGCCCCTCGGGGGGCCGGCGAAGGCCGGTGACGGCCGCGCACACCGTGACGGGGCCGGCCCACGCCCCGCGTCCGACCTCGTCGACCCCGGCGACGATCTTGGCGCCGGTGGTGGCTCGGAGCGACCGCTCGACGGTGTGGGTGGGAGGTTCGTACGGCATGGCGCCAGACAGGTTACGCCGCCTGATGCCACCCGCGATACCCGGATTCGCCACAGACGCCCGGAGGCCGGTCGCAGCCGGCCCGAATCCTCACCCGGCAGCCCCTCACCCTGCCCGTCCCGGAGGACCCCGAGCCGCCCCCAAGCCACCCACGAGCCACCCCCGAGCCGTCGTCCCCGAGCCGCCCCCCAGCCGCTCCCAACCCGCTCCCAAACCTGATCAGGCACGCAGCAGAGGCACCATGATCCGGTCGATGACATCGGCGATCTCATGGTCCGGCCATTCGCTTCCGCACACCTTGGACCGGTACATCATCATGGCGGGAATGACATCGAGGACGAGATCGTCGATCGCGTCGGCGCGCACCTCTCCGCGCGTGATTCCGCGCCGCAGCACATCCCGGAAGAGACGCTTGGACGGTTCGATCACACCCGTCTCGATCAGCCCATGGAATCGCTCGGCAGCCTCGGCATCGCATTCGTGAAGCACGGAACGCAGGGCGAAGCCGGGCTTGGAGTACATGACGTCCCGGACCTGGCGGCACAGCTCATACAGATCCTCACGCACACGACCGGTGTCCGGAGCCTCGTCGAGCGTCGGCAGTCCGGCCTGGAGGGCATCCGCGACGAGGTCTTCCTTCGACGGCCACCGGCGGTACACCGCCGCTTTGCCCGTCTGCGCACCGACCGCGACACCCTCCATCGTGAGGCCGCTCCAGCCGACACTGCCCAGCTGGTCGAGCGTGGCCTCCAGGATCGCCCGCTCGAGCACGGGGCCGCGGCGTCGCAGCGCCGCCCCCTCCGGCCGGGCGGCGGCCGTGGAGCGCGAAGTAACCATCAGGATCTCTCCGTTGACGCGATTCGATTTGTCGGCAGTGCTCAGTGAACGGTTGCGTTCACTGAGGGGGACTCACTACCGTGGCGAACAGTGAACGGGTGCGTTCACTAATTCTTCCGTGGGGGATCCATAGTGACAACTTCTCCGGTGGACACACAGACCAAGGACGAGCCAGCCCGCGCCGCAGGTCGGCCGGGCATCGCCTTGACCGTCATCGCCGCCTGCCAGCTGATGGTCGTTCTCGACGCCACCATCGTGAACATCGCGCTGCCGCACATCCAGGACGCGCTCTCCTTCTCGACCACCGACCTGTCGTGGGTGCTCAGCGCCTACACGCTCACCTTCGGCGGTCTGCTGCTCCTCGGCGGACGTGCCGGCGACATCCTCGGCCGCCGCCGGGTGTTCATGGCCGGAATCCTGCTCTTCACGTTCGCCTCGCTGCTCGGCGGCTTCGCCCAGGAGCCCTGGCAGCTGCTCGCGGCGCGGGCTCTGCAGGGCGTCGGCGGCGCGATCGCCTCGCCCACCTCGCTCGCGCTGATCACCACGACGTTCCCCGAAGGGCCGGAGCGCAACCGGGCGTTCGGTGTGTTCGCCGCGGTCTCCGCCGGTGGCGGCGCCATCGGGCTGCTCGCCGGCGGAGCGCTCACCGAGTGGCTCGACTGGCGCTGGGTCTTCTTCGTCAACGTGCCGATCGGCCTGCTGATCGCCTTCCTCACCCCGCGCTACATAGCCGAGTCCGAGCGCCACCCGGGCCGCTTCGACATCGCGGGCGCCACGACGTCGACGCTGGGCATGGCCGCGCTGGTCTACGGCTTCATCCGGGCGTCCGAGAAGGGCTGGAAGGACGGCCTGACCATCGGCTCCTTCGCCGCCGCGGTGGTCCTCCTCGTGGCCTTCGCCGTGGTGGAGTCGCGCGCCAAGGAGCCGATCACCCCGCTGCGCATGTTCGCGGACCGCAACCGCTCGGGCACGTACGTCATCATGCTCAGCCTGTCGGCCGCCATGTTCGGCATGTTCTTCTTCATCGTGCTGTGGGTGCAGAACGTCCTGGGCTACAACCCGGTCAAGGCCGGACTCGCCTTCCTCCCGGTGACCCTGGCGATCGGCGTCGGCGCGGGCCTCGCCCAGCGCCTGCTCCCGGTCCTCGGCCCCAAGCCGTTCATGGTGACCGGAGCGACGCTCACCGGCGTCGGGCTCTTCTGGCTGACGTTCATCTCGTCGGACAGCAGCTACGTCGGCGGGGTGCTCGGCCCGATGGTCGTGTTCGGCTTCGGCATGGGCCTCAACTTCGTGACGCTCACGCTCACGGCGGTCTCCGGAGTCGCCCAGCACGAGGCGGGCGCCGCCTCGGGTCTGCTCAACGCGACCCAGCAGGTCGGCGGCTCGCTCGGCCTCTCCATCCTGGTCACCGTCTTCGGCACGGCGAGCCGCGAGGAGAGCGAGAAGCAGCTGCCGGACTTCCTCGCGCACTCGACGGCCAAGGAGCAGGCCGAGGCCCTGCAGGCGAGGGAGCTGCCCGCGCCCTGGGGCCACGAGGTGCTGACCTCCGGCATCTCCTCGGCCTTCACGGCCGCCGTCGGCATGGTGCTGATCGCCCTGGTCACGGCCGTCCTGGTGATCCGGGTCCGCAAGAGCGACCTGGAGGCGCTGAGCGGCCGCGCCGAGGCCGCGGGCCCGGTGGCCTGAGCACGCGCACGCGTACCTGATCACGCCGCTGTCCCCCGCCCCCGTCGGGGCGGGGGACAGCGCCCGTCTCAGTCCGTGCCGTCCGGAACCCATCCCGGAAGGTCCTCGGTCTGCCGCAGCCACTCCTCCGGCGGCGTGCCGGCCGCCGCGGCGGCGACCACTCCCCCGGCGATGGCGCAGGTCGTGTCGACGTCGCCGCCGACCTGCGCGGTCGTCCAGAACACCCGCTCGAAGTCGCCCAGCCCGCGCGCGGCCGACCAGAGCGCGAAGGGGACCGTGTCGTGGGCGCTGGTCCGCCGTCCGCTGCCGAGCACCGCGGCGACCGTGCCGGCGTCGCCGTAGTCGAGCATGTCGCGGGCCCTGCGCAGACCCGCGCCGACCGCGCTGCGCGGCACCAGGGCGATGACGCCGTCGAGCAGCGCCTCGGGCGTGGGCGGCCCGGCCGGGTCCGCGGCGAGCGCGGCCGCGGCGGCGACGGCCATGGCCCCGACCACGGCCTCCCGGTGCTGGTGGGTGGTGTAGGCGGAGATCTCGGCCTGGTGGGTCGCCTGCTCGGGGTCGTCGGCGTACCAGGCTCCCAGCGGGGCGATCCGCATCGCGGCGCCGTTGCCCCAGGAGCCCTGTCCGTTGAAGAGCGCGGCGGCCAGTTCCCGCCAGTCGCCGCCCTCCCGGATGAGCCGGAGCATCCGGTTGACCGCGGGGCCGTAGCCCCGGTCGAAGTCGTGGTGCTCCGCGAAGGACAGGGCCAGGGCGTCCTGGTCGATCCGGTGGTGGTGCGCGAGGACGGCCAGGACGGAGCAGGCCATCTCGGTGTCGTCGGTCCACTGCCAGGGGCCGGCGGGCAGCTCGCGCCGCTTCAGCAGGGGGTAGTGGGCGGGTACGAAGAACTGGGAGCCCAGGGCGTCTCCCACGGACAGCCCGCGCAGGCTGGCCAGGGCGCGGTCGAAGCGCCGGTCGGGTGAGGAGTCAGCGGTCATCGGTCTGCCACTCTATCCGGTGGGGCCGTACGGTTCCGGGGTACGCCAGCGTTCGAACGGCCTGTCCAGGCGGTACCTGCCGTCCTCTCCGAGCAGGAGCGTGCGGGTCTCGGCATTGCCGGGATTCGACAGCGACTCGAACTCCGCGACGGTCCAGTGGAACCAGCGCATGCAGAACAGCCGCATGGTCAGCCCATGGGTGACGAGCAGGACGTTGGGCGGGTGGTCGGGCGCTTCGAAGCTGCGGTACAGGCTCTCCAGGAAGGCGCCGACGCGGTCGTACACGTCGGCACCGGACTCGCCCTGCGCGAAGCGGTAGAAGAAGTGCCCGTACGCGTCCCGATAGGCCTTCTGCAGGCGTACGTCCTCCCGTTCCTGCCAGTTGCCCCAGTCCTGCTCCCGCAGCCTCGGCTCCTCCCGCACCCGTACCCGCTCCGCGGGGAGCCGGAAGGCCCGGAGGGTCTCGTGGGTGCGGCGGTACGGCGAGACGTAGACGCTGACCGGCTCGTCCCCGAAGAGCTCCCGCAGCCGCTCCCCCGTCTCCGCGGCCTGCCGCCACCCGGTCTCGGTCAGCCTCAGGGCGTGGTCGGGCTCGCGTTCGTACACCGTGTCATCGGCATTGCCCTCGGACTCTCCGTGCCGTACGAGAACGATGCGCCGCGGTCGTGCCATACCCCGACCCTAGATCGCCCCTCTCCGGCAGGCTCAGCCGAGGCGGCGCCCGGAGCCCATCCGGGGTACGTGCCCGGGGAGGCTCACACGGTCCAGGACGGTTCGAGCTGCACGACGTCGCCGTTCAGCGCCGCCACGTCGGCCGCGGTACGGGCCCGCAGCCCGAGCCGCTCCACGCGCTCGACCCGGTATTTTCCGTGCTCGGCGGCGGACTGCCACAGGGAGAGCACCAGGAACTCGCTGCCGGGGGCCTCGCCGAACAGGCCCCGCAGCATCCCGGGAGAGCCGGCCATGGCCGGATTCCACACCTTCTCCTGCATGAGCGCGAAGTGCTCGGCACGGTCCTCGTGGACCCGGCAGTGCGCCACCCGTGCCACGTCGGCGTCGGCGAACCGCGGCTCGAACCCCGTCTTCACGTCGAAGCGGTGGTCGAAGAGCTTGACCTGGATGTCCTTGAAGGTCCCCACCTGGGAGGCCGCCAGGCGATCGTGCGACCGCGCCATGAACGAGTCGTAGAAGGCCCGGCTCTCCCAGAACGCGAAGATGTGGGCGACGTCCGGGCGACCCCGGCTCCACCCGCCGCCCTGGCCCCGGAATCCCGGCTCACCGAGCAGCCCCGCCCATTTCCGCTGTCCCCGCTCGAACCCTCGACGGTCCACCACGGTGCAGCGAATCCACTTGACCAGCACCGCGCCATCGTACGGGGCCGGAGAGCGCCCCGGCAGACCCCGTCAGAGTCCCGCCGCGTGCACGCGTTCCAGACCGGCGCGCTCCTCGTCGTCCAGTTCGATCCCGAACTCGGCCTCCAGCGTCGCCGCCAACTCGGCCACGCCCACTGTCCGTTCCCCTGCGGTTCCGTCCGTACGCATCGTGGAGAGACGCTCGCGCACCAGCGCCCTGCGCACGTCCGCGCCGGGCCGCTGGGCCACGACCTGGCCGAGGAAACGTGACTGCGGGTGGCTGGAGCTGTAGTGGTTCATGACGGTGAAGTCGCCGGGGTAGAGGGTCTGCGGCGAGAACGCGTACAGATCGGTCCAGCCCTCCGGCCGCAGCGAGCGCAGCACGTGGATGCCCTCGTCCTCGACGCCGATCCCGAACGTCCAGCCGCTCTGCTCCACGCGCGCGCCGTCCCGCAGCGGTACGGGCTCCAGCGGCCCCTGCCAGCCGAACCCGACGTCGGCGAGCCACTGTTCGCCCTCGACGGTGACCACGAGGAGCGCGTGGGTGACCGGTGGCAGCGCCGCGCCCCGCGAGCGGTTGCGGGCGCCGCGGCCGGCCACCTGGAAGCCGATCCGTTCGAGGACGGCCGCGAAGAGGGAGTTCTGCTCGTAGCAGTAGCCGCCCCGGCGTCGCTCGACGAGCTTGCCCTGAAGGCTCTTCACGTCGAGGGGGACGTTCCTCCCGAGGGCGACGTCGAGATTCTCGAACGGAATGGCCGAAACGTGTGCCCGGTGAAGGGTCGTCAAGGTCCCGACATCGGCGGCGAGTTCCCCTTCCCGTCCGACGTCGTATCCGATTCGAGCCAGATATGCGTCGAGATCCAGCTCGTCACCGCTCCACAAACCGCTCTCCCCCTCAAGCGCCGGGTCCTCTGTCGTAGGCACATGACACCATGAGTAATCGGCCCACGACCACGGGCTTTTGAACGGGTCGACGGTACGAGGCGAGGGCGTGCGCGGGGGCGCGCGCGGAGAGGGGAAGCACCATGAGCGGACTCAACAAAGGGGTGGCACGCGTCGAGGTCACGCTCAAGTGGGACCCCGCGCCGGTCGGCAGGCCGGCCCACGACCTGGATCTGGTCGCCGGGGTGTTTCCCGCGGACGACCCGCACGGCGCCCCGGCCCACCTGGTGCACTTCGGCAGCCGTTCCCCGGACGGCACGATCACGCTCCACCGCGACAGCCGTACGGGGCAGGGGTTCGGCTACGACGAGGCCATGACCCTGGAGCTGGACCGGCTGGACGCGCGGTACGCGCGCGTGGTGGTGGGCGTCGCCATACAGCAGGGCGGCGGGCGACTCACGTTCGGCGACATAGCGAACACGGGCATACGGGTCCGCGAGGGCTACACCGACCTGCTGACCCACGACTTCGCGGACGTCCGCGGGGCGCGCTCGGCGACGGTCGTGGAGTTCACCCGCGACGGCGCGGACGGCTGGTCGTACCGCTCGATCAGCCGCGGTTTCGACGCCGACCCGCAGACCTTCGGCACGCTCCTGGGCTCCCCCGCGGCCTGACAACCACCTGCCCGCGCATGCGAAAGGGGCGCCGACCGGTGGTCGGCGCCCCCTCACGGGCGACCGGACGGGCGGTCCGGTGCGCTCAGCGGCTTCCGCGGCTCAGCGCACCGGCCGGCGTCAGCTGCAGCCGCTGGTGGAGCCGCAGCCCTCGCAGATGTAGCAGGAGCCGGCCCGCTGCATCTTGGTGCCGCAGGAGAAGCAGAGCGGGGCGTCGGCGCTGATGCCGAGCTGCATCTCGACGAGCTCCGCGGAGGTGTGGGCCTGCTTCGGAGCCGGGACCTCGATCTTCGGGGCCGGGGCCGCGACGGCCTTCAGCTCCTGGGTGCGGGGCGCGGACTGGGCGAGCGCCTCGACGTCGACGTCCTCGTCCTCGGGCTGCTCGTACGAGCCGGTGTCGAGGTGACGCTGACGCTCCTCGGCCGAGTGGATGCCGAGGGCGGAGCGGGTCTCGAAGGGCAGGAAGTCCAGCGCGAGGCGGCGGAAGATGTAGTCGACGATCGACTGCGCCATCCGCACGTCCGGGTCGTCCGTCATGCCGGCCGGCTCGAAGCGCATGTTGGTGAACTTCGAGACGTAGGTCTCGAGCGGGACGCCGTACTGCAGACCCACGGAGACGGCGATGGAGAAGGCGTCCATCATGCCGGCGAGGGTGGAGCCCTGCTTGGACATCTTCAGGAAGACCTCGCCGAGACCGTCGTCCGGGTAGGAGTTGGCGGTCATGTAGCCCTCGGCGCCACCGACGGTGAAGGAGGTGGTGATCCCCGGGCGGCCCTTGGGCAGGCGCTTGCGGACCGGACGGTACTCGACGACCTTCTCGACGGCCTCGCGGATCGTCGCCTCGGACTTCGCGGTGACCTCGACCTTCTCCTCCTCCTTCTTCTTGGCGGAGAGGGGCTGGCCGACCTTGCAGTTGTCGCGGTAGATGGCGAGCGCCTTGACGCCCATCTTCCAGGCCTCGAAGTAGACCTCCTCGACGTCCTCGACCGTGGCCGTCTCCGGCAGGTTCACGGTCTTGGAGAGGGCGCCGGAGATCCACGGCTGGATGGCGGCCATCATGCGGACGTGGCCCATCGCGGAGATGGAGCGCTCGCCCATGGCGCAGTCGAAGACCTCGTAGTGCTCGGTCTTCAGGCCGGGGGCGTCGATCACATTGCCGTGCTCGGCGATGTGGGCGACGATCGCCTCGATCTGCTCCTCCTGGTAGCCCAGGCGGCGCAGGGCCTGCGGGACGGTGCCGTTGACGATCTGCATCGAGCCGCCGCCGACGAGCTTCTTGAACTTGACCAGGGCGAGGTCGGGCTCGAGGCCGGTGGTGTCGCAGGACATCGCGAGACCGATGGTGCCGGTGGGGGCGATGACCGAGGCCTGGGCGTTGCGGAAGCCGTTCTTGGCGCCGAGGCGGATCACGTCCTGCCAGGCCTCCGTGGCGGCGGCCCAGATCGGCGAGTCCAGGTCGTCCATGCGGACGGCCTTGGTGTTCTCGTCGGCGTGCTGCTGCATGACGCGCTGGTGCGGCTCGGCGTTGAGGGCGTAGCCGTCGTACGCGCCGACGACCGCGGCGAGCTCGGCGGACCGCTTGTACGAGGTGCCGGTCATCAGGGAGGTGATGGCGCCGGCGAGGGCGCGGCCGCCGTCGGAGTCGTACGCGTGGCCGGTCGCCATCAGCAGGGCGCCGAGGTTGGCGTAGCCGATGCCGAGCTGGCGGTAGGCGCGGGTGTTCTCACCGATCTTCTGGGTGGGGAAGTCGGCGAAGCAGATGGAGATGTCCATCGCGGTGATGACGAGCTCGACGACCTTGGCGAAGCGCTCGACGTCGAAGGACTGGTTGCCCTTGCCGTCGTCCTTGAGGAACTTCATCAGGTTCAGCGAGGCGAGGTTGCAGGACGTGTTGTCCAGGTGCATGTACTCGCTGCACGGGTTCGAGCCGTTGATGCGGCCGGACTCGGGGCAGGTGTGCCAGTGGTTGATCGTGTCGTCGTACTGGATGCCTGGGTCGGCGCAGGCCCACGCGGCCTCGGCCATCTTGCGGAAGAGCGCCTTGGCGTCGACCTCCTCGATGACCTCGCCGGTCATGCGCGAGGTGAGGCCGAACTTGCCGCCGGACTCGACGGCCTTCATGAACGTGTCGTTCACGCGGACCGAGTTGTTGGCGTTCTGGTACTGGACGGACGTGATGTCGTCGCCGCCCAGGTCCATGTCGAAGCCCGCGTCACGGAGGGCGCGGATCTTCTCCTCCTCCTTGACCTTGGTCTCGATGAAGTCCTCGATGTCGGGGTGGTCGACGTCGAGGATGACCATCTTGGCCGCGCGGCGGGTGGCGCCGCCCGACTTGATCGTTCCCGCGGAGGCGTCGGCGCCGCGCATGAAGGAGACCGGGCCGGAGGCGTTGCCGCCCGAGGAGAGGAGCTCCTTGGAGGAGCGGATGCGGGAGAGGTTCAGGCCGGCGCCGGAGCCGCCCTTGAAGATCATGCCCTCTTCCTTGTACCAGTCGAGGATGGACTCCATGGAGTCGTCGACGGACAGGATGAAGCAGGCGGAGACCTGCTGGGGCTGCGGCGTGCCGACGTTGAACCAGACCGGCGAGTTGAAGCTGAAGATCTGGTGCAGGAGGGCGTAGGCCAGCTCGTGCTCGAAGATCTCTGCGTCGGCGGGCGAGGTGAAGTAGCCGTACTCCTCGCCGGCCTTCGTGTACGTCTTCACGATCCGGTCGATGAGCTGCTTGAGACCGGTCTCGCGCTGCGGAGTGCCGACCGCACCGCGGAAGTACTTGCTGGTGACGATGTTGACCGCGTTCACCGACCAGAAGTCGGGGAACTCGACGCCACGCTGCTCGAAGTTGATCGAGCCGTCGCGCCAGTTGGTCATGACGACGTCACGGCGCTCCCAGGCGACCTCGTCGTACGGATGCACGCCGGGGGTGGTGTGGATGCGCTCGATACGCAGGCCCTTGCTCGCCGACTTGGTTCCCTTGGTGCGGGAACCACGTGCCGGGCCGCTCGCCGTCTCTGTCATGCCGCCTCCCATATACGGGCAAAACACACTTTGGCACCCAGATAGTCCCAGGGCACCGTCTTCTGTACGTCGTTCTGTACTGCTGCCACAGGGACCACAGGGGTCGCCCGGGGCACGTCTGCCGGGCCGCACGGCGGCCGGACGCCGGGCCGTCGAACGGCCCGGTCCGCCGATCAGTCGGCGGCGGTGGCGGGAACGGGGACCTCAGGGGTCGCACCGGTCCCGCGGTTCTCAGCGGGAGGCCGCACGCGGAGCTCCGCGATGGCGGCCTCGAAGTCTTCGAGGCTGTCGAAAGCCTTGTACACGGACGCGAAGCGCAGGTACGCGACGAGGTCGAGCTCCTGCAGGGGGCCGAGGATGGCCAGGCCCACGTCGTGGGTGGTCAGCTCGGCGCTGCCGGTGGCGCGCACCGCCTCCTCGACCCGCTGGCCGAGCTTGGCGAGGGCGTCCTCGGTGACCGGTCGCCCCTGGCACGCCTTGCGGACGCCGGAGATGACCTTGGTGCGGCTGAAGGGCTCGGTGACGCCGGAGCGCTTCACCACCATGAGCGAGCAGGTCTCCACCGTCGTGAAACGACGGGAGCAGTCGGGGCACTGGCGGCGGCGTCGGATCGACGTCCCGTCGTCGGTGGTGCGACTGTCGACGACACGGCTGTCGGGGTGCCTGCAGAAGGGGCAGTGCATTGGTTCCGACCCTCCTCACGGCACGACTGACGAGCCTCGCCGGCCCTTCAGGGCCCTGCGAAGCGACCACCAGCATAGGCGATACGGGCACCCCCGGCAGACCGGGGACCACTACCCCTGGGTGGCCGATGCCATCCAACCACTAGATCTTGGGTTGGGGGCACCAACGGCCCCTCCGCGTGTCGCAGCCCGGACACTCCCGCGGATCCGCATCTCCGGGTGCGACACTGGGACGGTGCACCGGTCGCTCGCGACCCAGCGGCGAAGGCTACCGTAACGACCGATTTGGGACGGCGGAGTGAGCGGGCTCATACACCCCCGCACATACGCACGTAAGGCAATCTGCGAATTTTCACTCGAACGTGTGTTTGGCGCAACCTTTCGAAAGCCACTACCGTTGTGCCAGCCAGGGAGACCATTCGAGAGGGGCCGACGACGTGACCACCACCGCAGACAGTGCCACCATCACCGCCCAGGACCGCTCCCAGGGCCGACTCGAGCCGGTGCACGCCATGAATGACGCAAGCATGAACGGCGAGGAGCCCGGGCGACCCGCCCGCGCCCTCCCCGGGCGACCTCCAGGCATCCGCGCCGACAGCTCCGGACTCACCGACCGGCAGCGCAGGGTCATCGAAGTCATCCGCGACTCGGTCCAGCGGCGCGGCTACCCGCCGTCGATGCGGGAGATCGGGCAGGCGGTCGGCCTCTCCAGCACCTCCTCGGTCGCGCACCAGCTCATGGCGCTGGAGCGCAAGGGCTTCCTCCGCCGCGACCCGCACCGGCCGCGCGCCTACGAGGTCCGCGGCTCCGACCAGCCGAGCACCCAGCCGACGGACACCACCGGCAAGCCCGCCGCGTCGTACGTCCCGCTGGTCGGCCGGATCGCAGCCGGTGGCCCCATCCTGGCCGAGGAGTCCGTCGAGGACGTCTTCCCCCTCCCCCGCCAGCTGGTCGGCGACGGCGAGCTGTTCGTCCTGAAGGTCGTCGGCGACTCGATGATCGAGGCCGCCATCTGTGACGGCGACTGGGTCACCGTCCGCCGTCAGCCCGTCGCGGAGAACGGCGACATCGTCGCCGCGATGCTCGACGGCGAGGCCACCGTCAAGCGCTTCAAGCGCGAGGACGGCCACGTCTGGCTGCTCCCGCACAACGCGGCGTACCAGCCCATCCCCGGCGACGAGGCCACCATCCTCGGCAAGGTCGTGGCGGTGCTGCGGCGGGTGTGATCCTCCCCCGCCGGCTCTGACCGGGCCCCGGGACCCACTGCGCCGGTCCCGGGGCCCTGCCATGTCCGGAGCCGGGCCCGTCAGACGTCGGCCGTCTTCGAGGCGGCATCGATCGCCGCGAGCGACTTCCGCACCTGGTTGCGGTCCGTCGTGTACCAGAAGTCGGGCAGCGAGGCCTTCAGATAGCTGCCGTAGCGGGCGGTGGCCAGCCGGGGATCGAGGACCGCGACCACGCCGCGGTCACCCGTGGCGCGCACCAGCCGGCCCGCGCCCTGGGCCATCAGCAGGGCCGCGTGGGTGGCGGCGACCGCCATGAAGCCGTTGCCGCCGGCTTCCTCGACGGCCTTCTGCCGCGCGCTCATCAGCGGGTCGTCCGGCCGCGGGAACGGGATCTTGTCCATGACGACCAGCTGACAGCTGGGCCCCGGTACGTCCACGCCCTGCCAGAGCGAGAGCGTGCCGAAGAGACAGGTCTTCGGGTCGGCCGCGAAGTTCTTGATCAGCTCGCCCAGCGTGTCCTCGCCCTGGAGCAGGATCGGCAGCTCCGGGATCCGGCTCCGCAGCTCCTCCGCCGCCTGCTGCGCGGCACGCATGGAGGAGAAGAGACCGAGGGTCCGCCCCCCTGCCGCCTGCATCAGCTCGGTGAGCTCGTCGAGCATGTCGCCCCGCTCCCCGTCACGCGCGGGGCGCGAGAGGTGCTTGGCGACGTACAGGATGCCCTGCTTGGGGTAGTCGAACGGGGAGCCGACGTCGATGCCCTTCCAGACGGGCAGGTCGTCGCCCTTGGTGCCCTCGGGGGCCAGTCCGAGCGAGGCCCCGACCCCGTTGAAGTCGCCGCCGAGCTTGAGCGTGGCCGAGGCGAGCACTACGGACCGCTCCGTGAAGAGCTTCTCCCGCAGCAGGCCCGAGACGGTCAGCGGCGCGACCCGCAGCGAGGCCCCGAACCGGTCGTGACGCTCGTACCAGACGACGTCGTACTCGGAACCGTGGGTGATCCGCTCCGCCACGCCGTGCACGGTCTCCACGGAGGCCATGGCCTGCTTGCGCACCGCGTCCTCGTCCTGCACGGCCCGGTCCCGGGTGTTGCCCAGGGCCGTGATCACCGCGCGGGCCGCGTCCCGCAGCGCCATCAACGCGTACGCCAGGTCCTCCGGGATCTCCTCCAGGCGGCCCGGCAGTGCCAGCTCCATGACCCGCTCGAAGCCCTCCGCGGCGGTCTGCAGTTGGTCGGCCGTCTTCTCGTCCACGAGCTTCGCGGCCCGGCGCACGGCGCGGTTGACCTGGCCCGGCGTGAGCTCGCCGGTGGCGACGCCCGTGACCCGGGAGACCAGCTCATGGGCCTCGTCGACGATCAGCACCTCGTGCTGCGGGAGCACCGGGGCGCCCTCGATGGCGTCGATGGCGAGGAGGGCGTGGTTGGTGACGACGACGTCCGCGAGCTTGGCGCGCTCGCGCGCCGCCTCGGCGAAGCACTCCGGCCCGTACGCGCACTTGCTCGCGCCGAGGCACTCACGGGAGGAGACCGAGACCTGGGCCCAGGCCTTGTCGGAGACGCCCGGCGTCAGGTCGTCCCGGTCGCCGGTCTCCGTCTCGTCCGACCAGTCCCGCAGCCGCAGCAGGTCCTGGCCCAGCTTGCTGGTGGGCGCGGCCGCCTCGAAGGGGTCGAAGAGGCCGTCCTCCTCGTCCTGCGGGACGCCTTCGTGGAGCCGGTGCAGGCAGAGGTAGTTCGACCTGCCCTTGAGCATGGCGAACTGCGGGCGGCGGCGCAGCTGCGGATGCAGCGCGTCGACCGTCCGGGGAAGGTCGCGCTCGACGAGCTGGCGCTGGAGCGCCAGGGTGGCCGTGGCCACCACCACCCGCTCGCCCTGGGCGAGCGCCGGCACGAGATAGCCGAGCGACTTGCCCGTGCCGGTGCCGGCCTGGACGAGGAGGTGGGAGTTGTCGTCGATGGCCTCGGCCACGGCCTCGGCCATGGTGACCTGGCCGGGCCGCTCCGTGCCGCCGACGGCGGAGACGGCGGCGTGGAGGAGGTCGGGGAGGGATGGCTTCGTCATAGCGCTTCCAGCCTACGGGGCGGCACTGACAGCCGGGGCACGTGTGCGCCTCATGCGAGCGGGTTGGGGACGGTGCCGTGGACGGCCGCGTGCGGGCGGTCGGGCCGGTCCCGGTAGCCGTCCAGGTGCAGACGGTTGCGGTTGAGACAGAGCCGCTCGATGCGCGGGGTCAGGAGGTCGAAGAGCTCGAACCGTTCCTTCAGCTCGGGGAAGCGTGCCTGGTGCCGCAGGATCTCCGCTCGGACGAGGCCCCAGAAGTCCTCCTCGGGCACTCCGAGTTGCTCTTCGCAGAGCGGTGCCAGGTAGCGGAAGACTCCGACGAAGAGCCCCGAATGGATGAACTGGATCAGGAATCCGGGCTCCTCCGTCAACAGGACGGCGCGGACATCATCCGGAAGGGTGGCGTGTTCGGGAAGGGGCTGGGCACAGATGTTCACATCGTCGACGAAGTCCTTGATCGCGAGGCGAACCGGGACGTCGTCGCCGTCGTACACCACGATGGCGTTCTCGCCGTGGGGCGAGAAGACGGTGCCGTACCGGTAGAGGAAGTGCAGCAGCGGGGGGAGCAGAGCGGTGAAGAGGCGCTGGAGCCAGACGGCGGGGGCGAGCCCGGAGCGTTCGACGAGTTCGGCGACGAACGCCCGGCCCTCGGGGTCGGTGTGGAGGAGGGAGGCGAGGGTGCGGGCCCGCTCGCCCGGGGGCAGCCTCAGGGGTTCGCGCCAGATCGCGCCGAGGAGTTCCTTGTACTGGTACGGGACTTCGGGCAGCCGGTCGTACAGCGGGTGCTCGACGGTGACGGAGGCGACCTCGCCGAGAAGGATCACTCCGCACTCGTCCCGCAGAAAGGGGTCGTCCTCGCGAAGACCCTGGACCCAGGCGGTGACGGCGGGCGCGGCGAGGGTCCGCTCGGTGGGCAGTCCGCGCCAGACGAGGGTGTTGAGCACCGACAACGGCAGTTTGACGGTGTGCCGGTCGGGGCGGCTGGTGTTGAGGAAGGTACGGACGGACTGCTGCGGCAGCCGGAGGTCGCCGTCGGCGGGGAGCGGGACGACGGTCCCGGCGGCGATGGCCGGGGCGTAGAGCGGCAGCAGGATCTCGTCCCACTGCCAGGGGTGGACGGGCAGCAGGAGGTAGCCGTCGGGTTCGTGGCCGCGGGCGGTCAGCGCGGCGCGGAAGGCGGCGTGCACCTCGGGGTCGAGTTCCCGGGCGTAGAGACGGTCGGGGGTGTCGAGGCCGGAGACGCCGCGGTAGGCGGCGAGGCGGTTGCTGACGGCGATCCACGGCAGTCGGGTGGCGCGGCGGGCCTCGGGGGCCCAGTGGGCGGCGTCGGTGGCGGAGAAGCCGATGCGGCCTTTGTTGAGGACGAGCCAGGGGTGGCCGGTCTGGTGGCCTTCGAGTTCGGCGTAGGAGAGTTCGGCGAGCTCGGCGGCGGTGAGGGCCGTGTGGTCGAGGCGGGCGTCGGCGGCCAGGGTGGCGGAGAGCTCGCGGATCAGATGGCCGAGGGTGGCGCCGTCGAGCCGGAGGAGGCGGCGGGCGCGGACCAGGAAGTCGAAGGGGTCGGTGAGGGGGCGGCCCTCGTGGGTGACTGAGCCGGCGGTGACGTGCCAGCTGCCGTAGGCGCCGCGGCGGGCACGGAAGGTGAGTGTGGTGCCGTCGTCGAGGAGCAGTGCGTGGAGGTCGGGTTCGCCGTCCTCCATGGGCACGGGTTCGAGGATCTCCTCGTAGGAGAACTCGGAGAGGGCCTTGGCGAGGAGGCGGGAACAGGCCCGTGTCCACGCGGCCTCGTTCAGCTCGGGGGGCGCGAGCAGCTCGGGCGCGGGGACGGCTCCGCCGGTGGGAGGCGGGCCGGCCGGGCTGGGTGGTGCGGAGTCGTGGGGTGCAGGGGACGTCGACACGAGGACTCCTCGGGGTGGGAACCGCTGTGGGTCGAGCGGTGGAGGTGAGGCACGGGGTGAGGCAGGGGGTGTTCACAGGACGTGACGTAGGGCCCGGTCACGGATCATGAGCGCGGCTCTTTTGTCGGGGAGGTCGACTTCCGCCGCGTAACGGAAGCCGCCGGTGAGGAAGGCGGAGACGGAGGGGGTGTTGCGGATGTCGGGTTCGGCGACGACGCGGGTGCAGCGGGGACGGTGGTCGAGGACCAGATCGGCGACGGCGCGGAGCAGTGTGGTGCCGACGCCGCGGCCACGGTCGGTGGCGCCTCCGATCAGCAGGTGGATACCCGTGTCGTGGGGAAGCGCCGGGTAGTACCGGGCGAGCGGGTCGAGATCGGCGCGGTAGATCTCGAAGTAGCTCATGGGGGTGCCGTCGAGGACGCCGAGGCAGGGGACGCTCCGGCCGTCGCCCTCGAGCTGGGCGCGGACGTGCTCGGCGGTGACGGTGTCGGGTCCGGCGAGTTCCCAGAAGGCGGCGACGGCGGGGTCGTTCATCCATCGGGTGAGGAGCGGCAGATCGCGTTCGAGCCGCACGGGTACGAGGCGGAAGGGGCCCACGGGGGTGTCGGCGGGGCTCCAGCCGGCGACGGAGTCCAGCAGATCGCCGTCGAGGAGGGCGACGAGGTCGTCGACCCTCAGGTTCAGGGTGTCCTCCCCCGGCGGGTCGACCGGTGGGCGGGTGGGTGACACGGTGTCGCTCTCCTCTCGGCGGTGCGGTCGGGGCGGCGTGGGACGCCGCCGGGGTGGTTCAGCTGCGGAGGGGGTTGGTGACGGTGACGTAGACGGACTGGGTGTCGACGGGCCCGACGAGCTCGTCCAGGCCGTGGAGGCGGGTGAGGAGATTGGCCTTGCTGCGCAGGGTCGCGGCTTCCAGGAGCCGGTGTGGAAGGGGTGAGCCGAGGCTGGTGGCGGAGATGAGGAAGCTGCGGAAGGCGGCGAGCAGTACGCGTTCGTCGGCGAGGTGCTGGGCGCCGAAGGCGCCGATCAGACCGAGGACGTTGTTGATGCCGAGGTAGTAGGCGAAGCGCTCGTCGGTGACCTGGTCGGAGACGAAGGTGTCGCTGTCGGCACCGATGCCGGGGAGGCGGCTCTCCAGCTCGCCCCGGTGGGACTCGCGGAAGTAGTAGCCCTGGTTGTCCCGGTAGCGGCCGCCGACCGGCCAGCCGTCCGGGTCCAGGAGCACCAGGGTGTTCTGCTGGTGGGCCTCCAGGGCGATGCCGGCGTGGCCGTCGAGCCAGAGGACGGGGCGGACGACCTGGTCGAGGTAGCGGAGGAACCACTCGGCGGCGACGGCGGTCGTGGGGCGGCCGGTGCGGGCGGAGAGCCGTCCGATGAGGTCGGCGAGCCGGGAGCGCATGGTGGTGGCTCCGGGCCAGGGGCGGGGCGCCGTGAGGGAGGCGATGCAGACGGCGTCGTCGCCGGGGGCGAAGGGGTTGTGGCGGATCATGACGTCGAGGCCGGGGACGGGGGTGCCGTCTGGGGCGTCGACGGCGAGCCAGGCGGGGTCGCGGACGATGTCGAAGGTCGGGTGGGCGGCCTGCCATTCGTCGACGAGGCCGGTGCGGAGCAGCCGGTGGACCTCCACGCCGCGGTGGAGTTCCTTGCGGAGGTTCTCGCGGCGGGAGTTGGTGATGCGCAGGCCGAGGGAGAGCTTGAGCATGGCCCGCGCGCCGGGGCGGTGCACGGTGCGGACGGAGGAGGTGGGGTGCCAGGGGCTGCCGTGGAGGCCGAGGTCGTGCAGGAGGCCGGCGTCGAGGAAAGCCCGGACGTCGGGGCGGTGCAGGAGTTCGCGGGCCTGCCAGGGGTGCAGGGGCAGCGGTGCGGTGCCGGTGGGGATGGCGAGTCCTTCGGCGAGGCCGGAGGCGAGTTGTTCGGCGGTGACGGGCCGGCCCTGTTCGGTCCAGGCGGAGTCGGTGGCCAGGAGGGTGCGGTCGACGGCGATCCAGTGGAGGGGGAAGGAGCCGTGGAGTTCGGGTGAGTAGAGCCGGCCCTCTGCCTCGGAGAGTCCTTCGCGGCTCTTGGGGGTGGGGTGGAGCGGGTGGCCGAGCAGCAGGGACTGTTCGGCGGCGAGGAAGAGGTCGGCGTCCGGGTGCGGCTCGGGGCGGCGGCGGCGCTCGGTGAGGAAGGCGGCGGTGCGGCGGGAGGAGTCGGCGACGCGGCCGACGAGGTCGGTGCCCTCGGAGCGGCCGGTCTCGCGGCTCAGCAGGGCGGCCACCGTGACGGCGTCGGCGGCCGGCGCCGAGGCCGGGAGTCCTTCGAGGGCGGGAGCACCGAAGCGGTGCCAGCCGGTGGGCGACCAGTAGCGGACGGGGACGAGGAGGGCGGTGCCGCTGGCGTCGAGGGGGATGCGCAGGGTGGTCGATCCGGGGGCGGGGAGGTTCTTCTCCCGGACCCAACAGCGGAGGAGGTTCTCGACGGCTGCGGCGTCGGCGGCGCGCTGGGGGTCGGGGTCGTCCAGTGGGTCGGGGCTGCCGGCCGTGCGGCGGCTCGGGGGCTCGTACGGTCCGGTGTGCTGGCGCGGGACGGTGGGTTCCTCGGATCCGAACGGATCCACGCCGAGCTCTTCGGAGCCGAACGTGTCCGGGAGGAGAGCCTGCATCGTCCGGCCCTCGGGGTGGAGGGACGCGGAGAGCGGGGGCTCCGCGTGGAGGGACGCGGAGAGGGGGCTCCGCGTGGAGGGACGCGGAGAGCGGGGGCTCCGCGTGGAGGGACGCGGGGAGCGGGGGCTCCGCGTGGAGGGCGGGGAGCGGGGGCTCCGCGTGGAAGGGTCCGGGGAGTGGGGGCTCCGGGTGGAGGGGGGGGGTGGTGGTGCGGGGTGGTTCGGTGGTGGGAGGCGGGGTGGTGGGGGTGGCGTTCACGGGGGGCTTCCTTGGGGGTGGGGGCCGGGGCGGTCCGGGGTCAGTGGGACGGGCCGGAGGCGTTCCGGGGGGCCGTGGCCCGGGGGGAGGCGGACGGGTGCGGGGTGTGGGCCCGTTCGGCCGCGGCGAGGGCGTCGGCGAAGCGGTCCAGGACGGCGTCGGCCTGCTCGTCGGTGAGGGTGAGCGGGGGCAGGAGCCGGACCACCGCGGAGTGGCGGCCGCCGAGTTCGACGATGAGTCCGCGGGCGAGGCACTCCTGCTGGACGGCGACGGCCAGGGCGGGGGCGGGGGGAGGGACGGGGTCGTCCGGGCCGGCCGCTTCGGGATCGACGAGTTCGACGCCGATCATCAGGCCCCGGCCGCGGACGTCGCCGACGCAGGGGTGGGCGGCGGCGAGGCCCTGGAGGCGGCCGAGGATACGGGCGCCGAGGGTGCCGGCCCGTTCGGCGAGCTTGTTCTCGCGGACGTACGCGAGGGTGGCCGCGCCGGCGGCCATGGCGAGCTGGTTGCCGCGGAAGGTGCCGGCGTGGGCGCCGGGTTCCCAGGCGTCGAGCTCCGACCGGTAGACGATGACGGCGAGCGGGAGGGAGCCGCCGATGGCCTTGGAGAGGACCATCACGTCGGGCACGACGCCGCTGTGTTCGACGGCCCAGAAGGTGCCGGTGCGGCCGACCCCGGTCTGGACCTCGTCGACGATGAGGGGGACGGAGCGGTCGGCGGTGATGCGGCGCATCCGGCGCATCCAGTCGTCGGGGGCGGGGATGACTCCGCCCTCGCCCTGGACGGCCTCGACGATCATTCCGGCGGGGGTGGTGACGCCGCTCTTGGGGTCGTCGAGGAGGGTCTCGGTCCAGCGGGCGGCGAGTTCGGCGCCGCGCTCGCCGCCGACGCCGAAGGGGCAGCGGTACTGCTGCGGGTAGGGCAGCCGGGTCACGCGGACGTCGGTCGCGCCTCCCGAGGCGTCGAGGGCTCCGGCCGTCATGCCGTGGTAGGCGCCGGTGAAGGCGAGGAGGCCGCTGCGGCCGGTGGCCGTCCGGACGAGTTTGAGGGCCGCCTCGACCGCGTCCGTACCCGCCGGTCCGCAGAACTGGATGCGGGCGTCGACGGCGAGTGCGCCGGGGAGGGTGGCGAAGAGCTCGGAGGTGAAGGCGTCCTTGACGGGGGTGGCGAGGTCGAGGACGTGGAGGGGAGCGCCGGAGTCGAGGACCTTCCTGATGGCTTCCAGGACCACGGGGTGGTTGTGGCCGAGGGCGAGGGTCCCGGCGCCGGACAGGCAGTCCAGGTAGCGGCGGCCGTCGGCGCCCTCGATGGTCAGCCCCCGGGCCCGTACGGGGACGATCGGCAGGGAGCGGGCGTAGGTGCGGGCGGCGGACTCGCGCTGGGACTGGCGGCGCAGGATGCCCTCGTACCCCTCCCCTCGGTCCGTCCGGTCCCTCTGGCCCGGCTGGTCCCTCTGGTCCGTCCGGTCCCTCTGGCCCGGCTGGTCGCTCCGGCCCGGCTGGTCGCTCCGGTCCGGCTGGTCCGTCGGCCGGGTCTGGGTGCGCGCGGCCGGTGGGACGGCCGGAGCTGATTCGGTCACGGCCACGGCTGGGTGTCCTCCCGCTGTAACAGTTGCGTTGCACATCGGGGCGTCGTGAAGCCGCCGCAAGGGCCGCCCTGAACGCCACCGTTGTGTCCCCCGTACGTACCAACGACGGGAACTGCCGGGGATCACGGGCCGGGGGGCAGGAAGTTGGCGTGTCCCGGATCACGGCACGGCAACGGCTCAACGGTGCCCGGAACCGTGGACGGGGCGCGTACCGTCCCCTCCGGCACCGGCATAGTGGGGGCCGTCGGTCGTGTCCGCGAGGGCCCGGCCGGTGTTCGGCCATGCACCATGCACAAGTTGACGTAGTCCCAGGGGGATCACGAGATGCGATCGATTCGTCCGCTGCTGATGGCGGCTTCCGCCGTCGCGGCGCTGACGCTCACCGTCACGGCCTGCGGTCCGAGCGAGGAGAACGCGGGAGGCGACAAGCCCGTCGCGCCCGTGAGCCTGGACCCGGACAAGCTCAAGATTCCGGAGGACCTGAAGGACCGCCTGAAGGAACACGGGATCGACCTCGACAAGTGGCGGAACGGCGAGTGGAAGAACTGGGACCGCGACAAGTGGCTGCGTGAGGCCAAGGACTTCGTCAACCCGATCATCGAGGACCTCTGGGACCCGGACCGGATGCGCGAGGCCGAGCGCCCCGACAAGCCGGTCGAGGAGGAGGACATCTCGGGCGACAAGGGTGTCACCGACCCGACGCCGGACCCGGTGAAGGCGAAGGCGGTGGCGGCGAAGTACCACGACAACGCCCCCGAGTCCGGCAAGGTCTTCTTCGACGGCCCCGAGGGTTCGATGGTCTGCTCGGCCACGGTCGTGAAGGACCCCGCGCACCCGGGCAAGTCCAACCTGGTCTGGACGGCCGGCCACTGCGTGCACAAGGGCAAGGAGGGCGGCTGGTACCGCAACATCGCCTTCGTGCCCTCGTACAACGACGCGGCGATGGAGACCTCCGCGCTGGAGAAGGCGACGCGGGAGCAGATCGCCCCGTACGGCGTGTGGTGGGCGGACTGGGTCAAGACCTCCGACCAGTGGATCGCCGAGGGCGCGTCCACCGGTGGTGCCGGTGCTCCGTACGACTTCGCGGTCATCAAGGTGACCCCGGAGAAGGGCTCCTCGGGCAAGTCCCTGGAGGAGACGGTCGGTTCGGCGCTGCCGGTGGAGTTCAACGCCCCCGCGGTGCCGAAGATCGCAAGCCTGACGGCGACCGGCTACCCGGCGGCGCCGCCGTTCGACGGCCAGAAGGCCTTCCAGTGCAAGGACAAGCCGGGCCGGCTGTCCCTGAAGGCCGAGCAGCCGACGATGTACCGGATCGGCTGCACGATGACCGGTGGTTCCTCCGGTGGCGGCTGGGTCGCCAAGGGCCATGACGGCAAGCCGGCGCTGGTGTCGAACACCTCGATCGGCCCGTCGACGGCCGGCTGGCTGGCGGGTCCGCGCTTCGGTCCCGAGGCCAAGGCCATCTTCGAAGAGGTCAGCAAGAAGTACGCCGGCCAGTAGGCACGGCATCGCACGGAGGCGGGACCGTCGGGTCCCGCCTCCACCCGTGTTCCGCGCAACGGGCATACTGTGCACCGCTTATGACACGTCCATGGCAACACCAACGGGGAATCCATACATGCGTTCCGTACGACTCCTACCCGCCGCCCTCGGTCTGGTCACCGCGCTCACGCTGACCGCCACGGCCTGCGGCCCCACCGAGACCCCGGCCGACGGCAAGCCGTCCGCCGGAGCGAGCAGCTCCGCACCCGCCGCCGACGGCGGTGACGCCGGTTCCGACCTCACCAAGGACCTCGCCGACAAGCTCAAGAAGCACGGCGTCGACCTGGACAAGTGGAAGAACGGCGAGTGGAAGAACTGGGACCAGGACACCTGGCTCCGTGAGGCCGAGGACTTCGTCAACCCGGTCATCGACGGACTCTGGGACCCGGCGCGCATGCAGTCGGCGAAGAGCCCGGACCAGACGATCACCGCGCAGGCCGGCAGCGGCGGCAGCGACCCGACGCCCCGGCCCGTGCAGGCGCAGCGCGAGAAGACCCCGTACCACCGCAACGCGGCCCCGGTCGGCAAGATCTTCTTCGACTCGCCCGAGGGCTCCATGGTCTGCTCCGGCACGATCGTGAAGGACCCGCGCCGGCCCGGGAAGTCCAACCTGGTCTGGACGGCCGGCCACTGCGTCCACGCGGGCAAGAAGGGCGGCTGGTACCGCAACATCACCTTCGTCCCGGCCTTCAACGACCTGGGCAAGTCCCCCGCCGCGCTGCAGAACGCGCAGCCGCACGAGGTGTACCCGTACGGCCAGTTCTGGGCCGACTGGGCCGTGACCTCGGGCGAGTGGATCAACGCGGGCGGCACCAACCAGGCCTGGCCGTACGACTACGCCGTGCTGCACGTGCAGCCGGAGCGCGGCGGGAAGTCCCTGGAGGAGACCGTCGGCGTCGCCCTGCCGGTCGACTTCTCCGCTCCGACGGCCGCGCAGGCCGGGACGATGGGCGCCTGGGGCTACCCGGCGGCGCCGCCGTACAACGGCATGATCATGCACAAGTGCCTCGACCGGCCCACCCGGCTCACCACGGCTCCGGCCACGCCGACGATGTACCGGATCGGCTGCACGATGACCGGTGGTTCCTCCGGTGGCGGCTGGTTCCGCGTGCTGCCGAACGGCAAGACGGCGCTCGTGTCGAACACCTCGATCGGCCCGGCCGGCGGCAACGGCTGGCTCGCCGGACCGCAGCTGGGTCAGGGGGCCAAGGCCGCCCACGACATGGTCAGCAAGAAGTTCGCCCGCTGACGCGCTGAGCGACACGGCAGGAAAGCAGGCAGGAAAGCAGAAGGCGCCGGCTCCTCCGGAAGGAGAAGCCGGCGCCTTCGCCGTTCGTCAGTGCGCGGCCGGCACGTACGGCGCGAGCAGCGCCGCCAGTTCCTCGTGCACCCGGGCCTTGAGCAGGGTGCCCTCCGGGGTGTGCTCCTCGGACTGCACCTCGCCCTCGGCGTGCACCCGCGAGACGAGACCGCCCTGCGTGTACGGCACGAGGACCTCCAGCTCGACCTCCGGGCGCGGCAGCTCGGAGTCGATGAGCGCGAGGAGCTCGTCGATGCCCTGGCCCGAACGGGCCGAGACCACGAGCGAGTGCTTCTCCATCCGCAGCAGGCGCTGGAGGACCAGCGGGTCGGCCGCGTCGGCCTTGTTGATGATGACGATCTCCGGCACGTTCACCGCGCCGACGTCGCGGAAGACCTCGCGCACGGCGGCAAGCTGCTCCTCCGGGGCGGGGTGCGAGCCGTCCACCACGTGCAGGATGAGGTCGGACTCGGCGACCTCCTCCATGGTGGAGCGGAACGCCTCGACCAGGTGGTGCGGCAGGTGCCGGACGAAGCCGACGGTGTCGGCCAGGGTGTAGATCCGGCCGGTGGGCGTCTCGGCCCGGCGGACGGTCGGGTCGAGGGTGGCGAACAGCGCGTTCTCCACCAGGACGCCCGCGCCCGTGAGCCGGTTGAGCAGGGAGGACTTGCCGGCGTTGGTGTATCCGGCGATGGCGACCGACGGCACCTTGTTACGGCGCCGCTCCTGCCGCTTGATGTCGCGGCCGGTCTTCATCTCGGCGATCTCCCGGCGCATCTTCGCCATCTTCTCGCGGATGCGGCGCCGGTCGGTCTCGATCTTGGTCTCACCGGGACCACGGGTGGCCATGCCGCCACCGCCGCCGCCACCCATCTGACGGGAGAGCGACTGACCCCAGCCGCGCAGTCGCGGCAGCATGTACTGCATCTGCGCGAGCGCGACCTGCGCCTTGCCCTCTCGGGACTTGGCGTGCTGGGCGAAGATGTCGAGGATGAGGGCGGTCCGGTCGACCACCTTCACCTTGACGACGTCTTCGAGGGCGATGAGCTGGCCGGGGCTGAGCTCGCCGTCGCAGACGACGGTGTCGGCACCGGTCTCGAGCACGATGTCGCGCAGCTCGCGCGCCTTGCCCGAGCCGATGAAGGTGGCCGGGTCCGGCTTGTCGCGGCGCTGGATCACGCCGTCGAGGACGAGGGCGCCCGCCGTCTCGGCGAGGGCCGCGAGCTCCGCGAGGGAGTTCTCGGCGTCCTGCACCGTCCCGGAGGTCCAGACACCGACCAGCACGACGCGCTCCAGGCGCAGCTGGCGGTACTCGACCTCGGTGACGTCCTCGAGCTCGGTGGAGAGGCCCGCGACACGGCGCAGCGCCGCACGCTCGGAGCGGTCGAACTGCTCGCCGTCCCGCTCTCCGTCGATCTCGTGGCTCCAGGCGACGTCCTCTTCCATCAGGGCATCGGCCCGAAGGCTCTCGGTACGGCTCGTCTCCGCGAAGCTCTGGTCCTGGGAAGGGGAAGAAGAGGAGGTCATTGGGTCCTAACGTCGATGAGGAGATTCGTGTCTGTGCCGGTCACAACGCCTGCGGGCGCCGGAAGATTCCCGTCCGCGGCCGCGTCGCCGACCTGAAGATGGTGACACGGCCGCGCGGGGCCCGTCACCCGGGTTTCGGGGCGGTCCTCGCGCCCTCGACGGGGCGGCTGCGCCAGTCCGGGTGCCCGGGCATGGCCGGGGTCTTCGCCTCGTACAGCCAGGCGTGGAAGAAGGCGGTGAGGTCCCGGCCGGCGACCTCGCCGGCGAGCGCGATGAAGTCGGCGGTGGTGGCGGTCCCGTCCCGGTGCTCGGCGACCCAGCGGCGCTCCACGGTCCGGAAGGCCTCGGTGCCGATCTCCTGGCGGAGCGCGTAGAGGACGAGGGCGCTGCCGTCGTAGACGACGGGCCGGAAGAGGCTGATCTTGTGGTCGGGCGCGGGCGGCTCGGGGGCGGCCGGCGGTCCTCCGTCGGCGCGCCAGCCGTCGGAGGCGGCGTAGGCGGCCTTCATGCGCTTCTCCAGGGGCTTGCCGGCGGTCTCCTCGGCGTACAGCGCCTCGTACCAGCTGGCGTGTCCCTCGTTGAGCCAGAGGTCGGACCAGGTGCGGGGCGAGACGCTGTCGCCGAACCACTGGTGGGCCAGCTCGTGGACCATGACGGAGTCGACGTACCACTCGGGGTAGGCGGGCTCGGTGAAGATGCCGCGCTCGAAGAGGGAGAGGGTCTGGGTCTCCAGCTCGAAGCCGGTGTCCGCGTCGGCGATCAGCACGCCGTACGTCTCGAAGGGGTACGGGCCGACCTGCTTCTCCATCCACTCCAGGTGGCCGGGGGTGCGGCGCAGCCAGGGCTCCATGAGCTGCCGGTCGGCGGTCGCGACCACGTCCCGTACGGGCAGCCCGTGGGGGCCCTCGCGGTGGACGACGGTGGAGCGGCCGATGGAGACCTGGGCGAGCTCCGTGGCCATGGGGTGGCGGACGCGGTACGTCCAGGTGGTGGTGGCGCCGTGGTCGACGCGGCCCTCGGGGAGCCCGTTGGCGACGACGGTGAGGTCGCTGGGGGCGGTGATCCGGAAGGTGAATCTGGCCTTGTCGGCCGGGTGGTCGTTGGAGGGGAAGACCCGGTGGGCGGCGTCGGCCTGGTTGGCCATGGCGAGCCCGTCGCCGGTGCGGACCCAGCCGCCGGTGTCGGCGGGGCCGGTGGGGTCGCTGGTGTGGGTGACGGTGATCTGGACCTCCTCCCCCGCGTCGATCGGGGCGACCGGGGTGACGACCAGGTCCTCGCCAATGCCGACGTACTCGGCGGGCAGACCGTCGACGGTGACGGCGGAGACCGTGCCGTGGGTGAAGTCGAGGTTGAGCCGCTCCAGGTCCTCGGTGGCGCGCGCGTCGATGCGGGTGACGGCGGCGAGCGGCTTGGTGTTCACCCCCGGATAGGTGAGGTCGAGGGTGTACGCGAGGACGTCGTAGCCGGGGTTGCCGAGGTGCGGGAAGAGCGGGTCCCCGATGCCGAGCGGCGCCGGGGCGGGCAGCGCGGCGGCGACGAGCCCGGCGGAGGCGGCGACCAGGACGGCGGAGCGGAGCCACCGCGCGCGGGGCAGGGGGGTTCGGACGAGCGGCATGGGCCAGGGCCTTTCCGGAGGAATGGCCCTACGGCTACCAGGGCCGCCGCCGCACACCGGGACGGCGCGCGCGCCGGCCACCCGAAGGGGGTCACCGGAGGGGGCACCCGAAGGTGACGGCCTACCGCGAACCCCGGGCCCCGAGTCCAAGGCCCCGTCGCCCCAGGCCCCGAGTCCGGAGCCCCGTCGCCCGAGGCCGGGCGCTCGAAGGGCGGGCACTCGAAGGCCGGGCGCCCGACGGCCGGGCGCTCGAAGGCCGGGCGCTCGAAGGCCGTCGTCAGTTCAGCCCGCGCGAGTGGCGCGCCCGCCTGACGTCGTACACCCCCGGCACGTCCCGCATGGCCCGCATGAGGGCGGCGAGGCCGGCCACGTCGGGGAGGTGGAGGGTGTACGTGTGGCGGACCCGCTGCTCGCTGGGCGGCTCGACGTTCGCCGAGACGACGGCGGCCCCGGAGGCGGCGATGGCCTCGGTGAGGTCGGCGAGCAGTCCGGGCCGGCCGAAGGACTCGGCGACGAGGGTGACCCGGCCCTGCGCGGTGTCGCCCCAGCGGACGGTGACGGGCTCGCGGCCGAGATCGCGCATGGCGTCGACGGCGGAGCAGCGGGCGCGGTGGACGGTGACCGAGCCGCCGCGGACCCGGAAGCCGGTGATCTCGTCGGGCGGCACGGGGGTGCAGCAGCCCGCGGGACGGACGGCCGCGGGCGGCTCGCCGTCCAGGTCGGCGTGGAGCTCGGCGCCGGAGCGCCGGTCGGCGGGGACGCTGGGCTGCGGCCGGGGGTCGGTGGGGGCGGCGGGCGGCGCGGCGCTCTCGGGGTGCGCCTGGAGCCAGCCGGTGATCGCGATCCGCGCGGCGGGGGTACGGGCGTGGTCGAGCCACTCCGGGGACGGCCCGGACACCGTGTCCTGGGCGAGGAGCAGCTGGACGGTGTCGCCGTCGCCGAGGACGGTGCTCAGCGGGGCGAGGCGGCCGTTGACGCGGGCGCCGAGGCAGGCGTGGGCGGCCTCGCCGTGCTGGGCGTAGGCGGCGTCGACGCAGCTGGCGCCGGCGGGCAGGCTGATGGTGCCGGGGGCGCTGCCGTCGGCGCGGAAGACGGTGATCTCGTCGTCCTCGGCGAGGTCGGCGCGGAGCGAGGTCCAGAAGGTGTCGGGGTCGGGGGCGGACTGCTGCCAGGCGAGGAGCCGGGAGAGCCAGCCGGGGCGGGTGGGGTCGACGCGCTCGCCGTCGTCGGGCCCCTGGAGCGGGCCGTCGGGCTCCTGGCCCACGTGGGGGTTGCCGAGGGCGACGACGCCGGCCTCGGCGACCTTGTGCATCCGGTGGGTGCGGATGAGGACCTCGGCGACGGCGCCGTCGGGGGCGGCGACGGCGGTGTGCAGGGACTGGTACAGGTTGAACTTGGGGGCCGCGATGAAGTCCTTGAACTCGGAGATCACCGGGGTGAAACAGGTGTGGAGCTCGCCGAGGACCCCGTAGCAGTCGGCGTCCTCGGCGACGAGGACGAGGAGCCGGCCGAAGTCGCAGCCGCGCAGCTCGCCGCGCTTGAGGCGGACCCGGTGGACGGAGACGAAGTGCCGGGGGCGGACGAGGACTTCGGCGCCGATGCCGGCCTCGCGCAGGGCGGCGGTGACCTGGTCGGCGACGGCGGCGAGCTCGCCGGCGGCGCCGGGGTTGTCGGCGATGAGCGCGCGGGTGGTCTCGTACTCCTCGGGGTGGAGGATCGCGAAGACCAGGTCCTCCAGCTCGGTCTTGAGGGCCTGGACGCCGAGCCGCTCGGCGAGCGGGATGAGGACGTCTCGGGTGACCTTGGCGATCCTGGCCTGTTTCTCGGGGCGCATCACGCCGAGCGTGCGCATGTTGTGGAGGCGGTCGGCGAGCTTGATCGACATGACCCGGACGTCGCTGCCGGTGGCGACGAGCATCTTGCGGAAGGTCTCGGGCTCGGCGGCGGCGCCGTAGTCGATCTTCTCCACCTTGGTGACGCCGTCGACGAGATAGGCGACCTCGTCGCCGAACTCGTGGCGTACCTGATCGAGTGTCACCTCGGTGTCCTCGACGGTGTCGTGGAGGAGGGAGGCGGTCAGGGTGGTGGTCTCCGCGCCGAGTTCGGCGAGGATGAGGGTGACGGCGAGGGGGTGGGTGATGTAGGCCTCGCCGCTCTTGCGGAACTGGCCGCGGTGCGAGGACTCGGCGAGGACGTACGCCCGGCCGAGGACCGTCAGGTCGGCCTCGGGGTGCTGGGCTCGGTGGGCCTCGGCCACATGGCTGATGGCGTCGGGCAGCCGGTCACGGGGCGCCGGTCCGGCGGTGGCGCCGAGCAGGGCGGCGCGGCCGAGGCGGCGGAGGTCGATCCGGGCGCGTCCGCGTCTGCGGACGGCCATGTCGGTGGGGGCGGCCTCGGGGTTGGTGGCCTCTGCGCTCATGGGGCACCTCCGGCAACGTCGACCGGCGGTGGGCGGGCCAGGCGTGCCCGGGGGGCCGGTGCTTGATGCTACCGACCCCACCACGTGGCGCAGTCACGCTCTCGCTCAGCGTGAATCGGATCACCCATTCGAGCGATAATTCAGTCGTTGACAGTTTCGATTCCGCCGCGCGCGATCATGCCGTGAGCCAGGTGGGGTCGACGGTGCCCTCGGCGACGATGACCGCGGGGCCGGTCATGTCGATCCGGCCGTCGGGGTGCTCGGTGATGACCAGGGTCCCGCCGAGGACGTCGACGGTGTACGTGACGGGGGTGCCGGACTCGGCGGGGTCGACGCCGTCCCGGCGGGCGGTGGCGACGGCGACGGCGCAGGCGCCGGTGCCGCAGGAGCGGGTCTCGGCGGCGCCGCGCTCGTGGACCCGCATGGCGACGTGGCGGGGGCCGCGGTCGGCGACGAACTCGATGTTCACCCCGTCCGGGTAGACCGCCGCGGGCTCGTACGGCGGCTCGTCGTACAGGTTCCCCGCGTGGGCGAGGTCCTCGACGAAGGCGACCGCGTGCGGGTTGCCCATGTTCACGTTGCGCGCGGGCCAGCTGCGGCCGTCGACGGTGACGGTGACGCCGGCCTCGGGAAGCACCGCGCGACCCATGGCGACGGTGACGGAGCCGTCCTTGTCCAGGTGGACGTACTTGACGCCGCCCCGGGTGGCGACGGCGACCTCGCCGGCGGTGACGTGCCCCGCGTGCTCCAGGTAGCGGGCGAAGACCCGCACGCCGTTCCCGCACATCTCGGCGACCGAGCCGTCGGCGTTGCGGTAGTCCATGAACCACTCGGCTTCCTCGGCCAGGTGGCGCGCCTCGGGGTGGGCGGCGCTGCGCACGACGTGCAGCAGCCCGTCGCCCCCGATGCCGGCCCGCCGGTCGCAGAGCCGTGCCACGACGGCGGGGGGCAGGTCGACGGCGTTCTCCGCGTCGGGGACGATCACGAAGTCGTTCTCGGTGCCGTGGCCCTTGAGGAAGGGGAGCGGCGAGGTCTGCGTGCTGGTCACGCGATCAACTGTACGGGTCGGGACCGACAGGCCGCCCGCCCTGTCCACAGGACGGTCCACCCGGCCCGACCGCGCTCGGGCCACGTCCCCCCGGGCCCCGCCTCCGCACGGGCCCGGGCCGGACCACACACACGACGAGCGACCCCGAACGGCTGAGGGAGGGCGTGCCCGGGACCCGGTACGGGCACGGGTGCGTCCGGGACTCGGTACCGGCGAGCGTGCGTCCGGGACTCCGTGCGGGCGAGGGTGCGTCCGGGACTCGGTACGAGGCGAGCGCCGTACGGGTGCGGGCCGTGGCCCTTCAGCGCAGGCGGGCGACGCGCCAGACCGCCAGGGCCACCAGGGCCGCGATCGTCGACACGTAGAGGGCGAGGACGCGCCAGTTCGGGCGCTCGCCCGAGCCGCGGGGCGGGAGGCCCGGCCAGGTGTAGCCGACCTTGCGGGCGGCCATCATGCCCCAGCCCGCCGCGCAGGAGCTGATGAGGAGGCCGAGCATCGCGACCACGGCACCGCCGTCCCCGGAGCCGAAGGCGAGCGGGAAGGCGAACATCAGCGAGCCGACGGCGGCCAGGCCCACGATCGGGGCGAGTTGCCAGATCCGCAGCCGGCGCTGGGGCCGCAGCTCGACCTCGACCTCGTCGGCGTCGACCTCGACGGCCGTGCCCACGGCGTCGTCCGGACCGTCCGGGGTCAGCCCCGGGGCGGCGCCGACGGGAGCGTCGTCCGTCGGATGGCCCGGGGTGTCCGCCGACGGATCCGCCGTCGGGTCACTCAGGGCCGCCTCGTGCTGTTCTCTGTCGCGAGGGCCGGCCTCCATCGCCACGCGCCCTCCCCACTCGGACTTCACTCGGTCGATCGATGCTCGATGATGGCACGCTCATGACCGCCGAAATGACGGGCAGTGCGTCCCGATGCCATCACGTGATCAGGCTGTGACCGCTCGTTCGACCAACGACAGCGCCTCCCGCGGGAGTTCCCCCCGGTGATCGGCCGCTCCGCTGAGCCAGTGCACGCGCGGGTCGCGGCGGAACCACGAGTCCTGGCGGCGGGCGAAGCGCTTCGTGGCCCGCACGGTCTCCGCGCGCGCCTCGTCCTCGGTGCACTCCCCCGCGAGCGCCGCGAGGACCTGCTGGTAGCCGAGGGCGCGGGCCGCCGTGCGGCCCTCGCGCAGCCCCTGCGCCTCCAGGGCGCGCACCTCGTCGACGAGGCCGGCCTCCCACATCCGGTCCACGCGCGTGGTGATCCGTTCGTCGAGCTCGGGGCGGGCCACGTCGACGCCGATCTGGACGGTGTCGTAGACGGAGTCGGGGCCGGGGAGGTTGGCGGTGAAGGGCTTGCCGGTGATCTCGATCACCTCCAGGGCCCGGACGATGCGACGGCCGTTGCTGGGCAGGATCGCGCGGGCCGCCTCGGGGTCGGCCTCGGCCAGCCGGGCGTGCAGGACGCCGGAGCCGCGCTCTTCGAGTTCGGCCTCCAGACGGGCCCGGACGGCGGGGTCGGTGCCCGGGAACTCCAGGGCGTCGACGGCCCCCCGTACGTACAGTCCGGAACCGCCGACGAGGACCGGGGTGCGGCCCGCGGCGAGCAGCCGGTCGATCTCGGCGCGGGCGAGCCGCTGGTACTCGGCGACGCTGGCGGCCTCCGTCACGTCCCAGATGTCGAGGAGGTGGTGCGGGACGCCGCCGCGCTCCTCAAGCGTCAGCTTGGCGGTTCCGATGTCCATCCCCCGGTAGAGCTGCATCGAGTCGGCGTTGACGACCTCGCCGCCGAGCTGCTGTGCCAGGAATACACCCAGATCGGACTTTCCGGCTGCCGTGGGGCCGACGACGGCGATGACCCGCGGGGCGGGAGCTGCGCTTCTCACCGTCCCAGTCTCGCAAACCTCCCGCCCGGTCCCCGAACGAGCTACGTGACGGGCCCCATCCGGCTTCGTTGCCTGTTGCGAGGTTCCGACCGTCGATCGTCACGGAGCCCGTCCCGTCCGAGTACGCTATGGAGTGAATATGGGCGTTTTTGCAATGTTTCGCCGGAAGAAGCAGGGCGACACCGGGTCGGATGCCACGGCCGAGGCCGCCGAGGCGGAGGCCCCGACGGCTGCCGCGGAGGACGTCGAGACGGACGAGGTGACGGCCGAAGCGGCGCCCGCCGAGGCCGTCGAGATCCCGAAGCAGCAGTCGGCCGAGGCCGCCGCCGACAACGAGGCGGGCGAAGGCGCCCGGAAGTAGGACACGGAATACGGGCCCCCGAGGTCCGCGGAGGGAAGGTGCCCCATGGGTCTCCTGGATTCGCTGAAGGCCAAGCTCGCCCCGGCCAAGGACAAGGTCGCCGACCTCGCGCAGCAGCACGGCGAGAAGATCGACCACGGCCTGGACAAGGCCGCGAAGCTGGTCGACGAGAAGACCAAGGGCAAGTACAGCGAAAAGATCCAGTCCGGTACGGGCAAGGCGAAGGACGCCATCGACCGGATCGGTCACAAGGACGACGGCACGCCCGGGAGCGGTGGCGCGACGCCGCCGCCGGCCGCCTGACGACCGACGTCACCCGACAGTCCCTCCGCACGGCGGACGGCCGCGGAGCATCGCGCTCCGCGGCCGTCCGCCGTTCGTGTGCCCGGGCTTCTACGACCAGGCGGCGACGAAGTACCCCACGCCGTACGGGGCGTCCTCGAAGAGCAGTCGGCCGTCGAGGCCCGCGCCCTCGGCCGCGCCCGCGAGGACCTGCCAGGGGGCGCGGCCGGCCGCCTTCAGCTCGCCCGCGAGCCCGGCGTCCAGCCCGAGCAGCGCGGTCACGTCGGCCGTGCCGAGCGCCCGGGCCGCCTCCGCGTCGAAGCCGGCCGCGCGCTCGTCCAGGTAGCCGGGGGCCTTCACGGTCCGGCAGGCGCTGCCGTCGCCCATCACCAGGAGGGCGACGCGCTCGGCGGAGGCCGCGAGCTCACGGCCGGTCGCCGCGCAGGCGTCCGGCGCCGTCGCCTCGGCCACGGCCAGGCCCTCGATCGGCGCGTCGGCCCAGGCGGCGCGGGTGAGGAGCCAGGCGGCGACGGCGAGGGAGGCGGGGAGGGCGCGGGAGGTTGTCGGGCCTTCGCCCAGGTGCACCGAGAGGTCGACGCCGAATCCGGCGAAGGAGCCCGTCGCACCGGCCGGGTAGGCGCCGTGCGCGCCCGCTTCGGCGGGGCCGACGACGTACAGCCGGTCGGGGCGGGCGGCGGCGAGCAGCCCGACGGCATCCGCGCAGGCCGTCCGCGCGGCGTCCAGCTCGGGGGCGGCGCCGGTCGCGATCTCGGGGAGGAGCAGGGGCGGGGAGGGGCAGACGGCTGCGGCGACAAGCATGATCGGCAGCCTACTGCGCCCTGCCGTCCGTCGTGGGCCTACGCCCGCCGCGCCCCGCCCGTTGTGGGCATGCGTTTCTCCCCCAGACTTCGTCCGGGAGGTGCCCCCATCGCCCCAGCGGGACGCCTGCCCACACGGCGGGTGGGCTCGTTCGTCAGTGCGTGCCGCAGGCCGGGGTCTCCGCCGGGGGGAGGGGGGCCGGGGCGCCGATCTTCGGGAGGCCCAGGAGGACGCCCGTCGGCTTCGGGGCCGCCGTGCGCTTCTCCCAGGCGTCGCCCGCGCGCGTGCGGCGGACCGAGGAGACCTCGCCCTCCGCCAGGAGGTGGTGCGGAGCCGCGTACGTGATCTCGACCGTCACCACGTCGCCGGGGCGGACCTCCTCGGCCGGCTTCGTGAAGTGGACGAGCCGGTTGTCGGGGGCGCGGCCGGAGAGGCGGTGGGTCTCGCCGTCCTTGCGGCCCTCGCCCTCCGCGACCATGACCTCCAGGGTGCGGCCGACCTGCTTCTTGTTCTCCTCCCAGGAGATCTCCTCCTGGAGGGCGACGAGGCGCTCGTAGCGCGCCTGCACGACCTCCTTCGGGATCTGGCCCTCCATGGTCGCCGCCGGGGTGCCGGGGCGCTTGGAGTACTGGAAGGTGAAGGCGTTCGCGAAGCGGGCCTCGCGGACGGTGTGCATCGTCTGCTCGAAGTCCTCCTCGGTCTCGCCGGGGAAGCCCACGATGATGTCGGTGGAGATCGCGGCGTGCGGGATGGACGCGCGGACCTTCTCGATGATGCCGAGGAAACGCTCCTGCCGGTAGGAGCGGCGCATCGCCCGGAGGATCGAGTCCGAGCCGGACTGGAGCGGCATGTGCAGCTGCGGCATGACGTTCGGCGTCTCGGCCATGGCCGCGATGACGTCGTCCGTGAAGTCGCGGGGGTGCGGGGAGGTGAAGCGGACGCGCTCCAGGCCCTCGATCTGGCCGCAGGCGCGCAGCAGCTTGCTGAAGGCCTCGCGGTCGCCCAGGTCGGAGCCGTACGCGTTGACGTTCTGGCCGAGCAGGGTGATCTCGGAGACGCCCTCGGCGACCAGCGCCTCGATCTCGGCGAGGATGTCGCCGGGTCGGCGGTCCTCCTCCTTGCCACGCAGGGCGGGGACGATGCAGAAGGTGCAGGTGTTGTTGCAGCCGACGGAGATCGAGACCCAGGCGGCGTAGGCGGATTCGCGGCGGGTCGGCAGCGTGGAGGGGAAGGCCTCCAGGGACTCGGCGATCTCGATCTGGGCCTCCTCCTGGACGCGGGCGCGCTCCAGGAGGACCGGCAGCTTGCCGATGTTGTGCGTGCCGAAGACCACGTCGACCCAGGGGGCCTTCTTGACGATGGTGTCGCGGTCCTTCTGGGCGAGACAGCCGCCGACGGCGATCTGCATGCCGGGGCGCGTGGTCTTCATCGGGGCGAGCCGGCCGAGGTTGCCGTACAGCTTGTTGTCGGCGTTCTCGCGGACCGCGCAGGTGTTGAAGACGACGACGTCGGCGTCGCCGTCCGCGCCCTTGGGGGCCCGGACGTAACCCGCCTCCTCCAGCAGACCGGAGAGCCGCTCGGAGTCGTGGACGTTCATCTGGCACCCGTAGGTGCGGATCTCGTAGGTCTTGGTGCCGTCAACGCTCACTGCGGTGCTCCGGTCGCTGCTGCTCGTCATGCGTCCAAGGGTAGGCGGTCCGGGGATGGCTCCCGTCCCGTCATTTCGCACACGGTGATGTTCATTCGAACATCACCGTGGTAGAAAGTCGTCATGGGTGTCGCCAATCGTCTGGACCTGACCCTGCGATTGGTGCAGGGCTCCGACCGGGTCTCCGTGTCGGAGCTCTCCCTTCGTCTGGGCGTCTCCGAAATGACCGTCCGCAGGGACCTCGACGCGCTGGAGCGCCAGGGTCTCGTGCGCCGGGTGCACGGTGGTGCCGTCGCCACGCGCACGCGTGAGGAGCAGGCGGGGTTCACCGCGCGGGAGCCCTGGCAGACCGCGACCAAGGACAGGATCGGCGCGGCCGTGGCCGCGCTCGTGGAGCCCGGTTCGCGCGTGCTGCTCGACGCGGGGACCACGACCGTGCACGTCGCCGAGCACCTGGCCGACCGAGGCCCGCTGACGGTCGCCGTGCTCAGCCTCCAGGCGGCCGTCGCCCTGGCCGACCGGCCCGGGATCGATCTCCTCGTCGTGGGCGGACGCTCCCGTCCCGGTGAGCGCTCCCTCGTCGGCCCGCTCGCGCTGCGCACCCTGGAGGCCCTGGCCTTCGACTGCTTCGTGATGTCCATCGGCGGGGTGCACGCCGAGCACGGCTGGTCGGAGTTCTCCCTCGACGACGCGGCCGTCAAGCAGGCCGGGCTCGCCCGTTCCGCCCGTACGGTCGCGGTCGCGGACGCGACCAAGCTGGGCGTGCGCGCGTTCAGCCGGGTCGCCTCCCTCGACGCGGTGGACGACTTCGTGACCGACCGGGCCGCGGAGGACGCCGCCACCCATCCCGGCGGCCCCCAGACCCTGGACGCCCTGCGGGACGCGGGTGTCCGGACGGCGCTCGCCTGACCGGGACGCCGTCGCCCGTACCCGTACGCCTGATGGAGGAGTGATGCGGTCATGACCCCCGGTCCCCGCCCCCTGATGATCCTCGTCGCCGGTCCCTACCGGGCCGGCACCGGCGACGACCCCCGCAAGCTGGCCGCCAACGTGCGGGCGATGAACGAGGCCGCTCTCGTGCTCTTCCGCGCCGGGCACCTGCCCGTCACCGGAGAGGCCCTCGCCCTCCCGCTCCTGGAGACGGCCGGCGGCGCCGCCCCCGGCGACCCGCTCTTCGACGAGATCTTCCATCCCGTCGCCGAGCGCCTGCTGTCCCGCTGCGACGCGGTGCTGCGGATCGGCGGGCCCTCCGAGGGCGCCGACCGGATGGTCGCCCAGGCCCTCGGGCAGGGCGCCGCCGTCTACACCGACATCACCGCCGTCCCGGCCGCCCGATGACCGCCGGCGTCGACACCCCCGACCGCCGCGGCCGGACCGGTCTCGACCGGCACGGCCGCGATCTGACCGGCAACCCGGACGTGCGGATCCAGGACGTGGAGGTGCTGTCCTGCGACTGGTACGTCCTGCGGAAGACCACTTTCGACTTCCGGCACGGCGACGGGCACTGGAGCCGTGAGCAGCGCGAGACCTACGACCGCGGCGACGGGGCGACCGTCCTGCTCCACAACACCGAACGCCGTACCGTGCTCCTGGTCCGCCAGTTCCGCCTCCCCGCCTACGTCAACGGGCACCCCGACGGCATGCTCCTCGAAACCGCCGCGGGCCTCCTCGACGGCGAGAGCCCCGAGGAGGCGATCCGCCGCGAGGCCGAGGAGGAGACCGGGCACAGCATCGGTGCGCCCGAGCGGGTCTTCGAGGTCTACATGAGTCCCGGCTCGGTCACCGAGCGCCTGCACTTCTTCGCCGCTCCGTACGACACGGCGCACTCCCCCGGTGAGACCCACGGGGTCGCCGCCGAGGGCGAGGACATCACCACCGTGGAGGTCCCCTTCGCGGAGGCACTCGCCATGGTCCGCGACGGAAGGATCGCCGACGCGAAGACCGTCATGCTGCTGCAGTGGGCCGCCCTCGACGGGCCGTTCCGGGCGGGTGCCTAGGGCCTGTCCGGAACGGCCCTGCGGTTTTCCGCAGGGTGGCCGGGCGGGAAGCCTCGTACCGGGCGTGACGTGGGATTTCTAGCGTGAAGGGTGCCGGGGCGGAGGGCCTCGGGAACCCACTCGCCGTCCTGGAGATCCGCCGTGCCGATCACCTCGCCCGTCTCCCACCCCGCCCTGGCCCTGGCCGGGGAGCCCGCCGGCGGATTCGCCGGGTGGGCCGCCGGACTCGTCGACACGATGGGCGGGCCCGGCGCCGGGCTGGCCATCGCGCTGGAGAACCTCTTCCCGCCGCTGCCCAGCGAGGTGATCCTGCCGCTGACCGGCTTCGCCGCCGGGCAGGGGGTGCTCAGCCTCGCCTCGGCGCTGTTCTGGACGACGCTGGGGTCGGTGGTGGGGGCGGTGACCCTCTACTGGATCGGCGCGTGGTTCGGGCAGCGGCGGATGCACGCGCTCTGGGCCCGGCTGCCGCTGGTGAAGGTCTCCGATCTGGAGCGCACCGAGCGGTGGTTCGCGCGGCACGGCACCAAGGCGGTGTTCCTGGGCCGAATGGTGCCGATCTTCCGCAGTCTCATCTCGGTCCCCGCCGGGGTCGAGCGGATGCCGATGCACCTCTTCCTCACCCTCACGACGCTCGGCAGTCTCGTCTGGAACAGCGTGCTCGTGATGGCCGGTTACTGGCTCGGGGACCGCTGGGACCTCGTCGAGGGGTACGTGGGCGTGCTGTCCAAGGCCGTGCTGGTGCTGGTCCTGGTGGCCCTGGCCGCGTTCCTCGCCGTACGGCTCCGGGGGCGCGGCCGAGCCCAGCACCGCCGTACCTCCTGAGCGGGGAGCGGGGACCTGTGCCGGACGAAGTAGGCCTCCTGAGCGGGGAGCGGGGACCCGTGCCGGACGAAGTAGGCTCCGGGAGCATGCGAGGGGGCGAGGGGGAGGCTTCGGCGGGCCGGCGGTTCGTCGGTGTGCTGCTCGGATGCCTCAGTCCCCTTCTCTTCCTGGTCTCCGGCCCCGTCCTCGGCCCCTTCCTGCTGTGGCCCCGCGCGCGGCCCGTCCTGATGGCCGGGGTCCGGCGGCTGGCCGCCCTGGAGCGGAGGCGCCGCTCGGTCTTCTTCGGCGACCGGTTCCCCGGCGCGTACGAAGTCCCCGACCGGCGGCTCCTCCGGTACCTCGCCGCCCGGGTGGGGGCCGGTCTGGTGACCGCGATCGTGCTCGGGCTCCTCGTCTTCGGCGAGGTCCTGGCCGTCCTGCTCGTCCGGGGCGTCGTCCGGGGCTCGCTCGGCTGGACCGAACTCCTCGGCCAGCTGCTGCTCGGCGGTGTCCTGCTCTTCCTCGACGTCCAGGGCCTGTACGCGCTGACCGCCCTCGACGCCCGCCTCGCGCGCGCGTGCTTCGGCCCCTCCGAGCAGGAGCTGCTGCGCCGCCGCATCGACGAGCTCGCCCTCAGCCGGGCGGCCGTGGTCCAGGCCGTGGACACCGAGCGCCGGCGGATCGAGCGCGACCTCCACGACGGCGTCCAGCAGCGGCTGGTGGCCCTGGCCATGCTGCTGGGCAGGGCGCGCCGGGGCCGGGAGCGCGACCCGGAGCAGGCGGACGCGCTGCTGCGGCAGGCGCACCGGGAGGCCCAGGACGTCCTGGCCGAGCTGCGGGACGTGGCCTGGCGGGTGTACCCCGCGGCCCTCGACAGCCTGGGCCTCGAAGAGGCGCTGGGCGGGGTGGCGCAGCGCTGCGGGATCCCGCTGCGCGTCCGCTTCGAGGCGGGGGACGGGCCGCTGCCCCGGCCGGTGGAGACCGCCGCGTACTTCGTGGTGTCGGAGGCCGTCACCAACGCCGCCAAGCATTCCGCCGCCTCCGCCGTCTCCGTGCGTGTCACACGCGTCGGCCCGCTGCTCACCGTGCGGGTCGAGGACGACGGCCGGGGCGGCGCGGACCCGGCGGGCAGCGGGCTCACCGGGCTGCGCAGCCGGGTCGCCGCGCTGGACGGGACCCTGCGCGTCGACAGCCCCCTCGGGGGACCCACCACTCTTGTCGCGGAGCTGCCGTGCGCGTGATCCTGGCCGAGGACTCGACCCTGCTGCGGGAGGGCCTGGTGCGGCTGCTCGTCGAGGAGGGCCATGAGGTGCTCGCCGCGTTCGGCGACGCCGAGACCCTGGTCGCCGAGGTCGAGGCGCGGCGCCCGGACGTCGTGGTCGCCGACATCCGGATGCCGCCGACCCACACCGACGAGGGGCTGCGGGCCGCGGTGGAGATCCGCGAGCGGCTGCCGGGGACGGGGGTGCTCGTGCTCTCGCAGTACGTCGAGCGCAGCTACGCGGCCCGGCTCCTCGCGGCCGGCGCGGAACGGGTCGGCTATCTCCTCAAGGACCGGGTGGCGCAGGTCGAGGAGTTCCTCGACGCGCTGGAACGGATCCACGGGGGCGGGGCGGCGATCGACCCGCAGGTGGTGCACCAGCTCGTCGTCCGCAGCACGCACGCCGATCCGCTGGCCCGGCTCACCCCGCGCGAGCGGGAGGTCCTGGAGGTGCTGGCCCAGGGCTATACGAACGCGGCCATCGCCCGGCAGCTGCACCTCTCGCTGAGCGCGGTCGAGAAGTACCTGGGCGTCGTCTTCGACAAGCTGGAGCTCCACCGGACCGACGGCTACAGCCGGCGGATCCTGGCGGTGCTGCGTTACCTGGAGGCCTGAGCCCATTCCGCGAGGACCTCGTCCGTGTGCTCGCCGGGGAGCGGGGCGCGGCCCGGGGCGCCGGCCGGGGTGCGGTCGAAGCGGGAGGCGGGGGCGGGCTGCACGGTGTCGCCGACCTCCACGAACGCGCCGCGCGCGGCGAGCTGGTGGTGCTCGGCCGCCTCGGCGGCGGTGAGGACGGGGGCCACTCCGGCGTCCACGGCGTCGAAGAGCTTCACCCAGTGCGCACGGTCGCGGGTGGCGAAGCGGGCGGCGATCAGGGCGCGCAGCTCCGGCCAGGCGGCCGCGTCGGCGCGGTCGGGGAGGTTGTCCTCCTCGGTGAGGCCCAGCTGTTCCAGGAGGTTCTGGTAGAGCCGGGGTTCGATGGCGGCGACGGCGAGGTGCAGGCCGTCGGCGGCCGCGTAGAAGGTGTAGTGCGGGGCGTCGGTGACGGTGTGGTTGCCGGGGACCGCGCGCCACTGGTGGATCAGGGTGGCGATCAGGGCGGCGCCGTCGGCGAGGGCGGTGTCGACGACCTGGCCCCGGCCGGAGCGCTCCCGTTCGTGGAGTGCGGCGAGCAGCCCGTGCACATGGGCGTTGGCGCCGCCGGCGAAGCTGGAGAGGTACGCGGTCGGGGGCGGGACCGGCGTCCCGGTCACCGGGTCGGCGTCGAGGGCTCCGGTCAGGGCGAGCACGGCGAGGTCGTGGGCGGCGCGTCCGGCCCACTCGCCCTGGCCGCCCCAGCCGCTGAGCCGCCCGTACACCAGGCGCGGGTTGCGGGCGTGGGCGGCGGCGGGGCCGATGCCGAGGCGGTCGGCGACGCCGGGGCGGAAGCCCTCGACGAGGATGTCGGCGTGCTCGGCGAGCGCGAGCGCCCGCTCGGTCCCTTCGGGGCTCTTGAGGTCGAGGGCGACCGAACGGCGGCCGCGGGAGAGCGGGTTCTCCGGGGGGCGTGCGCCCTCGGGGGCTGCGGGCGCCCTGTCGACGCGTACGACGTCGGCGCCGAGACCGGACAGGACGGTGCCGACGAACGCGGTGGGCGCCGAGCCCGCGAATTCCAGTACGCGTACTCCGGTCAGCGGTCCGGTCATGGCCAACTCCCTTGAATTCATGGATCGGTGATGTCCTCCACGCTATTCGGCGGAGCTCCGGAGAGGACTGCGGAGATCCGTAGCGCCGGGAATTCGCCAGCGCCGGAGACTGGGTGAATTCCCCCTTCTCCGCTGTCGAAAGGAATGACGCATGGCCGTCGTCTACACCGCCGAGGTCGCTTCCACCGGAGACGGGCGCAACGGCGCCGTGCGCTCCTCCGACGGTCTCCTCGACCTGCCGCTGTCGAGCCCCAAGGCCGTCGGCGGCTCCGGCACCGCGACCAACCCCGAGCAGCTCTTCGCCGCGGGCTACGCCGCCTGCTTCCACAGCGCGCTCCGGGTCTCCGCCCGCGAGTCCAGGACCGCGCTCACGGACGACACCGTCACCGCCGAGGTGGCGCTGCACAAGGAGGACGGCGGCTTCCACCTGTCGGTGGTCCTCACCGTCGAACTGCCCGGCCTCGACGCCGCCGAGGCGCGGCGGCTCGCCGACGCCGCCCACGGCCGCTGCCCGTACTCGAAGGCGATCCGGGGGAATGTCGAGGTGCGGATCGACCTCGCCGGCTGAACCGCCCCGCGGGAAAGGGAAGAGCCCCCGTGATCCACGGGGGCTCTTCCCTTTCGGTTTCCGCCGTCAGCGCTTCGCCGCGGCCGCGGCCGCCGCCGCGGCCGGGAGTGCCTCGACCACCCGGCTCACGGCCCGGTCGTCGTGCGAGGCCGAGATGAACCAGGCCTCGAACGGCGAGGGCGGCAGATAGACGCCCTGCCGCAGCAGTGCGTGGAAGAACGGCGTGTAGCGGTACGCCTCGGTCGCGCGGACCCCGTCGAAGTCCACGACCTCGTCCTCCCCGAAGAAGACCGAGAACATGGTGCCGGAGTACTGCAGCCGGTGCGCCACGCCCTCCTTGGTGAGGGCGGCGGAGACCTCGGCGCCGATCGTGGCCGAGACCTGGTCGAGCCGCTCGTACACCTCGGGGGTGCTGTGCCGCAGGGTGGCGAGGCCGGCGGCGGTGGCGACCGGGTTCCCGGAGAGGGTGCCCGCCTGGTAGACGGGGCCCGCCGGGGCGAGGTGGGCCATGACGTCCGCGCGGCCGCCGAAGGCCGCCGCCGGGAAGCCGCCGCCCATGACCTTGCCGAAGGTCAGCAGGTCGGGGGCGACGCCGTCGCGGCCGTACCAGCCCGAGCGGCTGGCCCGGAAGCCGGTCATGACCTCGTCGGAGATGAAGAGCGCGCCGTGGCGGGCGGTGATCTCCTTGAGGCCGGCGTTGAAGCCGGGCAGCGGGGGAACCGCGCCCATGTTGCCGGGGGCCGCCTCGGTGATGACGGCGGCGATCTCCTCGCCGATCTCGGCGAAGACCTTCTCGACCGCCGCCAGGTCGTTGTACGGCAGGACGATCGTGTCGCTCGCCTGGGCGCCGGTGACGCCCGGGGTGTCGGGCAGCGCGAAGGTCGCGAGGCCGGAGCCGGCGGACGCGAGCAGCGCGTCCACGTGGCCGTGGTAGCAGCCGGCGAACTTCACGATCTTGCTGCGGCCGGTGAAGCCGCGGGCGAGGCGGATCGCCGACATCGTGGCCTCGGTGCCGGAGCTGACCAGGCGGACCTGCTCGACCGGGGCGACCCGGTCGACGATCTCCTCGGCGAGTTCGACCTCCCCGGTGGACGGCGCCCCGAAGGAGGTGCCCCGTTCCAGGGCCCGGGTGACCGCCTCGACGACGGCCGGGTGGCGGTGGCCGAGGATCATCGGACCCCAGGAGCAGATGAGGTCGACGTACTCGTTCCCGTCGCTGTCGGTGAGGTACGGGCCCTCGGCGGAGGCGATGAACCGGGGGGTGCCGCCGACAGCTCCGAAGGCCCGGACCGGCGAGTTGACGCCGCCGGGGGTGACCTTGCGGGCGCGCTCGAAGAGGGCCTTGCTGTGCGTCTCCGTACCGCTCATCGTCCGGCCTCCTCGGCGGTCTCGAAGCTCAGAGCGGCGTCCAGGACGACCGCGCCCTTCGCGAGGACCCGCACCGGATTGAGGTCGAGGGCGAAGCCGGCCGGCCAGTCCTGGACCAGTTCGCCGACCTTGTGGAGGAGTGCGGCGGCGGCTTCGACGTCGACGGCGTCGCGGCCGCGGGCCCCGGCGAGTATCTTCGCGCCGCGCAGGCCGGCGAGGAGCTCGGCGCCCTCGCCCGGGGCGAGCGGCAGGAGCCGGTGGCCGACGTCGTCGAGGACCTCGGTGAAGATGCCGCCGAGACCGGCGGTGAGCACCGGGCCCAGGTCGGTGGTGTGGACGCCGACGATCAACTCGACGCCTTCGCCGACGCGTTCCTCGACGAGCACCTGGCCGCCGAGCGCGGCGAGCCGCTCGTACGCCCCGGGCGCGGTGTCGGCGGTGACGCCGATCTCGACGCCACCGGCCTCCGTCTTGTGGAGCAGGCCGGGGACGACGGCCTTGAGCACCGCCGTACCGCCGACCTCGGCGACGGCCGCCGCCGCGTCCTCGGCGTCCGCCGCGATCCGGCCCTTGGGCACGGCGATCCCGGCCTCGGCGAGGAGCGCCTTCAGCTGCGGCTCCGTGGCCTCGGCGCCGGGGCCGGGCACGGTCCCGGGGCGCGGTGCCTCCGGGAGCGTACGGGGACGGCTGACCTCCCAGAGGGCGGCGGCGGCGCGCAGGGCACGGGCCGGGGTGGGGTACTCGGGGAGGCCGGCCTCGCGCAGGTCGCGGGGGGCGTCGGGGGCGAGGAAGTCGGCGCCGGTGCGGGCGACGAGGATGGGCTTTCCGCCCTTCTGGGCGGCGCGGGAGAGGGCGTTGACGGCCTTCTCGACGTCGGGTCCCGCCATCACGCAGAAGGCGGCGACGATGATGTCGACGGTCTCGTCCGCGATGAGGACGTCGAGGGAGCGGTCGAAGAGGGACGGGTCGCTGAGGACGGTGGCCGTGATGTCGACCGGGTTGTCGATGGCCCCGAAGGCGGGGACGATCTCGGCGAGCGCCTCCTTGCTGCGCGGCTCCAGGGCGCTGAGCTCCAGGCCGTGGGCCTCGACGGCGTCGGCGGCGAGGATGCCGGAGCCGCCGGAGGTGGTGACGACGGCGACGCGGTTGCCGGCGGGGCGCCGCTCGGACTCGAAGACCCGGGCCACGTCGAGGAGTTCGTCGATGTCGTCGACGCGGACGATGCCGAGGCCGCGCAGGGCCGCGTCGAGGACGCGGTCGTCGGTGGCGAGGGCGCCGGTGTGCGAGGCGGCGGCGCGGCCGCCGGCCTCCGTACGGCCGGACTTGAGGAGGGCGACGGGCTTGCCGGAGCCGGCGAGCTCGCGGAGGGTCCCGATGTCCGGGGTGTCCTCCAGGTAGCCGAGGAGCCCGGTGACCTCGGGGACGGCGGAGAGTTCGCGGAGGACTTCGAGGGCGGTGACATCGGCGTCGTTGCCGGTGCTGACCACCCAGCCAGGGCGCAGACCGCGCTCCAGGGCGAGGCTGGCGGCGCCGAAGCCGAGGGCGCCGCTCTGGCTGACGAAGGCGAGGGTGCCGGGCTCGAAGGGCACGGACTCGGCGCCGAAGAGCGGGCTGAAGGTGGCGAGGACCCGGTTCTCGTAGCCGACGGCACCGATGCAGTTGGGGCCGATGATCCGCAGGCCGCCCGCGCGGGCCTTGGCGACGACCTCCGCCTGGAGGCGGGCGCCCTCCTCGCCGGTCTCGGCGAAGCCGGAGGAGGCGATGACGGCGAGCTTGACGCCGGCGGCGACGCAGTCGTCGACGGCGCCGGGGACCCGCTCGGCGGAGACCATGATCAGGGCCAGGTCGACGGGGCCGGGGGCGTCCTTGACGCTGGGGTACGCGGGGACGCCGAGGATCTCCGGCGAGCGCGGGTTGACCGGCAGGATGCGGCCCTTGTAGCCGTACCGGAGGAGGTAGTCGAGCGGCTTGCGGCCCAGGGCGCCGGGGCGCTCGCTGGCCCCGATGACGGCGATGGATTCGGCTTCCCAGAGGGCCGAGATGTCACTCATGCGATGGCCTCGATCTTCTTCTCGTTCGGGTCGTTCGTGTCGCTGTCGTGGGGAGGTTCCGCCGCGGCGAAGAGGCGGGTGAAGGCGGCGATGTGCCGGGCGCCGTCCGGGTCGGCCGCGAGCTCCCGCACCAGGACGGTGGGCTGGTGCAGGGCCTTGTCGACGATGCGGCGGACGCTGCGGCCGATCTCCTGCCGCGCCGCGCCGTCGAGCCCGTCGAGACGGCGGGCGAGCCGGTCGAGCTCGGCCTCGGCCGCCTCGGTGGCGGCGGTGCGCAGGGCGGTGAGGACGGGCTTGGCGCCGGCGAGCCGGAGGCCGGTGCGGAACTGCTCGACCTCGGCGTCGATCAGCTCGTGCGCGGCCTGGACGCTGGCGGCGGAGATCTCGTCCTCCTGGCCCTCCTCCGCGATCCGGCGCAGGTCGACGAAGGTGACGCCGGGCAGTTCCGCCGCCGTGGGGGCGATGTTGTGCGGCAGGGACAGGTCGAGCAGGAACAGCTCGCGGCCGTCCCGGGCGGCGAGCGCCTCCTCGACGTGCCGGGCGGTGACGAGGTGGCCGGTGGCGGCGGTGGCGCCGACGACGACGTCCACCTCGGTGAGCAGCCGGGGCACGTCGTCGAGGTCGTAGCCCACTCCTCCGGTGGTCTCGGCGAGCCGCTGGGCCTTCTCCGGGGTGCGGTTGGCGACGTGCACCCGGTCGAGGCCGGAGCGGCGCAGCGCGGCGACGACGACGCCGGCGAAGGCGCCGGCGCCGATGACGAGGGCGGTCTTGCCGTGCAGGGAGCCGACCCGGCGCTCGAAGAAGCCGAGTCCTGCGGTGGCGAGGGAGCGGCCGGCCTCGTTGAGTCCGGTCTCGTTGCGGGCCCGCTTGCCGACGCGCAGGGCGGTCTGGACGGCCTTGGCGAGGACGCGGCCGGTGCGGTCGAGCCGTTGGGACCGTTCGAGGCCCAGTTTCACCTGGCCGAGGATCTGGTCCTCGCCGACCACGACCGATTCGAGTCCGGAGGCCACGGCGAAGAGGTGGCGTACGGCCCGGTCGGAGTGGTGGCTGTAGAGGTGCGGGGCGATCTCCTCGTGGTCGACGCCGGTGTGCTGGGCGAACAGCTCGCCGAGGCCGTCGAGTTCGTCGAGGTCGGTGGGGCCGCCCCGGGTCTCGGCGTAGATCTCCAGGCGGTTGCAGGTGGAGACGACGACGGCGGCGTCGATGCCGTCGACGGAGGTCGCGTCGGAGACGAGCTCCTCGGCGGGCCGGTCGGTGCCGGCGAGTCTCTCCAGGAGGTCGAGCGGGGCGCTGGCATGGCTGATGCCGAGGACCAGCACGGTGGAGGACGAGGTCACCGGGTCACCGGTCCAGACTCTGGGCGAACTCGGAGGCCCAGTAGGTGATGATCTGGGTGGCGCCGGCGCGGTGGATGGAGGCGAGGCTCTCGCGGACGACCTGGTCGCGGTCGATCCAGCCCTTGGCGGCGGCCGCCTCGACCATGGAGTACTCGCCGGAGACCTGGTAGGCGGAGACGGGCACCTGCACGTGGTCGGCGATGAGTCGCACGATGTCGAGGTAGGCGAGGGCGGGCTTGACCATGACGAGGTCGGCGCCCTCGGCGACGTCGAGCGAGACCTCCAGGAGGGATTCGCGGATGTTGCCGGGGAACTGCTGGTAGCCCTTGCGGTCGCCGCGCAGGGTGGACTCGACGGCGTCGCGGAAGGGGCCGTAGAAGTGCGAGGCGTACTTGGCGGAGTAGCCGAGGATGGCGACGGACTGGTGCCCGGCCCGGTCGAGGGCCTCGCGGATGCGGCGGACCTGGCCGTCCATCATGCCGCTGGGGGCGACGATCTGGGCGCCGGCGTCGGCCTGGACGACGGCGGCCTGCGCGTACAGCTCGATGCTGGCGTCGTTGTCGACGTCGCCGTTGGCGTCGAGGACGCCGGTGTGGCCGTGGTCGGTGTACTCGTCGAGGTTGATGTCGCCGATGATCACGGTGGAGTCGCCGACCTCGGCGGCGACGTCGCGCAGGGCGACCTGGAGGATGCCGTCGGGGTCGACGGCGCCGGTGCCTGTGGGGTCCTTGTGCTCGGGGATCCCGAAGAGGATGAGCCCGCCGACCCCGTTGGCGACGGCCTCGGCGGCGGCCTTGCGGAGGGTGTCGCGGGTGTGCTGGAAGACGCCCGGCATGGAGGGGATCTCACGCGGTTCGGTGAGGCCCTCGCGGAGGAAGAGGGGCTGGACGAGGTTGGCGGGGCCGACGCGGGTCTCGGCGGCGAAGCGGCGCAGCGCGGGGGTGCGGCGGAGCCGGCGCGGGCGGTAGTAGGGGGCGGCGGGGTCGGTGGCCGCGGTGTTGCGGCCGTAGGCGTCGTACGTCATGGGCGTGACTCCCTCGAAGGCGTGACGGCGTGCGGTGCATGACGGTGGGGGTACGGGCGCGGGGCGGTGCGTCGCGCCCCGGGCAGGGCCGGTCCTGCGGACACGGCATCTCCTAGAGGGCCGAGCCGAGGAAGACCTGCTCCAGGTGCTTGGCGACGGGCTCGTCGGGGCGGCTGAACCAGTAGCCGTGGCCGCTGCGCTGGAAGAGCTTCAGCTCGCCGAGCTGGACGAGGGTCTCCGCGAGCTTCACGGCGAGTCCGGCGGGGTCGATCACGGGCAGGCCGTGGAGCTCGTGGATGCCGAGGTGCCAGAGGATCTCGTTGGGGATGCCCTCGGCGGGGATGATGACCTCGGCCCCGGCCTCTGCGGCGCGCAGGGCGGCCGCCGAGTACACCTCGACGAACTCGTCGAAGTCGCCCTCCAGGGAGCGGTGCACGGAGTCCCAGCCGCCGGGCACGACCTCGTAGGAGCTGAGCGAGGACTCCAGGCGGTACTGGCGGATGTTGGCCCTGATCGGCTCCTCCAGGGGCGGCATGAAGCCGAGGACGCCGAAGCGCTGGCCGGTGAGCGCCGAGAGGAAGAAGGCCGTCTCGCCGTAGCCGAGGGTCGGGATGGAGGCGAGGTGGCGGGCGTCGCGCAGGCCGGGGTCCTGGCCGGCGGCGATCACCCAGGCGTCGTAGCCCTCCCGCTCAGCGACGAGCGCGGACTCGGAGAAGTGGCGGCTGAAGAGCACCTGGGCGGAGTGGTGGCCGACGAGGCCGAAGGGGGTGCGGTCGGGGTACGTGTCGGCCGGCAGGGTCTTGATGTCGACGGTGGTGCCGGGTGCGGCGATCGCGTCGAGGTGTTCGCGGTACCACTGGTCGAGCAGCGGCAGGCGTCCCTCAACGGTGTGCTTGTGAAACCAGATCCGCATGTGCGTCACCTTTCAGGGGTCGTGGTGCGACGTCGAGAAGTGATGCCTTGAGCAGGTAGTCGGTGGCGGCGCGGGGGTCCGCGGCGGTGCGCCGCAGGCCGGCGATCCGGGCGAGGAGTTCGGCGGGGCTGTCGAGGCCGGCCGTGCGGGCCTCGCTGCGCGGGAGGACCGCCGTCTCGACGATGGAGCGGCGGCGCGCGAGGGCCGCGTCGAGCGGGGCCTCGTCCCCGGTGCCGCCGTGCAGGACGGCGGCGAGGGCCCGGCCGGTCTCCACGGCGTCGTGGATCCCGCAGTTCATGTTGAGGCCGCCGGCGGTGGAGGTGAGGTGGGCCGCGTCCCCGGCGAACAGCACCCGGCCGGCCCGGTAGGCCGGCAGCAGGAAGCGGGCGAGCCGGTAGGTGTGCGCGTCGGTGATGCGCACGGCCCGTCCCGCGGCGCCCGGCAGGGCCTGCTCGACCCGGGCGCGGACGGCCTCGGGCGCGAGCACCTCGTCGCGGGGCGTCCCGCGCCGGATGCGGAAGATGAGCCGCCAGTGGTCGGGCATCCCGAGCGCGCTGAACGAGCCACGGGGGTCGCGGACGTAGGCCAGCGGGGCGAGCCCGGGGAGCAGTTCGTCGAGCGGGGAGTCGGTGACCACGCGCAGCGCGTAGTCGGGGTACTCCTCGGCCGTGCCGGGCAGTCCGGCGAGCTCGCGGAGCCGGCTGCGGCTGCCGTCGGCCGCCAGGACGTACGGGTGGTGGCCGACGGTCGCCCGCCCGGCCGCGTCCTCGGTGCGCAGCCGCACCCCGCCGCCGGTCTCGGTGGCGCCGGTGGCGGTGGCCCCGAACCGTACGTCGGCGAGGCCGGTCGCGGTGAGCGCGTCGAGCAGCAGCGGGGTGAGCCGGGCCTGTTCGACGTGGAGCCGGTAGGGGTGGCCGGTGTGTCCGGCGAGCAGTCCGTAGTCCAGTTCGGCGTGGACCGCGCCGTCCAGGTCGCGCCACTGGACGCGGTCGACGGTGCGGCCCTGGACGCGCAGGGCGGCCGCGACGCCGAGTTCGTCGAGGAGGTCGAGGGTCGCGGGGTGGAAGGTGGAGGCGCGGGACTCGGTGGCCAGCTCGTTCCTGGACTCCAGAACGGTCACCGGGATCCCGGCGCGGGCGAGGACGAGGGCGGCGGTCAGGCCCACCGGCCCGGCGCCGACGACGGCGACCGGCCCGTGGGGCGTCGCGCGGCCGCTCACGACACGGCCACGGCGGCGGCCCGCTCCGCGAGCCGGCGGAGCAGCGGGTGGGCGTCCGGTCCTTCGGCCGGGAGGCCGAGGGTGTCGCGGGCCCACCAGGCGCTCGCCAGGTTGGAGGTGAGCAGGGTGCGTCCGCTGTCGCGGCCGAGCTCGGCGAGCGCGTCGAAGGTGAACATGCCGGTGCCGGTGAACAACAGGGCCGCGTCCTCGGGAAGTTCGGCCTCCCGGACCTGGGCGACGAGTTCCTCGGTGGTGACGTCGTACGGGGAGAAGCGCGCGCCGGCCCGGATCTTGACGATCCGGTCGACCCTGAGTCCGGCCGACTCCCAGTAGGCGTGCGAGAGTTCGGTGAGCCAGGGCTCGTACGGCGAGATCAGGACGAGCCGTTCGGCGCCCACGGCCCGCGCGGTGTCGAGGATGGCCAGGGCGGCGGACCGTACGGGCGCTCCGAGGCGCTCGGAGAGCTCCGCGCAGAGCGCGCGGTCGCCTTCGGGGGTGAGGAGGTAGTGCGAACCGGTGCAGGAGACGACGGCCGCGTCGAGACGCAGTCCGCCGAAATTCCCGAGCACTTCGGGAAGCACGTCGTTGTACTTCTCCAGACGACCGCGCAGGTCTTTTCCGGGAAGCACCGGGAATCGTGATGTGTGGACATTCAATGCGGGGTTCACGAGGCTGCCGATCTCGGGTTCGGCGGCGGCGTTCCCGGACGGAACCACCACACCGAGTCGCGGCGCCGATTGCAGAGCCATGAACGAGTCTCTCCCATCCGTCGGTGCCATTGACATCACCGTACGGGCCGGGTGAGCCGTACTTCGATACGGGAATCCGCACCCCTTTGCGGTGCGCCCGGTTCCGGAAATGCGAACGGGGCCGCACCGTGAATACGGTGCGGCGCCGCCGACAGGAATATGGAATTCAGCTCGCCCGGGCCGCCTCGGCGACGAGTTCGTCGATCTTCGCGCGGCGGGTGAGTCCGCCGTTCACGGCCCAGTTCCCCTCCGGGATCTCGTTCACGACGAGCCAGACGACGGTGTCGGGGCCGGTCGCCGCGTGCACGTGCCGGGTGACCTCGACGGACAGCGCCTCGTTCCGCTCGGGGGTGAGGAAGCCCTCCAGGGGTGTGACGACGACCAGGACGCCCGGGGGCCGGCCGGCGCCGGTGGTCGCGAGCCCCTTGGCGGCCTCGCGGACGTACACCCAGGTCGCGGCGGCGAAGAACTCGGTGTGCGGCAGCTCCATGGCCGTGAGCACGGAGTCGGCGACCTGCTGCTGCAGGACCTCCGCGGCGGCCTCGGACAGGGTGCCCTCGGGAACGGTCATCTCGACCAGAGGCATGGTGACTCCCATCATCGGTGTGTGCGTCAGGAGGTGTGGATCAGCAGGCCAGCGCGGCTTCGAAGCGGTCGATGGCAGCGGCCAGCTGGGCGCGCCTGCGGATGTCGAGCTTCCGGTAGATCCGGGTGATGTGCAGCTCCACGGCCCGGGTGGAGACCGTGAAGGACTCGGCGATCTGCTTGTTGGTCAGGCCGTCGAGCATCATCGTGGCGATGCGCCGCTCGTGGGCGGTGAGCTCCTCTCGGGCGCCCGGCGGGGCGGTCGGCTCCTCGCGCGCGCCCGGAGGGGTGGGTGGCGTGAGGGAGGCCGGCACGCCCCCGCGTATTCGCTCGTGGGTCCCGGCCCCGCCGATGGACCGCTCGAGGCCGGCGAGCACCACGTGCCCCATGACGGCGTTCCATTCCCGGACCCGCAGTTCGCCGACGACCTGCGCCTGTGCGTACGGGTCGGCGTACAGGACCCGTAAGAGTGTGCGGCGGTCGGGTGCCTCGCAGACGAGGAATTCCCCGGTGCCGTCCCGCCATGGTCCGCCGCCGAGCAGGATGCCGCGCGCGGCCATTCTTTTCCAGTAGGCCCGGTGAGCCTCTCCGAAACTCAACCGGTCCGTCTCACTGCCACGGAAAACGAGTTCGACCACAAAAGCCACGTGCGACTCCCCCATTAAGGCCGGGTGTTTCCACTTGTGACGCTACCATCCACCGCCCGCCCATTGAATGAACACAATGTTGCGGACGGCGGCCCGGCATTTCATGGGTTCCTGCGGCGCTCGGCTAATCGGCCGCCGCGGGTGTCGGTACGGGGGCGGCCTCGGGAGCCGGTTCGGGCGCCGGGCGGGGCTTGCGGCGCAGCAGTCCGGTGGCGGCGAGCACGGCCACGGCGCCCAGCCACACGGTCCAGCCGAGCGGCTCGCGCAGCACGAGGGCACCGAGCACCACGGCCACCGCGGTCATGAGGTAGGTGACGGTGGAGGCCACGGTGGGCCCGTCCTTGATGATCAGTTCGAAGTTGAGCAGCGCGGCGAAGCCGGTGCAGACCACGCCGAGGACGAGAACGGAGATCACCGAGTCGGTGCGCCAGGTCACGGCCTGGAGGCCGAGGAACGGGAAGGCGGCGAGGAGCAGCACGGTCGCCACGCTGAGCTGTCCGCCGGCCAGCATCAGCGGCGGAATGCCCTTGCCCACGAGGAACTTGCCCATGTACGCGAAGCTGGCACCGAAGCTGATCGAGCCGAGGACGAAGCAGAGGATGCTCCAACCGGTGCCCGCGGAGGCCGAGTTCCAGGGGGAGGCGATGAGCGCGGTGCCGCCGAGGCCGAGCAGCACACCGCCGGCCTTGTAGCCGGAGACCCGCTTCTCCTGGCCGAGGAGGAGCGCGGCGGCCAGGGTCCAGATCGGCGCGCTGCCGTTGACGACGGCGGCGACGCTGCTGGAGCCCTCGATCTCGCCTTCGGCGTACAGGGTCCAGGGGACGGCGTTGCCGAGGAGCGCGGCCACCGCCAGATGCCCCCAGGTGGCGGGCTCCTTGGGCAGCCGGAGCCCCTTCGCGTAGCCGATGGCGAGGATCACGACGGCGCCGAGGGCGAGCCGGACGAGCACCATCTGCACGGGGGAGAAGCCGTATCCGGCGATCTTGATCCACAGGAAGACGGAGCCCCAGATGAGGCTCAGCGCGGCCAGCCGCGCGTAGGTGGCTTTGGACATGGGTGTTCCCGCTCCAGGAGAGGACAAGGGGAGAAGAAGGGGACGCGCGAACGGGTCCGCGGTACGGGAACGAGCCTCGCAGCGGCTGCCGGGCGGGTCCAGCAACGGCTCGTGGACGGTACCGTCCACGAGCCGTGGCGAATCGCGTTCCGCCTGGTCAGGCGGCTACGGCCGCCCGGGCCACGGTGCGGAGCGCGTCCAGGACGGCGGCGATCTCCGGGGAGGTCTGGCTGCCCTCCCGTACGGCCGCGAAGACCGTGCGGGACGGGGCCCGCTCGCTGAACGCGCGGATCGTCACCTCGGGCCGCGGCGCCGGCTTGGCCATCCGCGGGACGAGCGCGACCCCGAGGCCGAGCCGCACCGCCGCGAGGGTGGCGTCCCAGTCGCCGATGGCGTGGGAGGCCTGCGGGGTGAACCCGGCGGCCGTACAGGCGGCGACGCCGATGTCGTGGCACATGCCGGTCGTCGCGAAGATCCAGGTCTCCTCGGCGAGGTCGGCGAGGAGCAGCCGGGGGCTGTCGAGGAGCCGGTGGCCCTCAGGCAGGGCGATGTCGAAGGGGTCGTCGCAGAGCGCGACGCGGTGGAAGCGCGGGTCCTCGCCCAGCGCTCCCGGATGGTGCGCGGTGTCCGCGGAGATGACGACGTCCGTCCCCCCGCGGTGGAGCAGGGAGAAGCTCTCGGGCGGGTCGATCTCGGCGAGTGAGGTCCGCAGCAGCGGCCGGGTCTCCCGCAGCCGGGCCACGGCGGGCAGGATCAGCGCCGAGAGGGTGGTGGAGAAGCCGGCCACCGCCACCTCGCCGCGCTCGCCGCTCTCGTGCGCGGCGAGCTCGGCACGCATCTGCTCGACCTGGGTGAACACGGCGTCGGCGTGGCGGAGCACGATCCGCGCGGCGCCGGTGAGGCGCAGCCGGCGCCCGGACGGTTCGGTGAGCTGGACGCCCAACTCCCGCCCCAGGGCGCTGATCTGCTGGGACACGGCCTGTGGGGTGAGGTGGAGGGCCTGGGCGGCCGCGCTGACGGTGCCGCGCTCGCTGAGCTCTCTGAGCACGCGCAGCTTCCGCAGGTCCAGATCGGCCACGTCCCGCACTCCCTCCCCGTGAGGCCCCTCATCGTCTCGTCATCGTACGCAGCCGGCGTCCACGTCGATGACCTCCTTGACCAGTGTCTCCAGGACGTCGAGGTCCCGCGCGGTGCGGCCCGCCTCCCGCCGGTCGCCCGGGTAGGTGGGGTCCAGGACGACGGCGGCCGCGCCCAGGTCCTGGAGGAGTCCGAGGTCGTCGGCGATCTGCGCCCGGGTGCCCTCGCCGAGCAGCCTGCCCGGGCCCAGCGGCCGTGGGGTGACCCGCAGTTTGATCCGGGGACAGACGTCTGGCACGGGGAGTTCCTGCTCCTCGGCGACCTGGCGGAGCGTGGGCAGTCCCACGCCGAGGAGCCAGTCGCCGGAGACGGAGGTGGGGTGCCAGGCGTCGCCGAGGCGGACGGCGCGGCGCAGCGCCCCGTAGCTGTGGCCGCCGACCCAGACGGGCGGTCCCGGCCGCTGCACGGGCAGCGGCCCGGTGTGGACCTCGCGGAAGGAGACGTGGGCGCCGTCGAAGGAGGCGACCTCGTCGGCCCAGCAGGCCTTGATGGCGGCGAGGTACTCGTCGCTGATGGCACCGCGCTTGCGGTAGGGCACGTCGAGGACGGCGAACTCCCGGGCGGCCCAGCCGGCGGCCGCGCCGAACACGAGCCGGCCGTTGCTGAACCGGTCGATGTTGGCGGCGACGCGCGCGGTGTGCACGGGATGCCGGTACGGAAGGATCGTCACGGTCGTGCCGAGCCCCACCGTCCTGGTGACCCCGGCGAGCCAGGCGAGGGTCGCGAAGGGGTCGTAGAACGGGGCGGGGAAGAGGTGCTGGACGTCCGGGGTGAGCGCCACGTGGTCGGAGACCATGGCGTAGTGGTAGCCCATCGCCTCGACCCGCAGCGCCCAGTCGGCGAGGGCGTCGGGTGTGGCTTCGGGGCCGTAGTTCGGCAGATTGACGCCGAATTTCATGAGGCGTTCCTTTCGGGGGTCTCGGCCGCGGTCGTGTCCGCGGCTCCGGCCCCGTGGGCGGTGTCCGGGAGGTGCGGCGCGGGCCCGGTGAGGCGGCCGGCCACGGTGAGGTGGAAGAGGACTCCCGCGAGCGCGGCCCCGGCGGCGAGGAGCGGGAGCAGGCGGGCGTCGAGCCCGTGGGCGAGGGCGAGGCCGCCGAGGGCGGAGCCGGCGGCGCCGCCGAGGTAGGTGGCGGAGCTGTTGAGGCCGACGGCGGCGGCGCCGCCGTCCTGGGCGAGGAGCCGGTGCTGCTGGGGGACGACGAAGGCCCAGCCGACCGCGCCCCAGACGAGCAGGGGCAGCAGGACGAGGCCGGGTACGGCGCCGGTCCACGGCAGCAGCGCCAGGGCGCCGCCGAGGATGCCGAGGAGCGTGACGGCGAGGCGCGCGGGCTGCCCGGTGCGGTCGACGAGGGTCCCGGCGAGGAAGCTGCCGCAGACCCCGCCGATGCCCCAGACCCACAGGTACGGCACGGCGCTGTCCACCTCGGCGACGCGGTGCAGGACGGGTTCGAGGTAGGTGTAGAGCCCGAGGCTGGCGACGGTCTGGGTGAAGGTGACGGTGACGACCACGGCGACCCGGGGCCGGGCGAGGGCGCCGAACCGGTCCCGCAGCGAGGGCGCCGCGGCTCCCCGTACGGGCGGCAGGGCCGTCGCGACGCCGAGCAGCGCGGCGAGGCCGAGCGCGGTGATCAGCCAGAGGGCGGCCCGCCAGCCGGAGCCGGCCGCGACGAGCAGCCCGAGCGGCACGCCGAGCACGGTGCCCGCGCTCATCCCGCCGAGGACCAGGCCGAGGGCGCGCCCGCGGCGTTCGGGCGGGACGAGCGCGACGGCGGCGGTGGCGGCGGCCGGGGTGAAGAGGCCGGCTCCGGCGCCGGCGAGGGCCCGGGTGCCGAGCAGTTCGGCGTACGAACCGGCCAGCGCCGTCCCGGAGTTGGCGAGGATGAAGACGACCAGCGCGGTGACGAGGACGGTACGGGTGCCCCAGCGGGCGAGCACGGCCGAGAAGAGCGGCGCGGCCAGGGCGTAGCAGAGGGTGAAGGCGGTGACGGACTGGCCGGCGAGGGAGACGGAGACGCCCAGGTCGGCGCCCATGTCCGGGAGCAGTCCCGCCATGGCGTAGGCGTCGGTCCCCATGGCGAAGGAGCCGAGCGCGAGCAGGGCCACCGCGCGCGTGCCGCCCATCACACCCCCTTGTGGTCGTCGTACGGAACGGTCCTCGTACGCAGAGGACTTCGCGTACGGAACGGTCCTCGGGACGCTACTGATCGGTGGCGCCGCCGCGGGGCCACAACGCCCAAGAGGGTTCGGAGTTCCGCAGCCTCGCGCCCTCGTGCCCTCGAATCGGCCGGTCACCGGCCTACGGTGGATCTCTCCAGGAACCCGGGCCCCGCAAGGATCCCGGGCTCTCCAGGAACCCCAGGAGGGAGTCCACCGTGCTCGACCTGTCCGTCATCAACGCGATGTTCCCGCCCGATCTCCCGGAACCGGCCGACTGGGAGCGGCGGTTCGGGCCGCGCGCCCTGCCGGACGGCGCCGAGGTCACGCGCTTCGCCCCGAGCCCCACCGGACACCTGCACATCGGCGGCCTCTACACGGCGGCCGTGGCCCGGGCGCTCGCCCGCCAGTCGGGCGGGGTGCACCTGCTGCGCGTCGAGGACACCGACCGCTCCCGCCAGGTCGCGGGCGCGGCGGAGGAGTTCTCCCGGCTGCTCGGGGCCTTCGGGCTCGCCCCGGACGAGGGCGGTGTCGCCGGGGACGGGGCCTGGGGGCCGTACCTCCAGTCGGAGCGCCGGGGGATCTACCTCTCCCATGTGCGGGAGCTGCTGCGCTGCGACCGCGCGTACCCCTGCTTCTGCGGCAAGGAGCTGCTCGCCCGGAGCGCGGAGGAGCAGCGCGCGGGCCGCTCGCCGCTCGGCTACTACGGGCGCTGGGCGCCGTGCCGGACGCTCGCTCCGGAGGAGGCGGCGCGCCGGCTCGCGGCGGGCGAACCGTACGTGGTGCGGTTCCGCTGCCCGTACGAGTTCCCCGGCCGGGTGCGGTTCACGGACCGCATCCGGGCCTCCGTCACGATGCAGGACAACGGCAACGACATCGTCCTCCTCAAGTCCTCGCAGGAGGAACTGCCGCTGCCCACCTACCACTTCGCGCACGTCGTGGACGACCACCTGATGCGGGTGACGCTCGTGGTGCGCGGCGAGGAGTGGCTGTCCTCGACCCCGGTCCATCTGCAGCTGCACGCGGCGCTGGGCTTCGAGCCGCCCGCGTACGCGCACCTCGCCCCGCTGATGAAGGCGGAGGGGCCCTCGCGCCGCAAGCTGAGCAAGCGCAAGGACCCCGAGGCGTCCGTGGACTACTACCTGTCCGCCGGCTATCCCCCGGCCGCCGTCCAGCACTATCTGCGGGGTCTCGCCAACGTCCGGCTCATGGACGTCCCCACCGCCGAGGCGCTCGCCTCCGACGTCCGGCTCGACGGCATGCGCCCCTCGGGCCCCCTGCTCGACCTGCCCAAACTGCACTCGTTGAGCCGGGAGTTCATCGCCTCGCTCACCCCGGGCGAGCTGTACGCGCAGCTCCTCGCCTGGGCGGAGGAGTACGACCCCGAGCTCGCCTCCGTCCTCGCCCGCCACGAGGAGCTCGCCCTGGCGGCCGTGGCCACGGGGCGGCCGGAGGGCGCGCCGGCCCGCAAGGACCTGGAGCGCTGGTCCTGCTTCCGCGACCGGTACGGCTTCTTCTTCGCGGAGCTCTTCGGCCGGCCACCGGCACCGGAGGACGACCGCTACGGCGGCCTGCCCGCACTCCGCGTGCGGGAGATCGCGGCCGAGTTCGCCGCCGTCTCCCCGGAGGACTGGTACGCGGAGCTCGGGGAGATCGCCGGGCGCCACGGCCACGCCCCGGACACGGCCTCCTGGCGCCGGGACCCGGACGGCTGGGCGGGCCCGCCGAGGGTCGTCGCGAACGTGGCCCGGGTCGCGCTCACGGGTGCCACCCGCAGCCCGGACCTCGTCGCCGTGGCCCGCGCCCTGGGCCGGGACGAGGTGGTGCGCCGCCTCACCGCCGTGGCGGGGTGAGGCGGCGGGACCCGTCTAGTCCAGCGGCAGGGTCCGGGCCGATGCGCGGACGCCCGGCGCCGCCGGCGCCTTCGCCCGGAGGAGCCCCTTGTCGCTGGAGCTCGCGGGCGCGTCCGCGTCCACCGGGGTGGTGGTCATGGGACGGGAGGCGGCACAGCGCTGCTTCTCGGCCTCGGACATGGGCCCGGTGCGCTGGAGCAGCCGGTCGGGGACGGCGCGGGAGGGCCCGTCGACGACGGCGTGCAGCCGGTAGTCGTCCTTCTTGCTGACGAACCAGCCCTCGACCCGCTCGCGGCTCGGCTGCAGCTCGACCCAGCTGACCTCGCCCGGCTGGATCTTCTCCACGACCGTCCTCTGGTCGCCGCTGAACCACTGCCAGGCCCGCTGCCAGCCCTTCTCGTACGCCTGGGAGAACTGGGTGGCCATCGGGCGTTCCTTGATCCGCTTGGCGTCCTCCACCGGGTCGCCGCTCGTGGGCAGCCGGGCCACCTCGGGGAGGGCGAGGCCGGCGTCGGCGTACGTCTGGGCGATGCTGTCGTGGCTGCGCTCGGAGTACGAGAGGACCCGGCTGTGCTCCAGGGCGTTGCGGGTGCAGTTGACGTAGGCCTCGCCGACGACCCGCGCCTTGTCGTAGTAGCGGAAGGAGGTCCGGGCATCCGGCCGGAACGTGCAGGCGTTCTCGCCGTTGCAGGCGGCGGCCGCGTTGTGGAGGCTGCTCTCCCGTTCGTTGCCCTTGTACGCCTCCGAGGTGCCGAGGCGCGTCTTGTCGACGGTCTTGTCGACGGCGGGCGGCACCTCGACGGCGCGGATGCGGGCGATCATCGGCGAGCAGGTCACATGGGTGCGGGAGTCGGTGACGCGGGAGGTGAAGGTGAGCACCGGCTCGTTCTCGCCGGCGGTGAAGACGTAGGCGCGGCCGGTCCAACGGCCTTTGCCGGGCGTGCCCTTGACCCGGTCGGGGTCACCGGCGGTGGTGACCTCCCGGACGGGGCCGCCGGAGCCGCTGACGGCGTACGGCTGGCCGTCGACGACCTGTTCGCCGGTGCACTCCTTGGAGACCGCGGGGCTGTCCTCGTAGGTCACGGTGACCTTCGCCCCGGCGCGGACCCCGCGGAGCCGCTGGCGGAGGGTGTTGCCGTCCTTCTGGAGGGCGACGCCGTGGGAGGCGTCGGTGCGGCCCGAAGCGGCGGGCGAGTAGCGCTGGTTGAGGCCGGTCCAGTGGTCGAGGCCGACGGTGGTGGGGCCGTCGCCCTTCATGACGGGGTCGGCGAAGTCGCCGTTGAGGACGGTGACGTCCTGTTCGGCGGGGGCGGCCTGTGCGGCGTACGAGGCGGGGACGACGGGCAGCAGCAGTCCGGCGGCCCCGAGGACGGCGAGGGCCGGGAGCGTGGTGCGGTGCATGGTGGTTCTCCTCCCGGATCAGGAAGCGGCGGCGGGCAGGACGACGACGTGCTTGGGTTCGGCGGCCGGAGGCACCGCCCGTGCGGCGGGGACCTCGGCGGCGGAAGGGGGGCCGGGGGCGGGAGCGGGAGCGGGGCCGGGGGCCGGAGTCGGGGCGGTGTTCTGAGGGGGCCGCGTGCCGCCGCAGACGCCGGCGGGCGCGGCGTACGTCTGGGCGATGAACGAGCTGCTGGTGACCATCGAGGGGCTGTCCACGGCGATGCCGATGATGCGTTGCCCAGTCTTGGCGACGAGGCTGCCGACCACGCGCTTCATGGCGGCGTTGGCGCCGAAGACGAGCATGTCGTGCGCGTGGACGGTGGTCTTGTAGACGGTCTGCTCGCTGTTCTCGACCGTCCAGGACTTGGAGTACGTGGCTTTGAAGGCGGCCGCGAAGGCGAGCCGCGCGGTGAGTGAGCCGGAGGCCGTCGCGCCGCCCGAGACGGTGGTCTTGTTGCCGTTCGTCGAGGTGGGGCCCTTGTCGAGCTGGGGCGTCTTGTGTTCCATGGCGGTCTCGTTGGCGAGGTTGGCGGTCACCTGGCCGGAGGCGGCGACCGTGCCCTCGGCGGTGATCTGCCCGGAGATCTCGCCGCCGATGTTGTCGGTGGTGCCGGTCTTGAGGGTGACGGTCCGCTCGACGGCCATGTCGCTCTGGGTGCAGTTGACGACCGCGTTGCCGAGCGACTTCACGGTGGTGGCGTACTCGCGGCTGAGCTTGGGGTCGATCGTGAACGTGCAGGCGGAGCGCTTGGTCCGGCAGTGCTGGAGGACGTCGTCGACCTCGGCCGGGCGTCCGTCGGCGGTGAGGGCGCGGGGGACCGGGGTCTCGCCCGGCCCCTCTTCGGCGGCGGCGGGCGGGGCGAGCAGCGTCAGCGGCGCGGTGAGGCCGAGGACGAGCACGGGCAGGAGGGCGCGGGGACGGCGCGGAGACATGACGAAGGAACCCTTCGGGGTGGGTGGGTGTGTTCAGGAGCCGAGCAGGGAGCAGAGCTGGTCGACCGGGAAGGGGGACTGTCCCGGGTCGGTGGACCCCTGCGGCAGCGAGCCGGGGAAGGACGCGCAGGTCGAGGTGACGGCCTCGGCCGCGTTGTTCCCCGGTTCGGGCTTGTTCGTGGAGATGGTCTCGGTCATGTCCTTGAGGCCCTGCTCCTCGTCAGCGCCCTTGCCGCCGGTCAGCTTGCCCATGCAGGAGGAGGAGCCGGGCGGGCACTCCTTGAGCTTCTCGCCGGCCGCCTTGATGTCCTTGTCGGCCTTGGCGGCCGCCTCGTCGTTCTTCTTCTGCTTCTCCTCGATCTCCTTGGCCTCCTTGGCGTTGGCCTCCTTGTCCAGGCAGGCCTGGTCGTCGGGCTTGCACTCCTCGGCGTGGGCGACGGAGGTCGCCGGCAGGGCCAGGGCAGCGGCGAGCAGGACGACGCCGAGGGCACGGCGCGCCTTCACGTAAGGCATGGGAACTCCCTTGGGACAGGGGTGTGTTGGGCGGCTCGGAAGGGGACGCCAGGGGCGGGACAGGGGACTGTCCTCAAGATCACCGAGCGTGGTCCGACGCTAACCGGCGCCACCCCGGCACCCCGGCGCGACACACGGCGCGGCGCGTGCCGACGGGCCCGCTCACCGCTTCGGCGGAGCGCATTCGGGGCCGCCGCGAGGGGCCGGATCCGGGTCCTTCGCCGGCCGCCCGCCGGGCCCGCCGGTCCACCCGTTCGTAGGGAATGCGACGTGCGGGCGAGAGGGCGGGCGGCCGTACGCGACGGGGTCCTTCACTCCCCCGGCCGCCGCCGTACGGCGGCCCGTCGGCCGCAGCCGCGAAGGCGCCCCTCAGGGGTGCTCGGCAGGTGAACGCGCCCCCGGAATCGCGACCCCGAACGGGCGTCCGTCAGACGGGTGTTTCATCGCGTCCCGCTCGCCACGGTGATCATTCTCGGCCAGTCTGATCTTGTGCCCGGCGGCCCGTCCCGGCCGCCGCACCCCGCCGTCGGGCGCCCCATGCCCGACGGCCCGGCACGGCCTGTCCGCATGACCCGCGCCCGATCCGCCTTCCCCCGTGGGGCCACCGGTCGACCGGGCGCAGCGCTCCCGTATGTCCCCATCGAAGGAGAGCAGAGCCATGTCCCGTACACGCCGCAGTCCCCTGCGTACCCCCTTGCGAAGCCTGGCGGTCCTCACGGCCGCCGCCGCGCTCGCCGCCGCACCGACCCCCCTCGCGCTCGCCAACGAGGGCAATCCGACCGTCCTGAGCTGGGGCGCCGGCCGCACCGGCCAGCTCGGCAACGGCACCCTCGCCGACAGTCTCAGCCCCACCTCGGTCACCAGCCTCTTCCGCGGCGACGTCGACCAGGTCTCGGCCGGCGGCACGTCCTCGGCCGACTCGTTCGTCCTCGCCCGTACGGACAAGACGGTCAAGTCCTGGGGCCACAACTCCTCCGGCCAGCTCGGCAACGGCGGCAACACCAACCAGACCGTGCCCACCACCGTCCCGCGCCTGACCAACATCAAGGACATCGCGGCCGGCGGAAAGCACGCCCTGGCCCTCGACACCAGCGGCCAGGTCTACTCCTGGGGCGACAACGCCTACGGCCAGCTCGGCAACAACCGCACCGGCGACAGCCGTACGGTCCCGGACCGCGTCCAGGGCATGCCCAAGGTCAAGCAGATCTCGGCCGGCTGCGACTTCAGCCTCGCGCTCCTGGAGAACGGCAAGGTGTACGCCTGGGGCCGCGGCATCCACGGCCAGCTCGGCACCGGCAACCGCGCCACCAGCGCCGTACCCCGGCAGGTGCAGGGCCTGGAGAACATCGTGGAGATCGACGCCGGCTGCTACCACGCCCTCGCGCTGACCGCCGACGACACGGTCAAGTCCTGGGGCTACAACCTCTACGGCCAGCTCGGCAACTCCTCCACGAAGTCCTCGACCGTCCCCGTCGACGTCGACTGGCTGGAGGGCGTCTCCGACATCGAGGCGGGCGCCTTCCACAACTACGTCAAGACGAGCGACAGCCACGTCTGGGGCTGGGGCAACAACCAGTACGGCCAGCTCCTGGAGGGCGACGAGGCCTTCGGCGACAACATCTCCCGCACCAACCGCACCGCCCCCGTCGAGATCCCGCGCCTGGAGGGCGTCCAGCACCTCGCGGCGGGCGCCCGGCACGGCGTCGCGGTCACGGCGGACGACGTCTTCGCCTGGGGCCACAACGGCGAGGGCCAGCTCGGCAACGGCACGACGGTCGCGCGCTTCGAATCGGTGAAGATCCTCAACGAGGGCTCGGCGATCAAGGACGTGGCCGTCTCCCTGGGCGGCAACACGACGTACGCGTACTGAGCCGGTGAACGGCATGACGTACGCATACGCGCGCGGCGCCGCCTGCCTCGCGCTCCTCTGCCTCGCCGTCTCCCCGGCGCACGCCGAGCCCCGAGACCCGTGGGTACGGGCCTGGGGCCTGAACACGGCGGGCCAGCTCGGCAACGGCAGCACACTCGACCAGCAGACCCCGTCCTCCGTCCCGGGCCTCGCACGCTCCGACGTGCGCGAGCTCGCCGGAGGCGGCGGCAACAACGCCAACTCCTTCGCCCTCGCCCTGCTGAACGACGGCACCGTCCAGTCCTGGGGCGGCAACTCCAACGGCCAGCTCGGCAACGGCACCACCACTTCCCAGGGCTTCCCGGCGACCGTCGCGGGCCTCTCGGGCGTGTCCCGGGTCGCCGCAGGCGTCCACTTCGCCTTCGCCGTACGCGGCGGACGCGTGCTCGCCTGGGGCGACAACGCCTTCGGGCAGCTGGGGAACGGTCTCACCGACTCCGCGGCCACGACCCGCCCTGTCGCCGTCCAGAGCCTGGACAAGGTGAAGGAGGTGGCCGCCGGCTGCTACCACGCCGCCGCCCTCCGCGAGGACGGCACGGTCTGGACCTGGGGCCGGAACACCGACGGACAGCTGGGCATCGGCTCGGCGACCGACCAGAACACACCGAAGAAGGTGCCGGACCTGGTGGACGCCGTGGCCATCGCCATCGGCTGCTACCACACCGTCGCCCTCACGGCCGACGGCACGGTCAAGGCCTGGGGCCGCGGCGGCTACGGCCAGCTCGGCAACGACAGCACGACCTCCAGCCAGTCCCCCGTGGACGTCCAGCACCTCGACAGCGTCGCGAGGATCTACTCCGGCGGCTATCACAACTTCGCCGTCCTCGACGACGGCAGCGTCCGCGCCTGGGGGTGGAACGCGGCCGGCCAGCTCGGCGACGGCACCACCGTCGACCGGACCACCCCCGTCCCGGCACCCGGGTTGAGCGGCGTCCGTGCACTGGCCGGCGGCTGGAAGCACACCCTCGCCGTCCTCGACGACGGCTCCGTCCTCGCCTGGGGCGACAACGGCTCCGGCCAGCTCGGCGACGGCACCACCACCGCCTCCCCCACCCCGGTCCTCGCCCTGCCCCAGGGCAGTGGCACGACCCGCGTAGCAGCCTCCACCGTCTGGAAGGCCAGCTACGCCTACTGACCCCGAAAGGTCCCCATGCATCTCCCCGCACGCACCACCCTCCTCGCCGCCCTGTCCCTCGCGGCCCTCACCACCTCCGCCCTCCCCGCCTCCGCCGGCACCGACCCCTGGGTGCGCGCCTGGGGCGAGAACGCCCAGGGGCAGCTGGGCAACGGCAGCGTCCTCGCCCAGCAGACCCCCGCGGCCGTCACCGGCATCACCCGTGACGACGTCCGCGAGCTCTCCGGCGGCGGTGGCGGCGCCGCCGCGGCCGCCAACGGCTTCGCCGTCGCCCTCCTCAAGGACGGCACCGTGAAGAGCTGGGGCAACAACGCCACCGGTCAGCTCGGCAACGGCACCCTCACCGCCCAGTCCTTCCCCGCGTCCGTCGCCGGCCTCTCCGGCGTGAGCGAGGTCTCCGCGGGCCTCAACCACGTGCTCGCCGTCAAGGGCGGCCGGATCCTCGCCTGGGGCAGCAACGCCTCCAAGCAGCTCGGCACCGGCCAGGACACCACCAACCCCTACAAGGCACCGATCCCCGTACAGAGCCTGGACAAGGTCAAGGACGTCGGCGCCGGCTGCGACTTCAGCGTGGCGCTCCGGCAGGACGGCACGGTCTGGACCTGGGGCAAGGGCGACAACGGCCGCCTCGGCACCGGCAACAACACCACGCGCGAGACCCCGCAGAAGGTCCCCGACCTCGCCGACGTCGAGTCGATCTCCGTGGGCTGCGAGCACGTCCTCGCGCTCACCGCCGACGGCATCGTCAAGGCCTGGGGCAAGGGCGCCGAGGGCCAGCTCGGCAACGACTCCACCACCGACAGCAACAAGCCCGTCGACGTCGCCTACCTCGACGCCGTGGCGAGGATCTTCGCCACCTCCGCGTCCGGATTCGCCGTCCTCGACGACGGCAGCCTGGCCGGCTGGGGCAAGAACACCGACAAGCAGCTCGGCGACGGCACGGCCTCCAACCGCACCACCCCGGTCGTCCTGGACAGCCTCAAGGGCGTGCAGAGCATCGCGGGCGGCGCCGACTTCACGGTGGCCGCGCTGGACGACGGCTCGGTGATCGGCTGGGGTGCGAACGCCGCGGCCCAGCTCGGCGACGGCTCGACCACCACTCCCCCCGGCACCACGGTGGCGCTGCCGCCCGGCAGCGGCATCACCCAGGTCGCCACGACCATGACGGGCAAGTCCGCCTTCGCCTACTGACGGCGGCGCCCCTCGCAGGTACGGAGGTCCGTGCGCGCACCCGCACGGACCTCCGACACCGCCCCGCCATGGACCGATCCGACTCCCGGCACAGCCCCGCCATGCGCCCGATCCGGCCCCCGCACCGCCGAGCCTGGCCAGACACGCCGACGACCTGGCAGGATCGCGGCATGCTCGCCTCGCTCACCCGTGCCGCCCGCCGCCGTCTCCTGGCGGTCGCGGTCGCGCTGCTCGCGGTGTGCGCGGTGCTCGTGTGGTGGCTGATTCCCTTCGGCTCCCCCGCCCCGAGCGGCTCCGTCACTTTCAGTACGGGTGTCCCCACCGGCGTCTACCAGAAGTACGGCGAGCTCCTCAAGAACGCCCTGGCGCAGGACCTGCCCGAGGTGTCGATAACCCTCAAGGACAGCGAGGGCTCCCAGCAGAACCTGGCCCGGGTGGCGACCGGCGAGGCCGACTTCACGGTCGCGACGGCGGACGCGGTGGCCCAGTACCAGCGCGACCGCAGGCCCGGTTTCGAGCGGCTGCGCGGCTGCGCGCGGCTCTACGACGACTACGTACAGCTGGTCGTGCGCAAGGGCTCCTCGCTGCAGCGGGTCCAGGACCTGCGCGGGCTGCGGGTCGGCGTCGGCCAGGACGGCTCAGGCGTACGGCTGATCGCCGACCGGGTCCTCGCGGCGGCCGGCCTGACGCCCGTCCGGGACATCGAACCGGTCTCGGCCGGCATCGACACGATGCCCGGGCTCCTGGAGAGCGGACAGCTCGACGCCTTCTTCTGGTCGGGCGGCCTGCCGACCGATGCCGTGCAGAAGCTGTCCGAGCGCTTCCCGGTCCGGCTGATCCCGCTGGACGCCCGCCTGGTCGACCGACTGCACGACGTCGGGGCGTCGACCCGGTACTACCGGTCGGGGGTGATCCCGGCGGACGCGTACGCGAAGGCGCAGGACGGCCGGCCGATCGAGACCCTGGCGGTGGCGAACCTGCTGGTCACCACGGTGGACGCGGACGAGGACCTGGTGGAGGGCTTCACCCGTACGGTGATCAGGAGCCGGGACGGCATCGGCCGCCGGGTCCACCCTGCCCAGCTGGTGGACCTGCGGACGGCCGTCTACACCGAGCCTCTGCAACTCCACGACGGCGCCCGCCGCTACTACCGGTCGGTGAAGCCCTGACCCTGTCAGGACTCAGGGCTGCCCTCTGAAGGCATCGGCGTCGAGTGCGGGGATCCACGCACCGACGCCGTTCGAAAGATTTGCGCCACAGTGCGTCCTGAAACACCCTCACGGAATTCGGCCAATCATTCCGAAATTGCACCCTTGAGGGAATCGATGCTCAAGTAATCCTCAGATCGCGAGGAATCCGATTGCCCTCCCCCAAGGGCTGTGGAATGGTCATGATCGGTCAGGCCGAAAGGCCGCCAAGAAGAAGCAGGTAATACTTCTCCACAAAGACAGGTGGAATGACTTGCTGACCGCTACCCCCATACGGCGATCAATTACCACTGCAGCACTGGGTGCCGCACTCACCGGAATCTTCGCGCTCGGCCCGGGGGTGACCGCCGCATCGGCTTCCGCAGCCGGAGCAACGGCACACCCGAGCGACTGCAAGTACGAGCGGGTCAGTGTGTGGATGACCACCGCCGGCTGCAAAAAGCACAACGGCGGATCCTACCGAGCCACGGCTATTTGCAAGGACGCCGAGACCGGAAAGGTCTTATGGTTCAGCGGCCCCTGGAGGCAGTTCGGCATGTCGAACGCCTACTGCAACGGTTCCTACCGAACCATTTCAGCAGGCGTCGAGACGTCCTCCTCCAACAAGAGCTGAGAAAGGCACATCAGAGATGCAGAAGTCTTACCGGGCGCTGATCACCGCCACCGCTGCAGCCGTCCTCGGCATCGCCGGCACGGCCACTGCCACCGCAGCCCCCGCATCGGCCACGGCACACCCGACCGGATGCACCAACAGCTACTACAAGGGCTCGTACGAGGGCATGGTGGGCTGGCAGGCCTCGTGCAGCAAGTCCAATGGCGGACGGTACAAGGCGGTCGTCATCTGCACGCCGTATCTCGGTGGCAAGGACGTCGTTCTTGAGCCCACGTCCTGGCAGACCTCGGGCAAGTCCTACGTGTTCTGTCCGGCCTTCACGATCGTCAAGTCGGGTGGCATCACCACCCGCGGCTACTAGGCCCCGAGCCGGCCGGGCGCCGGGCGTAGGCGTGGCGCTCCACCAGGGGAATCCCGGTGGAGCGCCCCCGGCCTGCAGCACGCTTCAGGCGTCGTGCGGGATGCGCGGGACGGTGACCGTCACCCGTAGCCCGTGCGGCTCGTTCGGCGCGTACGCGATGCCTCCGCCGCCCGCCGTCAGCAGGACGCTCGCGATGGAGAGGCCGAGGCCCGAGCCCTTGATGTTCTGGTGCCGGCCCGAGCGCCAGAAGCGGTCGCCGACCCGGCCGAGCTCCTCCTCGGTGAGGCCGGGCCCCTGGTCGGCGACGACGACGGCCACGGTCGACCGGTCCGGGACGACGGTGACCGTGACCGACTCCCCGGCGGGGGTGAACTTGAGCGCGTTGTCGATCACGGCGTCGAGGGCGCTGGAGAGGGCAACCGGGTCCGCCCAGGCGGTGACCGCCCCGCACTCCCCGGTCAGGGTGACGCCCTTGTCCTCGGCGACCGGGCGCCAGGACGCGACCCGCTCGGCGGTGAGCGCACCGACGTCGATGAGCCGCAGCTCGGCCGCCGCGTGCTCGGCGAGCGCCAGGTCGAGGAGGTCGTCGAGGACCTGCGCGAGGCGCTTGCCCTCGGTGCGTACGGAAGCGATCTCCTCGTTGCCCTCGGGGAGCTCCAGAGCGAGCAGCTCGATCCGCAGGAGCAGCGCGGCGAGCGGGTTGCGCAGCTGGTGGGAGGCGTCGGCGACGAAGGCCCGCTGCTGTTCCAGCGCGTCCTCGACGTTGTCGGCCATCTCGTTGAACGAGTGGGCGAGGCGTCGTAGTTCGGGCGGTCCGCCGGTGGCGGCGACGCGGGAGTTCATGCGTCCGGTGGCGATGTCGTGGGTGACGGCGTCGAGGACGCGGACCGGTCGCAGCACCCAGCCGGTGAGCCGGAAGGCGGCGCCGACGGCGAGCAGCATCGCGGCGGCCTCACCGGCGAAGATCAGCAGCCAGCCGCGCAGGATGCGGGAGCGGAGCTGTCCGGTGGGCGAGTCGGTGACGACGACGGCGACGACGTCCCCGTCGCGGACGACGGGTGAGGCGATGGTGAGCCGGGCGTTCCCCTGCCAGGGCCAGACCTGGGGCGGATCGTGGCTGCGGCGCCCGAGCAGGGCCTCGTTGAAGGCGCGCCGGCCCTCCCCGTCGTACGGGACGACCCAGTCCTCGGGGGCGGCGGCCATCGCGCGGTTGTCGCGGAAGAAGACACCCGCGCGGATGCCGTACACGTCGTGGTAGCTGGCGAGTTCGCCGCCGAGGGTGGCCTGCCGCTCGTCCGTGCCTGGGCTGCTCTCGCTGACGAACTGGGCGAGGGCGGCGAAGCGCGCGGCGTCGTCGAGCCGGTCGACGACGACCCGCTGCTGCTCGGACGCGGCGAGGCTGGCGGCCAGCGGGAAGCCGAGGGCGAGCAGCACGCCGGCCATCAGCACGATGAGCAGCGGGAGGAGTCGGGTGCGCACGAGGGGGCCGTCCGGTCGTTACGCGGCGGGGGCGACGAGGCGGTAGCCGACGCCTCGCACGGTCTCGATCAGGGCGGGCATCCGCAGCTTGGAGCGCAGGGAGGCGACGTGCACCTCCAGGGTGCGGCCGGTCCCCTCCCAACTGGTGTGCCAGACCTCGCTGATGATCTGCTCGCGGCGGAAGACGACGCCGGGCCGCTGGGCGAGGAGTGCGAGCAGGTCGAACTCCTTGCGGGTGAGCGGGACGCTCGCGCCGTCGACGCTGACCCTGCGGGTGGGCAGCTCGATGGTGACGGAGCCGAGCCTGAGCAGGGCCGCTTCGGCGGCGCCGGCGCTCCCGGCGGCCTCCTCGGCTCCGGCGTTGCGCCGGCTGACGGCGTGGATGCGGGCGAGGAGCTCGCCCGGGTCGTAGGGCTTGACGACGTAGTCGTCGGCGCCGAGGTTCAGCCCGTGGATCCGGGAGCGCACGTCTCCGCGCGCGGTCACCATGATCACCGGGGTGGTCGTGAGCTTCCGGATGCGGCCGCAGACCTGGTAGCCGTCCTGGTCGGGCAGGCCGAGGTCGAGCAGGATCACTCCGTACGAGGGCCGCTCGCCCTGGGCGGTCGGCAGGACGGCCTGGAGGGCCTCCTCGCCGTTGCGGGCGTGCGTGACCGTGAAGCCGTGCTTCGCGAGGATCGCGGAGAGTGCGGCGGCGACGTGGTCGTCGTCCTCGACGAGCAGCAGTCGCATGCGTACCTCCTCCGTGATGTTCCGTGGTGTTCCGTGGTTCCGCCGATGGCGGCTCTCTGTGTACCAGGTGGTACCAGGGCATGAACACCGAACATGGGTGTCACAGTCAAGTGTCCCCCTGTTACGTCACCGTTTCCGTTATGGACCCGGTACGGCACAGGGCGTCACCTTCACACGCTGTGTCCGGTTGCGGCCGTATCGTTATCCTCAATTTCCGCTCAGATGTGATGACGCTCGTCACATCGGGTCTCTAGTGTCCTCCCCAACCGAGGAGGACGGAGCAAGAGGCCGATGAGCGGAGAGTCAGTGTCCAAGGATCCCGAGGGCACCCCGCGCACCGCGGACGACCTGGTCGTACTGTCCGATGTGAACAAGCACTTCGGCGCGCTGCATGTCCTCCAGGACATCGATCTGACGATCACCCGCGGCGAGGTCGTGGTCGTCATCGGACCGTCCGGGTCCGGCAAGTCGACGCTGTGCCGCACGATCAACCGGCTGGAGAGCATCGACTCCGGCACCATCACCATCGACGGCAAGCCGCTGCCGGCGGAGGGCAAGGAGCTCGCCCGGCTCCGGTCCGACGTCGGCATGGTCTTCCAGTCGTTCAACCTCTTCGCGCACAAGACGGTGCTCGAGAACGTGATGCTGGGCCAGATCAAGGTCCGCAAGACGGAGAAGAAGGCCGCCGAGACCAAGGCCCGGGCCCTGCTCGACCGGGTCGGGGTCGGCACTCAGGCGGACAAGTACCCCGCTCAGCTCTCCGGCGGTCAGCAGCAGCGCGTGGCGATCGCCCGCGCGCTCGCGATGGACCCGAAGGTCATGCTCTTCGACGAGCCGACCTCGGCCCTCGACCCGGAGATGATCAACGAGGTCCTGGAGGTCATGCAGCAGCTGGCCCGGGACGGCATGACGATGGTGGTCGTGACCCACGAGATGGGCTTCGCGCGCTCCGCCGCCAACCGCGTGGTCTTCATGGCCGACGGAAAGATCGTCGAGCAGGCGTCTCCCGAGGAGTTCTTCAGCAATCCGCGCAGCGACCGCGCCAAGGACTTCCTCTCCAAAATCCTTCACCACTGAGCGGGTTCACGACCTAGTCTTCCCAACTCACGCCTACTCAAGGGACTTTCCTCCATGAAGCTTCGCAGCGTCTCCGCCGCCGCCGCGGCCGCCGTCGTCCTCGCCCTGACCGCCACCGCCTGTGGCAGCGGCTCCGACTCCGGCAGCAACGGCGACAAGATCAACATCGGCATCAAGTTCGACCAGCCGGGCCTCGGCCTGAAGACCCCGGACGGCACGTACGCCGGTTTCGACGTCGACGTCGCCAAGTACGTGGCCAAGGAGCTCGGCTACTCCGAGGACAAGATCAACTGGAAGCAGGCGCCGAGCGCCGAGCGCGAGAACCTGATCAAGAACGGTGACGTCAAGTTCGTCGTCGCCAGCTACTCGATCAACGACAAGCGCAAGAAGGAGGTCGACTTCGCGGGTCCGTACTTCCTGGCCCACCAGGACCTGCTCGTGCGCACCGACGACAACTCGATCACCAAGGTCGAGGACCTCAACTCCAAGAAGCTCTGCTCGGTCACCGGCTCGACCTCCGCGCAGAACGTCCGGGACAAGCTCGCCCCGAAGGCCGACCTCCGTCAGCTCGGCGGCTACTCCGAGTGCCTCACCGGCCTGGAGAACAAGCGCGTGGACGCCCTGACCACCGACGACTCCATCCTCGCGGGCTACGCCGCGCAGAAGGAGAACCAGGGCAAGTTCAAGCTCGTCGGTCTCCGGATGAGCGACGAGAACTACGGCATCGGCGTCAAGAAGGGCGACGAGGACCTGCGCGGCAAGATCAACAAGGCGCTGGAGAAGATGGTCTCCGACGGCACCTGGGAGAAGCTCGTCAAGCAGCACTTCGGCCCCTCGGGCTACAAGTACGAGCCCGCGCCGAAGATCGCGAGCTGACCCACCCCGCCCGAAGCCGTGACGGCCGCCCCGCGCACGGGCGGCCGTCACGCCGGCACCGGCCGCCGCCCACGCGGCGGCCTCCACACCGACCGACCACCAGGGGAGAGCGCGGGGCATCGTGTTCGACTTTCTTGATTCCGGGCAGTACGACCTGCTCGGCGCCTTCTGGGTGACGGCGCAACTCACCTTCTTCTCGGCGATCGGCTCGCTGATCTGGGGCACCGCGCTGGTTGCCATGAGGGTCAGCCCCGTCCCGCTGATGCGTGCCTTCGGCACCGGGTACGTCAATCTCGTCCGGAACACCCCGCTGACCGTGGTCATCGTGGCCTGTTCGCTGGGCCTCGACCAGACCCTCGGCATCACCCTCGGCGCCGACGACTCCCAGACGATCGGCTTCCGGCTCGCGATCCTCGGACTGGTCGCGTACACCGGCACGTTCGTCTGCGAGGCGCTGCGCTCCGGCATCAACACCGTTCCGCCCGGTCAGGCCGAGGCCGCCCGCGCACTGGGCCTGAGCTTCACCCAGGTCCTCACCCTGGTGGTGCTCCCGCAGGCCTTCCGCGCAGTGGTGGCCCCGCTGGCCAACGTCCTCATCGCCCTCACCAAGAACACCACCGTGGCGGCAGCCATCAGCGCCGCCGAGGCCGCGTTCCTGATGAAGGAGATGATCGAGAACGAGGCCGACGCGCTCTTCGCCGTCTTCGCGGTCTTCGCCTTCGGCTTCATCGTCCTCACCCTCCCCACCGGCCTGATCCTGGGCTGGGCGGCCAAGCGACTGGCGGTGAAGCGATGAGCTCCGTCCTGTACGACACTCCCGGCCCGCGCGCGAAGCGGCGCAACATCGTCTACACGATCGTCTTCCTGGCGGTTCTCGCCCTGGTGGCCTGGTGGGTTCTCACCGCGCTGGCCGACAAGAACCAGCTGGACGCGGACAAGTGGAGCCCCTTCGTCACCGACTCCCGGGTCTGGACGACATACCTGCTGCCGGGCCTGGTCGAGACCCTCAAGGCCGCCGCGCTCTCCATCCTGATCGCGCTGCCGCTCGGCGCCGCCCTCGGCATCGGCCGGCTCTCCGACCACCGCTGGGTGCGGGTGCCCGTGGGCGCGGTGGTGGAGTTCTTCCGCGCCATCCCGGTCCTGCTGCTGATGATGTTCGCGAGCGCGGTGTACGCACAGTTCACGACCGTGAGCTCCGACTTCCGCCCGCTGTACGCGGTCGTCACCGGCCTCGTTCTCTACAACGCCTCCGTCATCGCCGAGGTGGTCCGGGCCGGCGTGCTCTCGCTGCCCCGCGGCCAGGCCGACGCGGCCGTCGCGCTCGGCATGCGCAAGGGTCAGACCATGCTGTACGTCCTGCTGCCGCAGGCCGTGACCGTCATGCTGCCCGCCCTGGTCAGCCAGCTCGTCGTCATCGTGAAGGACACCGCGCTCGGCGGCGCCCTGCTCGGCTACGCGGAGCTGCTCAGCCAGAACCGCCAGATCACGGCCAACTACGGTGCCAACACGATCGCCACCTTCACCGTCATCGCCCTGATCTACATCGCCCTCAACTTCCTCCTCACCACCCTCGCGAGCCGCCTGGAGAAGCGGCTGCGGCAGGGCAGGAAGTCTCCCTCGGTGAACCTCCCGGCCCAGGCCGGAGTCCCCGACGTGAAGTCGGAAGCCGTCAGCGGCGCCTGACTCCGCAGGGGTCCGTGGGACAACAGGGGTGGGCCGGAGCGGCACTGACTTCAGGTCAGCCGCACCGCGCCCACCCCGTCGCTTGACGCAAGCACCCTCAGTGGGTTGCATACGGTCTGTGATCAACCACCGGGCTCGTGCCACACTCAGCTGTGCTGCCCCCATGACCGTCCGGCCTACAGGAGCCGCGCCGTGGACCCGGTGATCATCGTGGGCGCGGGGCCGGTCGGCCTCGCGCTCTCCCTCGCGCTCGCCGCCCAGGGCGTGCCCAGCATCGTCCTCGACGAGGGCGCCGGCAAGGAGGAGTCCCGCCCGGCGCGCAGCGTCGTCCTGCGCGCCGACATGGCCGCTATGGTCGAGCGGCTCGGCTGCACGACCCTCCGTGACGAGGGCGTCCGCTGGATCGGCTGGCGCGGGATGCGCCGCCGCCAGGAGGTGCGCCGGCTCACCCTCGACCTGGGGCTCGGCGGCACCGAGGAATGGTCCGAGGACCCCGACGCGCCCGCCTCCCCGGCCGCCCCGCTGCACATCCCCCAGCACGCCCTGGCCCGCGGCCTGCGCGACGCCATCTCCCGGCAGAAGCTGATCCGGATCGTCACCGAGTCCCGGCTCGACACCATCGAGCAGGACCGGGACGGGGTCGTCGCCCACACCCGCGGCCCGGAGGGCACCTGGTGGCGCGGCAGCCATCTCGTCGGCTGCGACGGGGCCCGCTCGACCGTACGCAAGCTGCTCGGGATCCGGTTCCCCGGCCGCACGGCGGTGGAGCGGCACGCCGTGGCCGCGCTGCGCACCGAACTCCCCTGGCCCGGGGAGGCCCTGTTGCACCGCCAGCCCCCGTGGCGCGGCGCCGGCGAGGAGATCACCGCCCGTCCGCTGCCCGACGGGGTGTGGCGGATCGACTGGCTGCTGCCGCCCCGCGGCGACCTCGTCACCCCGGACGCGCTGGTCGCCCGGATCCGCGAGACCCTGGCCGGCTGGTGCGAGGGCGTGACACCCCCGTACGAACTCATCGACACCGGCGTCCACACCCTGCACCACCGGCTCGCCCGCCGCTGGCGGGTGGACCGGGTCCTCCTCGCCGGCGACGCGGCGCACCTGCTCGGCGCGGTCGGCACCCAGGGCCTCGACGAGGGCCTGCGGGACGTGGACAACCTCGCGTGGAAGCTCGCCCACGCCTGGCACCACGGCGGCTCGGAGCGGCTGCTCGACAGCTACCAGAGCGAGCGGCGGACGGCCGTCGCGATCCGGCTGCGCGCGGCGGACCAGTCGCTGCCCGTACTGCGCGGCGGCGGGGGCCTACGGACGTACCTCCCGGGCGCCTCGCGCGGCCACGACGCCCTGCTGACCGACGGCCATGTGGGGCGCGGCCCGCTCGGCGCGCCCCCGGCGTACCCCCACTCCCCCCTCGCGCCTCCCTACACCGAGGGGCGCACCCCCGTCGGCACCCCGGAGGGCGCCCCCGTCGAGGACGTCCGCGTGACCGCCCCCGACGGCACGACCGTACGGCTCCGGGACCGGCTCGGCCAGGGCCGTCTCCTGGTCCTCCTCGTCGCCCCCGGCACCGGGGTGTGGGACCGGCGCCACTGGCGGAGCGCGGGGGTGATGCCCCGGCTCGAAGAGGCGGTCCAGGCGCTCCCGGTGAAGGCCGAGGTCCTGGTCACAGAGGCCTACCCGGGCGCTCCGGCCCACGCCGTCCTGCTCGTACGGCCCGACGGGCACCTCGTCGCCGCGTTCTCCGGGGTCCGTCCGGAGGAGCTGTACGCGGCGGCGGACGCGGCCCGCGGCGGCTCGGCCACCGAAGAGGCTCCGGCGGAGGAGGCCCCCTCCGACAAGGCCGCCTCGGAGAAGACCGCCTCCGACACGACCGGCTCGGAGAAGGACCCCTCCGGGAAGGCCCCCGAAGTGTCCGTGCCGAGCGACCGCACGGCGGACATGCATTGATTCCCACAGGCGCGCATGGTGTACTCCGGAGCGTGACCGACACCGATGTGCGCCTGTGGCGGAGGGTCCATATGGACCTCCTCCGCTATGCGGGCTGCGTGTGTCGCCCGTCCTGCTGATCTCGCCCCTCTCCCCGCGCGCGCCCCGCCACCGACGCATGTCCGTGTGCCGTGTGCCGTCGCGCGCTCTTCGCGAACCTCAGGACGGTCATCCGTGCCCCAGCACGTCACCCCCCTTCCCCCTGTCCTCTCCCCCACCTCCACCCCCTCACCGAGCTCGGCGGAACTCCTCGACTTCGTCCGTCGTACGGCGGCCGACCAGGACCTCGTCGACTCCCTGCCGCTCGACCCCGAGGGCCGTACCTGGGTACGGCTCGACGGCCCCGGCGGCAGCGAGGCCTGGCTCATCGGCTGGCCGCCCGGCACCGGCACCGGCTGGCACGACCACGCCGAGTCGCTGGGCGCCTTCGCGACCGCGCGCGGCACGCTGACCGAGAACGCGCTCGCCGTCCGCCTGCCGGCGAGCGGCTGGAAGACCCTGGAACTGGCCGACGGCCTCGACCGCTCCCGGCGTCTCCCGGAGGGCACCGGCCGGGCGTTCGGCCGCCACCACGTGCACGAGGTGCTGAACGAGTCCACGGACACCCACGCGGTGTCGGTGCACGCCTACTATCCGCCGCTCCCGCTGATCCGGCGGTTCAGCCGGACGGGCGCGGTACTCCGTCTTGAGCAGGTCGAGCGTCCGGAGGACTGGCAGTGAGCGAGGAGCGAGTGGGCATCGACGAGCTCCTGGAGCGGGTCAGGTCGGGCCTCGACCGGATCGAGCCCCGGGCCGCCTACGAGGCGTACGAGGCGGGTGACGCGCTCCTGGTGGACACGCGCTACGCCGCCCTGCGGGAACGGGACGGCCTGATCCCGGGCGCGCTGATCGTGGAGCGCAACGAACTGGAGTGGCGGCTCGACCCGCTGGGCAGCCACCGCGCTGCGGAGGCCGACAGCCACGACCTGCGGGTGGTGGTCCTCTGCAACGAGGGCTACGCCTCCTCCCTCGCGGCCGAGTCCCTGCGCCGCCTGGGCCTGCACCGGGCGACGGACCTCATCGGCGGCTTCCAGGCCTGGAAGTCCGCCGGCCTCCCGGTCCTCCTCCCGGCCACCCGAGCCTGACCGAACGCCTGACACCGGGCCACCCCGGCTGACGGGCACCTGAGCGGACGCCTGACACCGGTCCGCCCCGGCTTACGGGCACCGGAGCGGACGCCTGACACCGGGCCCCGGGCTGACGGGTATTCGAGCGGACGCCTGGTCCTGTGCGCCTCCCGGCGGCCCGAGCCCGGCCGGTCCTCCGGCCTCGGGCCGGCCCGGCCGGCGCGCGCCTGACCGGACGTCCCCCGGACGTCCCCCGGGCCGCAACCGGACGAGTCCTTCTGTCCCCCCGCGGCAGAAGGACTCGCCTGGAAGCGGCGCCTCTCGGCAAGGCCCGTCCCGAAGGACTCGTCAGCAGGTGCCCGTCTCGGCAGAGCCTGTCTCGGCAAAGCCCGTCAGCAGGCGCCCGCTCGGTAGAACCCGTCTCGGCAAGGCCCGTCAGCGGGCCCCGCTCAGAAGGGCTCGTCCAGTCCCTCCGTGTCCTCGCCCTCGGCCTCCAGGGCCTGGCGGACGACGCGGAGGGCCATGCCCTCGGGGTACCCCTTGCGGGCGAGCATCCCCGCGAGCCGTCTCAGACGCCGGTCGCGGTCGAGGCCGCGGGTGGCGCGCAGCTTGCGGTCCACGAGCTCGCGCGCCGTGGCCTCCTCCCGCTCGGTGTCGAGCTGGTCCACCGCCTCCTGGATGAGGGTCGGCTCGACGCCCTTGGTGCGCAGCTCCCGGGCGAGCGCCCGGCGGGCGAGGCCCCGGCCGTGGTGGCGGGACTCCACCCAGGCCCCCGCGAAGGCGGCGTCGTCGATGAGACCGACGTCCTCGAAGCGGGAGAGGACCTCCTCCGCCACCTCGTCGGGGATCTCCCGCTTGCGCAGCGCGTCGGCGAGCTGCTTGCGCGTGCGGGGGTTTCCGGTGAGCAGGCGCAGGCAGATCGCGCGCGCCCGCTCAGCCGGATCCTGGGGTGACAGCTCCTTCTCGGCCCTCGACGAGTCGGAGCTGTCACCCGGCCATTCGGTGCGCCCGGTCACCGGTTCAGCTCTTGACCGCGGTGGCCTTGGTCGCCTTCGCGGTCTTGCTCGCGGGAGCCGGGACGCTCTTGGCGTCGTCCGCACCGGTCGCGTCGGCGGCGCCCGCCGCGTCCGCACCCGGCTCGGCCGACGGAGCCTCGGGCCGGACGCCGACGCCCAGCTTCTCCTTGATCTTCTTCTCGATCTCGTTGGCGAGGTCGGGGTTGTCCTTCAGGAAGTTGCGGGCGTTCTCCTTGCCCTGGCCGAGCTGGTCGCCCTCGTACGTGTACCAGGCGCCCGCCTTGCGGACGAAGCCGTGCTCCACGCCCATGTCGATCAGGCCGCCCTCGCGGCTGATGCCCTGGCCGTAGAGGATGTCGAACTCGGCCTGCTTGAACGGCGGCGCGACCTTGTTCTTGACGACCTTGACGCGGGTGCGGTTGCCGACCGCCTCCGTGCCGTCCTTGAGGGTCTCGATACGACGGATGTCGAGGCGCACCGAGGCGTAGAACTTCAGGGCGCGGCCACCGGTCGTGGTCTCCGGCGAGCCGAACATCACGCCGATCTTCTCGCGGAGCTGGTTGATGAAGATCGCGGTGGTCTTGGACTGGTTGAGCGCGCTGGTGATCTTCCGGAGCGCCTGGCTCATCAGGCGGGCCTGGAGACCCACGTGCGAGTCGCCCATCTCGCCCTCGATCTCCGCACGCGGGACGAGCGCGGCGACGGAGTCGATGACGATCAGGTCGAGGGCGCCGGAGCGGACCAGCATGTCGACGATCTCGAGGGCCTGCTCGCCGTTGTCCGGCTGGGACAGGATGAGGTTGTCGATGTCGACGCCGAGCTTCTTGGCGTACTCGGGGTCGAGGGCGTGCTCGGCGTCCACGAAGGCGACCTGTCCGCCGGCCTTCTGGGCGTTGGCCACGGCGTGCAGGGTCAGGGTCGTCTTACCGGAGGACTCCGGTCCGTAGATCTCCACGACACGGCCGCGCGGCAGGCCGCCGACGCCGAGGGCGACGTCGAGGGCGGTCGATCCGGTGGAGATCACCTCGATCGGCTCCTGGGTGCGGTCGCCCATGCGCATCACGGCGCCCTTGCCGAATTGGCGTTCAATCTGTGCGAGCGCGGCGTCGAGCGCCTTCTCGCGGTCGGTTCCTGCCATGGGTTCCACCCGGTTTGCTTGAGTCGATCGCTTCATGTGAAAGACGCTAACCCCTGCCACTGACAATGGGCCCCGACGTCCCCTCCGACCTGTGGACAACTCGGCGACAAGCCCGTGATTCCAAGGGTCGGACTTCCATGAGAATGGATGTTCGATTTTAGTGTCAAGCGCGCCACGCGGCCCTCAGACGGCCCGGCCGACGAGCCACCGCAGGGCCTCGGGGCCCGCCCGGAGGACGGAGAGGTGCCCGTCGGCCGGCTGGAGCCGCAGCTCCGCGCCGGGGCAGCGGTCGGCCAGCCAGCGGCCGTGCGCGCTCGGCACGATCCGGTCCGCGCCGCCGTGCAGGAGGAGGACCGGCGCGGCGACCCGGGCGGGATCGCAGCCCCACGGGGCGACGTAGGCGAGGTCGTCGTCGATCAGCCCGCCCGGTCCGCCCTCCACGGCGGGACCGACGACGTCGCCGAACCAGGACCACTCCCCGGCGAGCGCCGCGTGGTCGGCGGGGGTGAACATCCCGGGGTCGTACCCGGCGTCCGCCTCGTACGCCTCCTTCGCCGCACGCCCCGCGGCGGCGGCCCGCAGGCCCGCCTCGCCGGAGGGCGTCATGCCCGCGAACCAGTCGAGACCCTCGGCGCCGAAGGGGGCGAGGCTCGCCACGGCGACCACGGCGAGCACCCGCTCCGGCAGGAGCGCCCCGCAGGCCAGGGCGTGCGGGCCGCCTCCGGAGTGCCCCATGACGGCGAACCGTCCGATCCCCAGCGCGTCGGCGACGGCCCGGACGTCGTCGGCCGCCGAGGCGATGTCCCTGCCCGGCCGGGGAGTCGACCCTCCGTACCCGGGACGGTCGTACGACACCCAGCGGATCCCGAGCCGGGCGGAATCCGGGAGGAGTGGCCCCGGTGGCACGCCGATGTTCGGGGTCCCGTGCTGCCAGAAGACGGTCAGGCGGGAGCCGGGTCCGGTGTCGTAGACGTGCAGCACCCGGCCGTCGTCCAGCTCCAGATCGGTCTCGATCACGCCTCCACCGCCCCTCCCGCCGCATCCGTCGGCGACTCGAACCTACTGCGGACCGGCCGCCACCGGCAGCAGCTCCGGCCGCTTGGCACGGCGGTCGTCGCCGGACGAGCGGCCGCGCAGGCGCCGGCCGATCCAGGGGCCGAGGAAGGTCCCGGCCCAGCGGAGTTCGGCGGCCATCGCGCCCAGACCCGTGGGGAGGGCCTGTGGGGGCAGCGGGCGGGTCCAGGAGTCGTCGGAGCCGGGCAGCGCGAGCGCGTGGGCGACGGCGGCGGCTATGCGCGCGTGGCCGATCGGGCCGGCGTGCAGCCGGTCGGAGCTCCACAGCCGGGGGTCGGTGACGACGGGGTGGTGGGAGGTCTCGACGACGGTGACGCCGTGCCGGCGCGAGGCCGTGCGGATCCGCTCGTTGAGGGCCTCGACGCGGGGGCCGAGCGGGCGGGCGAGCGGGGTGATCCGGCCGACGTCGGGGAAGGTGAGGGTGGCGACGCGGGCGCCCTGCCCGGTCAGCGCGGCGAACATCGCCTCCAGGTGCCCGGCCGTCGCGTCCACGTCGAAGCGGGGCCGCAGCAGGTCGTTGACGCCGGCGACGACCGTGGCGAGATCGGGTCGGAGCGCGAGGGCGGGGCCCAGCTGCTCGGCGCGGACCTCGCCGGCCAGGCGGCCCCGTACGGCCAGGTTGGCGTAGAGCACGTCGGGCCGCTCGCGGGCGAGCGACTCGGCGAGCCGGTCCGCCCATCCGCGCAGCCCTACGGTGTCGTCACCGTCACCGAGCCCTTCCGTCTGACTGTCCCCCAGGGCGACGTACCGCACAAACGTGCCGTCCGACATGGACTCCGCCTTCCTCGACCACCTGCGCACCGCCCTCCATCCTAGTCACTTCCATTACTAGACAACTCGACTACCAGAGTCCCGAAGCGCCCTCCCGCCTATCCTTCGACCCATGCCCCTGCCCCTCCGCGCCCCCGGCGGCCGACTGCCGTCCAGGGCCGCCGACGCCCTCGTGGCCGGAGTCGTCCTGCTCGTGGTGGCGGTCTGGACGCTCGTCTCGGCGCAGTACACGAGCGAGCCCGCGCTCCGCACGGTGCTCGGCTGGGCGCTGATCCTGACCGGCTGCGGAGCGCTGTACTTCCGGCGGCGGCAGCCGGTCACCGTGGCCGTGACCACGCTGATCGCCTGCGTCGTCTACTACCCGCTGTCCGCCCAGGACGGCCCGCTCATGATCGCCTTCGCCCTCGCGCTGTACACGACCGCCGCCGAGGGCCGCTTCGCCGCCGCCGTCGCGCTCGCGGCCGTCACGCTGCTCGCGGTCGGCTTCGGCGAGATCCGGCAGCAGCCCGGACACCGGCAGATCGACGACACCTCGCTCGCGATGCTGGCCGGCTGGCTGATCAGCCTGGTCGCCGTCGGCCGGGCCCAGCGCACCCGGATCGCCTACCTCCACGAGGTGGAGCAGCGGGCGCTCGCCGCCGAACGGGAGCAGGAGGCCCGCGCCCGGCAGTCCGCCACCGAGGAGCGCCTGCGGATCGCCCGTGAGGTGCACGACGTGCTCGGGCACAGCATCTCCCTGATCAACGTGCAGTCCGGTGCGGCACTCCACCGGCTGGGCAAGAAGCCGGCCCCCGAGGCCGGGCTCGTCACCGCCACCGAGGCCCTGGAGGCGGTGAAGGCGACCAGCAAGGACGCGCTGCGCGAGCTGCGGGCGACCCTCGGGGTGCTGCGCCGGGCCGACGAGTCCACGCCCACCACCCCGTCCTCCGGTCTGGCGCTCCTCGGCGACCTCGCCGCGCGTGCCCGGAGCGCCGGCCTCGACGTCCGTACGCACAGCACGGGCACGCCCGTGCCGCTGCCGCCGCCCGTCGACCTCGCCGCGTACAGGATCGTCCAGGAGTCCCTGACGAACGTCACCCGCCACGCGGGCGCGAGGACCGTGTCGATCACCCTGGACTGGGGTGCCGACGCGGTGCGGCTGCGGATCGCGGACGACGGCGGGGGCGCTCCGGACGGGCGGCCGCCGGGCAGCGGCATCCAGGGCATGACGGAGCGGGCCCGCGCGTTCGGCGGGGAGCTCACCGCCCGGAACGACGGAGACGGCTTCCTGGTGGACGCCCGGCTCCCCCTGACCCCACCCACTTCAGCTCCCGCCTCCGAGAGGGACCCCCGATGATCCGTGTCGTGCTCGCCGACGACCAGACCCTGGTCCGGGCCGGCTTCCGGTCGATCCTCTCCGACGAGGAGGACATCGAGGTCGTCGGCGAGGCCGGGGACGGGGAGCAGGCGGTCGCGCTCGCCCGCGAACTGCGGCCGGACGTCGTCCTGATGGACATCCGGATGCCGGTGCTCGACGGTCTGGAGGCCACCCGCCGCCTCACCGGCGACGCGCGGCTCGAAGGGGTGCGGGTGGTCATCCTGACCACCTTCGACGCGGACGACCACGTGTACGGCGCGCTGCGCGCCGGTGCGTCGGGCTTCCTCGTGAAGGACACCGAGCCGATGGAACTGCTGCACGCGGTACGGGTCGTGGCGCGCGGCGACGCCCTGATCTCCCCGGCCGTGACCCGCCGTCTGATCGCCGAGTTCGCCGGTCTCGCGGGCCGGCAGCCTGATCCGAGCCCCCGTCTGAACGCCCTCACCGAGCGGGAGCGCGAGGTCCTCGGTCTGGTGGGCGCCGGGCTCTCCAACGACGAGATCGCCGGCCGGCTCGTCCTCTCCCCCGCCACCGCCAAGACCCACGTCAGCCGCATCATGACCAAGCTGGCCGTGCGCGACCGGGCTCAGCTGGTGATCCTGGCGTACGAGTCCGGGATGATCACGCCCGGCTGGCTGGCCTGAGGCGCCCCTAAGGGACGGAGGGCCGGCGGCGCAACTCAGGGGGTACGCGCGCGTGGGGCGACGCAACCGCCGGGGTACGGCCGGTGTCCACTCCGGGGTGACGCCGGGCTCCTGACCGTACGCCCACGCTGACCGGGTGAATCAGGACGTACTCGATCTCGCGCGGCTGCAGTTCGCCCTCACCGCGGGCGGACACTTCCTCTTCGTCGCCCTCACCCTGGGGCTCGCGACCGTCGTCGCCGTGCTCCAGACCAGGGCGACGTTCAGCCGGAGCCCGCTCCACGCGCGCATGGTGCGGTTCTGGGGCCAGCTGTACGTGATCAACTACGCGGTCGGGATCGTCACCGGCCTCGTGATGGAGTTCCAGTTCGGCATGGCCTGGAGCGGACTCACCCACGAGGCGGGCAACGTCCTCGGGGCCTCGCTCGCCGTCGAGACGATCGTGGCGTTCTTCGTCGAGTCGACCTTCCTCGGCCTGTGGATCTTCGGCTGGAACCGCCTCAACCGCTGGGCCCATCTGGCCGCGATCTGGATCGTCGTCCTGACCGCCTACCTCTCGGCGTACTGGATCCTCGTCTCCAACGGCTTCCTCAACCACCCCGTGGGGTACGGCTCCGAGGGCGGCGAGCTGGTCCTCGACGACCCGGTCACCGTCCTCACCAACCCCTCCGCGCTGCTCGCCTTCGGGCACGTCCTGGCGGGCGCGCTGCTGACCGCCGGGTTCTTCATGGCCGGGGTGAGCGCGTACCACCTCTTCCGGCGCAGCCCGGAGTGGGAGTTCTTCGGCCGCAGCCTGCGCATCGGGGTCTTCCTGTCGGCGCCCGCGCTGATGGCCGCGGCCGTCTTCGGCGGCCTGCAGTTCGGCGCCCTCACCACCTTCCAGCCCATGAAGTCGGCCGTCTTCAGCGGGAAGGCCGCCGAGATCGCCCGGATCCAGGCGGAGATGGCGGACCGCTTCGGGCCGGGCGACTACGTGCCCTCGGAGGCGTGGACGCGGGGCGGCGGTCTGGTGATGTTGATCAGCTTCGCGCTGATGATGTACCTGTGCTTCGCCGGGGTGGTCCTGGCCTGCTTCAAGAAGGTCGTCTTCCGGTTCCGGCTCTGGCACCTCGTCCTGATGGCGGCCGTCCCGCTGCCGTATCTCGCCATGATCGGCGGCTGGGTCTTCCGGGAGGCCGGACGGCAGCCCTGGGTGGTCTACGGGCTCCTGAAGACGGAGGACGCGGTCTCGGACCTCTCCCCCGCCACCGTGCGCCTCTCCCTCACCGTCTTCACTACGGTCTTCGTGCTGCTCGCCCTCCTCAACGCCTGGCTCCTCGCCCGGCACGCCCGCCGCGGCCCGGTCGAATCCGGCCTCGGCCACGACGAACGCCGGACCCCCGCGGACACGGGGGAGGACCCGGCGGACTCGCTGCCCGCTCCCCGTTACTGAACAGCCCGAACCACCGAGGAAAGCCCGAGGAGCCCCCGTGGAGACCCTGGCCATCGCCCTGCTCGCCTTCTTCGCCGTGGGCTGGTTCGTCCTCGCCGGGGCGGACATCGGCACCGGCATGCTCGCCCCCTGGCTCGGCCGGAACGACCGTGAGCGGCGCCTCGTCCTCGCCTCCTTCGCCCCGTTCTTCCTGGGCAACGAGGTTTGGCTGGTCGCCGCCGCCGGCGTCCTCGTCGGCTGCTTCCCCAGCCTCGAAGGGGCGCTCCTGAGCGGCCAGTTCCCGGTCCTCGTGGCCCTCCTGACCGGCTGGATCCTCCGGGACGTGGGGCTCTGGTCGCGCGGCCGGGGCCCCGGACCCCGCTGGCGCACCGGCTGCGACGCCGCCGTGGCGTGCGGAAGCTGGACCGTCGCGCTGTCCTGGGGGTGGCTGGTCGCGGCCCTGCTGACCGGGCACCCGTACGCCCCGGCGACGGGCCCGACGGCGCTGCTCACCGCGCTCGCGGTGGCCGCGCTGTTCGCCGCGCACGGGCTCGGCTTCGCCGCGCTGCGCCTCACGGGCGTTCCGTACGAGCGGGCCCGCCGGCTCGTCGGTCGCGCCGGGCGCCCCTGGCAGTCCTTCGCGCTCACCGGCGCCCTGCTCGCCGGGCTGCCGCTCTGGGCGGGCGGCGCGCTGCCGCTGGCGGGGACGACGGCCTCCCCCGCCACGCTCGGCCTGCTGGTGCCGACCCTGCTGGTCGTCACCCCGCTCCTGGTGGCCGTCCAGGCATGGATCTGGCACGCCTTCCGGCACCGGGTGACCGGCCCTTCGTACCTCTGACCGGGCTGGGGGTCAGGAGGACTCCCCCTGCGAGGGCTCCTTCTTGTGGTGCAGGGCCTTCTGCAGCCGGGCCACGACCGCCTCGCCGTACCTCCGGTGGCCGTGGACGCGCGGGTCGTCGGTCACGTCGTACCGCTTCACGTACGCGCCGAGGAAGGCCTGGAGGGTGGCGACGGCCGGGATGGCGATCAGCGCGCCGACGGCCCCGAGCAGCGCCGTGCCCGCGATGACCGAGCCGAAGGCCACGGCCGGGTGGATGTCCACGGTCTTGGAGGTGAGCTTCGGCTGGAGCACGTAGTTCTCGAACTGCTGGTAGATCACGACGAAGCCGAGCACCCACAGCGCGTACCAGGGGTTGACGGTGAAGGCGATCAGCATCGGCAGGGCGCCGGCCAGATAGGTGCCGATGGTCGGGATGAACTGCGAGACCAGGCCGACCCACACGGCGAGCGCCGGGGCGTACGGCACGCCCAGGATCTCGAAGAGCACGAAGTGCGCGATGCCCGAGATGAGGGCCATCAGGCCGCGCGAGTACAAGTAGCCGCCGGTCTTGTCGACGGCGATCTCCCACGCGCGCAGGACCTCGGTCTGGCGGGCCGGCGGCAGGACGGAGCAGAGCGCGCGCCGCAGCCGGGGCCCGTCGGCCGCGAAGTAGAACGAGAACAGGAAGATCGTGAGCAGCCGGAAGAGCCCGCCGAGGACGGTGGCGGAGACGTCGAGGACGCCGGAGGCGCTGTTCTGCACGTACTTCTGCAGCCAGTCGGAGCTCAGCACGCTGTCCTGGACCTCGACGCGCGAGAGCTCCGTGTGGAAGTTCTGGTTGATCCAGTTGATCAGCGAGTCGAGGTACTTCGGGAAGTTCTCGACCATGTCCACGATCTGGCCGGCCAGCATCGAGCCGAGGAGGACGACGAAGCCGACGCCGAAGACCGTGACGGCGAAGAAGACGAGGAAGGTGGCGAGGCCGCGGCGCATCCCGCGCGCCGCCATGCGTCCGACCGCCGGCTCGATGGCGAGGGCGAGGAAGAAGGCGAGCAGGATGTTGACGAGGAGGCCGACGAGCTGGTGGAAGGCCCAGTTGCCCAGTTGGAAGACGGCGTAGAGCGCGAGGGCGAGCACGAGCGCGCGGGGCAGCCAGCGCGGCATCCGCGCGCCTCCGGCGGCGGGGCCGGCGACGGCGTCCGACGGCAGGGCCGGCGCATCCGAGGGCGCGGCCGACGGCGCCTCCGGCGGCACGGCGGCCGGGGCCACGGTGGGCTCCGCGGAAGCCGTGCCGTCGGTCACATCGAGTGCGTCGGGCACGGCGTTCGGTTCGTTCTTCTCGGTGTCGTCAGTCGGGGCCACCCCGCCAGTCTCGCGCACCGCACGGACATTCCACCCGGGACCCCGCACATCCCCGCCAGTCACCCCGCGGTTCGCTTTCCGGTCATCGCTTGTCGGCCGGTACGTCGACGGCCGCGCAGACGGCACGCCACACGTCCTTCGCCTCCCAGCCGGCGTCCAGCGCCTCGCGCACCGTCCGGCCCCCGAGCTCGGCCATCACGTGGTCGCTCGCGAAGGACTCGGCATAGCCCGCGCCGAAGTGGTCAGCCATCCGTTCCCAGAAAATCGTCAACCGCATGACCCCAGTATCCCGCTCCCAAGAGTGCAGCCCGCTCCGCAGACCTTGTCACCGCGCTTTTCCGCCCTACGGTCGGAGCATGGCCGAAAACCCCCTCCCCTCCCCTCCCTCGACTCCCCTGGCGCGCGCCGAGCGTTTCATCTGGCTGACGGCCCGCGTCCTCGAACAGCACCGGTTCGCCTACCACTTCCTGCGCGGTGGCCCGGACCCGGTCGAGGCGGCCCTCACGGCGTACCTCAACGAGGACGGCGGCTACGGACACGCGCTCGAACCGGATCTTCGCGGCCCGGTGAGCCAGCCCCTGCACACCGCGCACGGGCTGCGGGTCCTGGACTCCATCGGCCGCTGCGGCGGGCTGCGCGTGGAGCGGATCTGCCGCTACCTCACGGAGGTGTCCACGCACGACGGCGCGCTCCCGGCGGTCCACCCGTGCCAGCGCCGCTACCCCTCGGCGCCCTTCGTGCCGGTCGTCGACTCCCCGCCGAGCGCCCTGCTCTCGACCGGTCCGGTGGTGGGTGTGCTGCACCGCAACCAGGTGTGGCACGCGTGGCTGTTCCGGGCCACCGAGTTCTGCTGGGCGGCCGTGGAGTCGCTGGAGAAGTCGCATCCGTACGAGATCCAGGCGGCCGTCTCCTTCCTGGACTCGGCCCCCGACCGCCCGCGCGCGGAGGCGGCCGCCGACAAGCTCGGCCGGCTCGTCCGCGAGCAGGGGCTCGCCGTCCTGGATCCCGACCGGCCGGGGGACCACCCGGTGGCGGACGGGTACGCGCCGGGCGAGTACCACTATCCGCACGACTACGCGCGCGTGCCGGACTCGCTGGCCGCGCGCTGGTTCACGGACGAGGAGATGACGCGCTCCCTCGACCGGCTCGAAGCCGAGCAGGAGGAGGACGGCGGCTGGCCGATGCGGTGGCGTGCCTGGGCGCCCGGCTCGGCCCTGGAGTGGCGCCCGATCGTCACGGTCGAGGCGCTGCGCACCCTCCGCGCCCACGGCCGCACGATCCACTGACGCGCACCCGGGCACTCAGGCGCCCCGGCGCCCCGGCGCCTCGGCGGGGGCCCTACCCCTCCGGGGCCTCGCGCAGCAGCAGCGCCGCGAGGGCGGTGGCTGTGCCCCTCGGTGTGGCGAGGTCGATGCCGGTGCGCTCGGCGGTCCGGGCGAGCCGGTTGTCGACGGTGTTGGGGTGCAGTCCGAGCGCGGCGGCCGTGGCGCGCCGGTCCTGGCCGTGGGCGAGGTGGACGCGGAGGGTCTCCAGGAGCTCCGGCCGGTCGGCCACGGGGTCGAGGAGGGCCGCGATCCGCCGGCCGCTCTCCCCGGGCCGGGACAGGTGGTACTCCAGGAGCACGTCGTCGAGCCGGTGCAGTCCGGGCGGCAGCCCGCAGCCGGCGGCGACCCGCAGGACCTCCCCGGCGGTACGGGCGGCCTCCGGCACCTCCTCCGGGCCCCCGGCGGGCACGACGGCGACCCGCAGCGTGGTCCCGGCGGCCCGGGAGAGCCGCTCGGCCAGGTCCGCGGGCGGCTCGGCGGCGCCGGGCACGAGGGCCCGGCCCGGCTCCGTACCGGTGTCGATGAGGGCCGGCACCTCCACCCCGAAGCTGTGGTCGAGCGCCGTCTGCACGCGGCGCAGCCGCCGCCGGGCCGCCACCTCGCCCTCCTCGGGCGGGTCGACGGCACCGACGGCGAGCACGAGACAGGGCCCGTCGAGGCCGAACGGGGCGGCGCCGAGCCGGGCCGGGGGCAGCGTCCCGTCGAGGAGTCCGCGCAGCAAGGAGCGGCGCTGGGCCCGCCGCTCGGTCTCCAGGGCCGAGCGCTCGTCGAGGTAGGTCTCGGCGACGGCGCCGACGATGCCCGGCTGGGACGCGAAGAGCAGATCGGCGAGTTCGACGAGCGCGGCCTCGTCCCCGGGCAGGGCGGCCTCGCGCAGCGCCCGCCACAGCATGTGCGCGCCGAGGCTGTGGCTGCGGAGCAGCAGGTGGAGCGGCATGCCCTCCTCGGCGCGCTGCGCGGCCCGCTCGCGGAACAGCCGCATGTCGCCGGGTTCCCTGGTCCCGGGATCGAGGGCGCTGCGGAGGAAGAGCCGTACCCCGTGGCGTACGGTCGCCGCGATCTCGACGTCCTTCACCTCGTCGGGGAGCCGGTCGTAGCCGGGCAGCCGGGCGAAGGAGTCCCTGGTCATCCGGCGCGCGAGCTCGTTGACCCGGGCCTCGCAGCGCAGTGCGAGCGCCCGGGCCGCCTCGGAGACCTCCGTCACGACGACTCCTTCCCCGTCCCCGGTTGTGACGGGTCACAGTACCGACCGCCGAAGGATGTGACGGTGCGGGATGTCGTGCCGTGCGTGACGGGCCGAAACTCGGTGCCCAGGCGTTCCGCCGCACCGCACCGAAGGAGCCGCTGGTATGACCGAGCACACCCCCCGTACGTATCTCGACTACACCGACCGGGTGTGGCGGGGCGAGGAGACCCTGCTGCCGCATCTCACCGGAGCGTTCACCTCGGAGGAGCTGGTCCGGGTCCGGGACGGGATCGGATTCTTCCCGGCCTTCGCGAACGTGGCCGTCTTCGACAGCGGCGCCGGGCTCGTCCTGGTCGACTCGGGCGATGTCCGCACGGCCGGTCTCCTGCACGCGGCGGTGCGCTCGTTCAGCCAGGACCCGGTGCGGGCGGTCGTGTTCACGCACGGCCATGTCGACCACGTCTTCGGGGTGGCGCCCTTCGACGCCGAGGAGGTCCGCCCGGAGGTCATCGCGCACGAGGCGGTGGCCGCCCGCTTCGACCGGTACGTGGAGACCGCGGGCTACAACGCCTGGATCAACCGGCGCCAGTTCGGCGTACCGGGCCTGGAGTGGCCCACCGAGTACCGCCACCCGGACACCACCTACCGCGACCGGTTGACGTTCCGTCACGGCGGGTTGACGTTTGAGCTGTTCCACGCGCGCGGGGAGACGGACGACCACACCTATGTGTGGGTGCCGGAGCTCAAGACCCTGTGCACGGGCGACCTCTTCATCTGGAACTCCCCCAACGCCGGCAACCCGCAGAAGGTGCAGCGCTACCCGGAGGAGTGGGCGCGGGCGCTGCGGGCCATGGGCGAGCTCGGCGCCGAGGTCCTGCTGCCCGGCCACGGCATCCCGATCGTCGGCGCGGACCGGGTGGCGCAGGCGCTCGACGACACGGCGGCGCTCCTGGAGTCGCTGTGCGAGCAGACCCGGGAGCTGATGAACGCGGGGCTGCGCCTGGACGCGGTCATCCACGGGGTGAAGGTCCCGGCGGAGCTGCTCGCGAAGCCGTACCTCCACCCGGCCTACGACGAGCCGGAGTTCGTCGTGCGGAACCTGTGGCGGCTGTGGGGCGGCTGGTACGACCAGAACCCGGCCCACCTCAAGCCCGCCCCCGAGGCGGCGGTCGCGGCGGAGTTCGCGGCCGCGGCGGGCGGCGCGCTCGTGCTCGCCGAGCGGGCGGCCCGGCTCCTCGACGAGGGCGATCCGCGCCTCGCCTCGCACCTGGCGGAGGCGGCGGCCCTCGCCGCCCCGGCGGACGCCGAGGTGGCCCGGATCCGGGCCCGGGTGTACGAGACGCGGGCCGGCCGCGAGACGTCGACGATGGCCCGCGGGGTCTTCCACTGGGCGGCGGCGGAGTCCGCGGCGGTGGCGGAGGGCACGGACGTCACGACGGAACTGACGCGTTCCGCCGCGGGCCGCGAGCGGGCCGCCGGGGCGATCAGCGTGGGTGTCGTCGCCGACGAGGACCCGTGCTGCGGATGAGCGGGGCGAAGCACGCGGACGGGCCCGGCGCCTGGGGCACGACCTGGCTGCTGCTCGCGTTCATGCTGGTCAACTTCGCGGACAAGGCCGTCCTCGGTCTCGCCGGGCCGGACATCATGCGCGAGTTCGGGATCTCCCGGCAGGAGTTCGGGGCGGCGCAGGCGGCGTTCTTCGCCCTGTTCTCGGTGTCGGCGCTCGCCGTCTCGGCCCTGACCCGGAAGGTACGGACGTCCGTCCTGCTGCTCGGGATGGCGCTGCTCTGGTCGGTGGCCCAGCTGCCGATGGTATGGGCCGCCGCCGGATTCGGGACGCTGGTGGTGACCCGGGTGCTGCTGGGCGCGGCGGAGGGACCGGCGGCCCCGGTGGCGGTCCACCATCTGCACGGCTGGTTCGGCCAGCGGGACCGGAACCTGCCGACGGCCGTCCTGATGGTCGGCGCCGCGGCCGGGGTCGCGGTCGCCGCGCCCGCCCTGTCCGCGGTGATCTCCGGATGGGGCTGGCGCTGGGCGTTCGGCACCGTCGGCGTGCTCGGCCTGGTGTGGGCGGCCGTCTGGCGCCGGTACGGCTCCGAGGGCCCGCTCGCGCCTCCGGTGGGCGACGCGCCGGGCCGGGAGGACACGGGGGTCGCGGAGGTGCCGCTGCGCCGGGTCCTGCTGAGCGGCACGTTCCTGACGGCGTGCGCGGGCTCGTTCGCCGCGTACTGGCTGATGAGCTCGAAGCTGACCTGGCTGCCGGACTACCTGGAGACGGTCCTGGGCTGGGACGCGCACCGGGCGGGCCTGATGGTCGGCGCGGGGGCGGTCGCCAACGGTGTGGTCCTGCTCGTCCACGGTGCGCTCGCCCAGCGGGCGGCCCGGCGCGGCGGGCCCGGACGGCTGCCGTCGGGCGCGGGCGCGGGGGTGCTGCTCCTGCTGTCCGCGGCGGCCGTGACGGTCTTCGCGACGGCGGGCGCGGACTGGCTGCGGGTGCCGATGATGTTCGGCCCGATGGCGCTGGCGCTGCCCATGATGACGGTGGGCCAGACGGCGGTCGCCCGGATCACCCCGCCCGCGCAGCGCGGAGTGGTGCTCGGGGCGGTGGTGTGCGTCTTCGCCCTGGGCGGGGTGCTCGCGCCGCTGGTCCTCGGCGGCATCGTGGACGCGGGCGCGACGACGGCCCGGGGGTACGAGAACGGCTGGCTGTTCACGGCCGGTCTGCTCGCGGTCGCGGGCGCCCTGACGGCCCTGTTCCTGCGCCCGGAACGGGACGCGGAGCGCCTGGGCGTCCCGGAGACGCCGCCGGTGGGGGTGCCGGTGGCGCACTGAGGGGGAGGCGGTACGGGGCGGGGCGGGCGCGCCGGCCCCGTACCGGTGTCCTCACCAGCCGAGGGCCCGGACCCCCGCGGTGACGGCGACGGCGGCGCCCACCACGACCAGGAACGGCGCGCGCAGGACCAGCGCGACGGCGGCCGCGGCGAGCCCGGCGGCCCGGGCGTCCAGGACGAGATCGCCGCCCGTGCTGAAGGCCTGCTGGGCGGTGAGCGCGGCGAGCAGCGCGACGGGGAGCAGGGCGGCGAGCCGCTGGACGAGCGGGCGTTCCAGCGTTCCGGCGGGCACGAGCAGGCCGATCAGCTTGACGAGGTAGCACCCGGCGGCGGTGAGGGCGATCGCGATCCAGACGTTCATCGGGAGTCCTTCTCTCGTCCGGTGGGGGCCGTGCGCCGGCCCTTGGCCCAGAGCACGGCGGGGGCGGCGAGGGCGGCGGCGAGGACCGGGACGCCGGCGGGCAGCACGGGCAGCAGCCCGAGGCCGAGCAGGACGGCGATTCCGGCGGTGGCACGCTCCGTGGCGGACTTCAGCATGGGGGCGAGCAGGGCCAGGAAGACGGCGGGGCCTGCGGCGTCGAGCCCCCAGGCCGCGGTGTCGCCGATCGCCTCGGCACCCAGCGCCCCCAGGAGCGTGGTCAGGTTCCACAGGACGTACAGGGTGAGGCCGGTGACGGTGAAGCCGATCCGGGCGGCCCGCCGGGACGGCTGGGGAAGCGCGACGGCCGTGGTCTCGTCGATCACCCAGTGCGCGGCGAAGGGCTTGACGGCCTTCGGCAGGGCGAGGAGCTGGGAGAGCCGCAGCCCGTAGAAGGCGTTGCGGGTGCCCAGGAAGAAGGCTCCGGCGGCGGCCGTGAAGGGGTTGCCGCCCGCGGCCAGCGCTCCGACCAGGGCGAACTGCGAGGCGCCGGTGAAGACGAGCAGGCTGAGGACGCAGGTCTGGAGGAGGCTGAGGCCGGAGCCCGCGGAGTCACGCCGAAGGCGAAGCCGGAGAGCCCGACGGCGATGCCGACGCCGAGCGCGTCGCGGACGACGGCCGCGTCGGGTTTGGCCGGGGTGCCGTCGCGTATGACGGGAGGTGCTGTCTGTTCTGCCACGTCAGGGACGTTACGGGGCCGCTCCGGCCCCGGTCTTGTACGTTCTTGCGGCGCCGCCTCCGAGCGCGCGCCGGCACGGCGACGGAGCCGGCCGTGCCCCTCCACGCGCCGGCGCGGCGACGGAACCCGCCGTCCCCCTCCACGCACCGGCGCGGCTACAGGGCCCGCCGTCCCCCTCCACGCGCCGGCGCGGCTACGGGGCCCGGCGTCCCGCTCCACGCGCGCGTTGATAGGCCCCTGGAGGCACCCCCACGCTGCGGGTGAAGTGCCGGCTGAGGTGCGACTGGTCGGTGAAGCCGACGGCGGCGGCCGCCTCCGCCGGGGGCGTCCCCGCGTCGAGGAGCTGCCGGGCCCGCCGTACGCGCGCGTCGGTGAGCCAGGTGTGCGGAGGCATCCCGTACGCCTCGCGGAAGGCGCGGAGCAGGGCGAACGGGCTGGTGCCGAGGTCGGCGGCGAGCCGCTCCAGGGTCGGCGGCCCGCTCATCCCGGCCTCCAGGACCTCCCGCGCGCGTGCCGCGTTCCGGGCGCCCGCCGAGCGGGGCGGGAGCGGGGTGACGAGACCGCCGTGGCTGCGCAGCAGCCGGGCGGTGACCAGGCGCAGGAGGCTGTCCGCGGCGAGCGCGTTGCCCTCCTCCGCGGCCCGGTGGACACCGACGACGAGCTGTGCGGCGTACGGGTCGTCGACGACGGGCGAGGTGAATCCGGCCTGGCCGCGCAGGGCGAGGGTGTCGGCGGCGATCGACCGGACGATCTCCGCGTCGGGGTAGATCGTCCGGTAGGTCCAGCCCTCGGGCACGCCCGCGTGCCCGGTGTGCGGGGTGTCCGGGTTGACGAGGGCGATCTGTCCGGGCCCGGCGTGGACGAGCTCGTCGCGGTAGTGGAAGGCCTCGACGCCTTCGGTGATCGCGGCGAAGACGAAGCTCTCGTGGGTGTGCCGTGCGAAGGCCTTGCGGACGTAGTGGGCGTGCAGCAGATCGACCCCGGGCAGCTCGGCGGGCTGCCAGTACCGTGCCCGCTCCTCCCCGCCCGCTCCGTCCCTCGCCGCCGTACCCCTCGCCATCCCCCCATTCTGTGCCCCGGCGTCGCCCCGAGACGAACGGGATTCGCCCAGGTCCGGACGGTTGTCAGTGGTCGGGTGCACGATGGGGGGCATGGTCAGGTCCGCGCTCGACTCGTTCTCCCCCGCGACCCGTGGTTGGTTCACCGGGGCCTTCACCGCGCCCACGGCGGCGCAGGAGGGCGCCTGGAACGCCATCGGAGCGGGCTCCGACGTGCTCGTCGTCGCGCCGACCGGCTCGGGCAAGACCCTGGCGGCCTTCCTCGCCTCCCTGGACCGGCTCGCGGCCTCGCCGCCGCCGGCCGAGGCGAAGAAGCGCTGCCGCGTGCTGTACGTGTCGCCGCTCAAGGCCCTCGCCGTGGACGTCGAGCGGAACCTGCGCTCGCCGCTGACCGGCATCCGCCAGGAGTCGGTGCGGCTCGGCCTGCCCGAGCCGGACGTCCGGGTCGGGATCCGGTCCGGGGACACCCCGCCGGCCGAGCGGCGGGCGCTCGCGACCCGGCCGCCGGACATCCTGATCACCACCCCCGAGTCCCTGTTCCTGATGCTGACCTCCGCCACGCGCGAGGCCCTGGCGGGCGTGGAGACGGTCATCCTGGACGAGGTCCACGCGGTCGCGGGCACGAAGCGGGGCGCTCACCTGGCGCTGTCCCTGGAGCGGCTCGACGAGCTGCTGCCCCGCCCGGCGCGCCGCATCGGCCTGTCGGCCACCGTCCGCCCGGTCGACGAGGTGGCCCGCTATCTGTCCCCCGGGCGCGCGGTGGAGATCGTGCAGCCTCCGTCGGGCAAGGAGTTCGACCTGTCGGTCGTCGTGCCCGTCGAGGACATGGGCGAGCTCGGCGGCTCCCCCGCCTCCGAGGGGAAGGACGGCGGGGACAAGCCGTCGATCTGGCCGCACGTCGAGGAGCGGATCGCCGACCTGGTCCAGTCCCACCGCTCCACGATCGTCTTCGCGAACTCCCGCCGACTCGCCGAGCGCCTGTGCAACCGGCTCAACGAGATCGCCTACGAGCGGGCGACCGGCGAGCCACTCCCCGAGGGGGCTCCTCCGGCCCAGGTCATGGCCCAGTCGGGGGCGGCGCAGGGCGCCCCGCCGCTGCTCGCCCGCGCGCACCACGGCTCGGTGTCGAAGGAGCAGCGGGCCCAGGTGGAGGAGGACCTGAAGGCGGGCCGGCTGCCCGCCGTGGTGGCCACCTCCAGCCTGGAGCTGGGCATCGACATGGGCGCGGTGGACCTGGTCGTCCAGGTCGAGTCGCCGCCGTCGGTGGCCTCCGGCCTCCAGCGCGTGGGCCGCGCGGGCCACCAGGTGGGAGCGGTCTCCACGGGCGTGGTGTTCCCGAAGTACCGGGGCGACCTGGTGCAGGCGGCCGTGGTCACCGAGCGGATGCGGTCCGGCGCGATCGAGTCCATGCGGATCCCCGCCAACCCGCTGGACGTCCTCGCGCAGCAGCTGGTCGCGATGGTCGCGCTCGACACCTGGCAGGTGGACGACCTGCTCGCGGTGGTGCGCCGCGCGGCCCCGTTCTCGTCGCTGCCGGAGTCGGCGTTCACCGGCGTACTGGACATGCTGGCCGGCCGCTACCCCTCGGACGCCTTCGCCGAGCTGCGCCCGCGCGTGGTCTGGGACCGGGTCGCCGGCACGGTCACGGGCCGGCCGGGTGCGCAGCGGCTCGCCGTCACCTCGGGCGGCACGATCCCGGACCGCGGTCTGTTCGGCGTCTTCCTGGCGGGCTCGGACCCCAAGAAGGGCGGGGGCCGGGTCGGGGAGCTCGACGAGGAGATGGTGTACGAGTCGCGGGTCGGCGACGTCTTCACGCTCGGCACCACCTCCTGGCGGATCGAGGACATCACCCGGGACCGGGTGCTGGTCTCCCCCGCGCCCGGCGTGCCGGGCCGACTGCCGTTCTGGAAGGGCGACCAGCTGGGCCGCCCGCTCGAACTGGGCCGGGCGGTGGGCGCGTTCCTCCGCGAGGTCGGCGCCCTGCCGGACGAGGACGCGCGCCTGCGGCTGCTCGCCGCGGGCCTGGACGCCTGGGCCGCGGAGAACGTCCTCGCGTACCTCAAGGAGCAGCGCGAGGCCTGCGGTCACGTGCCGGACGACCGGACGATCCTGGTCGAGCGCTTCCGCGACGAGCTCGGGGACTGGCGGGTCGTCATCCACTCCCCGTTCGGTGCGCAGGTGCACGCCCCCTGGGCGCTGGCGCTCGGCGCGCGGCTCGCCGAGCGGTACGGCATGGACGCGCAGGTGATGCACGCGGACGACGGCATCGTGCTGCGCCTGCCGGACGCCGACCTGATGGGCCTGGACATGGGCCTGGACCTGCTGGACCACGAGCCGGTCGACCCTGGCCGGCACCTGGACACGACGTACGACGCGGACAAGGCGCCCGTCGGCGCGGCGGACGCCCTCTTCGACAAGGGCGAGATCGGGCAGATCGTCACCGACCAGGTGGGCGGCTCCGCGCTGTTCGCCTCCCGCTTCCGCGAGTGCGCCGCCCGCGCCCTGCTGCTGCCGAAGCGCAACCCTGGCAAGCGCACCCCGCTGTGGCAGCAGCGGCAGCGCGCGGCCCAGCTGCTCCAGGTGGCGAGCGAGTTCGGTTCGTTCCCGATCGTCCTGGAGGCCGTCCGCGAGTGCCTGCAGGACGTGTTCGACCTCCCGGGCCTCGAAGAGCTGATGGGGGACATCGAGTCACGGCGCGTCCGCCTCGTCGAGGTCACGACCCCCGAACCCTCCCCCTTCGCCCGCTCGCTGCTCTTCGGGTACGTGGCGCAGTTCCTGTACGAGGGCGACTCACCGCTCGCCGAGCGGCGGGCGGCCGCGCTCTCCCTGGACTCCCGGCTGCTCGCGGAGCTCCTCGGCCAGGCGGAGCTGCGGGAACTGCTCGACCCCGAGGTCCTGACGGAGCTGGAGCGGGAGCTCCAGTGGCTGACGGAGGACCGCCGGATCAAGGACGTGGAGGGCGTCGCGGACCTGCTGCGGGTCCTGGGCCCGCTGACGGACGCGGAGCTGGCCGAGCGGGGCGCCGAGGCGGGCTGGGCGCCCGAGCTCGGGGCGGCCCGGCGCGCGATCCGGGTGCGGGTCGGCGGCCGGGACCACTGGGCGGCGATCGAGGACGCGGGCCGGCTCCGGGACGCCCTGGGCACGGCCCTGCCGGTCGGCGTGCCCGAGGCCTTCACCGAGCCGGTCAAGGACCCGCTGGGCGACCTGCTCGCGCGGTACGCGCGCACGCACGGCCCGTTCACCTCCTCCCAGGCCGCCGCCCGCTTCGGCCTCGGCGCGGCCGTCACCGACGGCGCCCTCCAGCGCCTGGCGGCCTCGAGCCGCGTGGTTCAGGGCGAATTCCACCCCTCGGGCATCGGCCAGGAGTGGTGCGACGCGACCGTCCTGCGCCGGCTGCGGCGCCGCTCCCTGGCGGCCCTGCGCCATGAGCTGGAGCCGGTGCCCCCGGCGGCCCTCGCCACCTTCCTGCCGCAGTGGCAGCACCTGGGCGGCAACAGCCTGCGCGGCATCGACGGCCTCGCGCGGGCGATCGAGCAGCTGCAGGGCGCGCCGGTCCCGGCCTCGGCCCTGGAGAAGCTGATCCTGCCGTCCAGAGTCCGTGACTACTCCCCGGCCTTGCTCGACGAGCTGACGACCACCGGCGAGGTCGTCTGGGCGGGCGCGGGCTCGCTCCCCGGCAAGGACGGCTGGGTCTCCCTCTACCTGGCGGACGCGGCCCCGCTGCTCCTCCCGCCGGCGCACCCCCTGGAGCTCTCCGCGCTCCACGAGTCGCTGCTCACGGCCCTCTCCGGCGGGTACGGCCTGTTCTTCCGGCAGATCGCCGACCAGATCCGGGCCACCACCCACCCGGACGCCACCGATCCGCAGCTCGCCGACGCCCTCTGGGACCTGGCCTGGTCGGGCCGGCTCACCAACGACACCCTGGCCCCGCTGCGGGCGCTCCTCGGTTCGGGCCGCACGGCGGGCTCCACCGCCCACCGCGCCCGGCGCACGGTCCCGCGCGGGCGGTACGGCACGCTGACCGCCGCGGCCCGCCCGGCGTCCCGCACGGGCCCGCCCACGGTCTCGGGCCGCTGGTCGATGCTGCCCCCGATCGAACCGGAGCCGACCCACCGGGCGCACGCCCTGGCCCGCACGCTCCTGGACCGGCACGGCGTGGTCACCCGGGGCGCGGTGGCCGCCGAGGGCGTGGAGGGCGGTTTCTCGGCCACGTACCGGATCCTGGCGGCCTTCGAGGACAGCGGGCAGGCGCGGCGCGGTTATGTCGTGGAGGGTCTCGGCGCGGCGCAGTTCGCCATGGACGGGGCGGTGGACCGGCTGCGGGCGGCCGCGACGGCCCGCGACCGCGGTGCGGAGGCGGCGGCGGGCCCGCGCGCCCTGGTCCTGGCGGCGGCCGACCCGGCGAACGCCTACGGCGCGGCCCTCCCCTGGCCCGAGCCGCCGACGGGCGCGGGTCACAAGCCGGGCCGCAAGGCGGGCGCGATGGTGGTCCTGGTCGACGGCGAGCTCACGCTCTACATGGAGCGCGGCGGCAAGACCCTCCTCTCCTGGCCGACGGACCCGGAGGACCCGGCGCTGACGGCGGCGGCGGAGGCGCTGGCGGCGTCGGCCAAGGCGGGGACGCTGGGCACGGTCACGGTGGAGCGCATCAACGGCACGACGTCCCTGACGTCGCCCTTGTCCCGCCCCCTGGAATCCTCCGGCTTCCTGGCCACCCCCAGAGGCCTCCGCCTCCGCCCCTGACGCCGCGCGGGCCAGCGCCCGTCTGGGCCCGCGCCCGCGCCGTGCGGCGCCTCCGCGTTCCGCGCCTCGGCCCGCACCCCGAGCGGCGGCGCACACGTGGTGCGGGTCAGGGCGCGGAAGGCTCTGGCGCCGGCAAGGGCGCCGTTCCGTTGTGCCCACCCGTTCCGCCCCGGCGGAACGCATGCCCACAACGGACGGCGGCCCACAACGGACGGCGGGGCCCCACAATGGCCCCATGCCCGAAGGAGACACCGTCTGGCAGACCGCCCGCCGCCTGCACACCGCGCTCGCCGGCCGCGTCCTCACCCGCGCCGACCTCCGCGTGCCCCGGTTCGCGACCGCCGACCTCACCGGCCGCACGCTCCTCGACGTCACCCCGCGCGGCAAGCACCTGCTCGCCCGCGTCGAGGGCGGGCTCACCCTCCACTCGCATCTGCGGATGGACGGCGCCTGGCGGGTGTACGCCACCGGGGAGCACCCGCGCGGCGGCCCCGAGCACCAGATCCGGGCGATCCTCGGGAACGCCGAGTCCACCGCGTACGGCTACCGCCTCCCGGTCCTGGAGCTGATCCGTACCGCCGAGGAGTCCCACGCCGTGGGCCACCTCGGCCCGGACCTCCTGGGCCCCGACTGGGACCCCGAGGAGGCCGTGCGACGGCTCGCCGCCGAGCCGGAGCGCCCCCTCGGCGAGGCCCTCCTCGATCAGCGCAACCTGGCCGGCATCGGCAATGTGTACAAGTCGGAGCTGGCCTTCCTCGCCGCCGTCACCCCCTGGCTCCCGGTCGGCGAGCTCGCCCCCGAGGTCCCGGCCCGTCTGGTCGCCACGGCCCACCGCCTCCTGGAGGCGAACAAGGACCGTCCGGACCGGCGCACCACGACCACCCGCCGCCCCGGCACCCCGCTGTACGTCTACGGCCGCGAGGGCCGTCCCTGCCTGCGCTGCGGCGCCGCGATCCGCAGGGCGGAGCTGGGCGACCGGGTGACGTACTGGTGCCCGGGCTGCCAGCGGGGCCCCGACGGAAACGACCACCGCCCCGACAATTGACGACCCGTCAGCTCCGGTCGTACGGTCCGGACATGACGACGACTCTCCCGGCTTACGACCTGACCGGCCGCACCGCGTTCGTCACCGGCGCCGCGAGCGGCATCGGCCGCGCCACCGCGGCCCTCCTCGCCCGGGCCGGTGCCACCGTCCACTGCGCCGACCGCGACGAGGCGGGCCTCAAGGAGACCGCGGCCCTGATCGCCCGCGAGGGCGGCTCCGCGCAGACGCACGTCCTGGACGTCACCGACCGGACCGCGCTGGCGGCGGCCGTCCGCGCCGCCGGCCCGCTCCACGTCATGGCCGCCATCGCCGGGATCATGCACACGAGCACGGTCCTGGAGACCCGGGACGAGGACCTCGACCGCGTCCTGGCCGTCAACTTCAAGGGCGTGCTCCACGCGTGCCAGGAGGCGGCCCGTTCGATGATCGCCGCGGGCGTCCCCGGTTCGATCGTCACGATGGCCTCGGGCGCGATGGACACCGCGAGCCCGGGCCTGCTCTGTTACAGCGTCACCAAGGCGGCCGTCGTGCAGCTGACGAAGACCCTGGCGACGGAGGCGGGCCCGCACGGCATCCGGGTCAACGCGGTCGCCCCGGGCTGGATCCGTACCCCGATGACGGACCGCCACGAGCCGACCGCCCAACTGCAGGCCGAGGCCGCGATGGTCCGGCACTCACCGCTGGGCCGGGTCGGCGAGGCCGAGGACATCGCGCACGCGGTCCTGCACCTGGCCTCCGACGCCTCCTCGTTCACGACGGGCCAGATCCTCCGCCCCAACGGCGGCGTCGCGATGCCCTGGTGACACCCCGGACCGACGCACCGGGAGACCGCCGCCGCGGAGAAGACACCACCGGGCCAGGGACCCGCCGCCCCGACGAGGCCGCCACGTGCACCGGCAGCAGGCTCAGCCCCCAGCCGCCCGCCGCCACCGCCCCCTCGACCGGCCCGGACTCCCCCGGCAGCAGCATCAGACGCAGCACCGCCCACCACCAGAGCCCTCCGGCCGCGAGGCCGCACGCGAGCAGCGCGAGCGTCACCAGCGGAACCCGTCGCCGTACCATGGCCGCCTCCTGCGGTCGACGCTAGACCGGCAGGATCACCCTGCGGGAGGGCGCACCGGAGGCAGACCCGGCGCACACGGCCCAGTCGTACGTCCCTCCCACCATGGCACGCCCCACCGGAACCCGGCATCTCCAGCGGAACGCCCCGAAGCCCCCGGGCATGAGAAAAGCCCCGGTCAGCGCCTCACGAAGAGGCACCGACCGGGGCTTCGCCCCACTTCGGTTCAGGCAGCGACGACGTCCACCGCTTCCGCGGGCGCCTTGATGGTCACCCGCCCGGTGGGCACACCGGCCACCGACGTCACCGACACCGAATTGAGCATCGGGCGTACCGGCGTCGGCACCGGTTCGCTCGCCGCTGCCGATTCGGCCAGTTCGGCCAGCGACAGCTCGTCGCTCACTTCGCGCATCAGCTCGGACATCCGTACGTCCAACGCGTCGCAGATCGCGGAGAGCAGTTCGGAGGAAGCCTCCTTCTGCCCCCGCTCCACCTCGGAGAGATAGCCGAGCGAAACTCGGGCCGACGAGGAGACTTCGCGCAGAGTACGGCCCTGGCGCTGGCGCTGCCGACGCAGCACGTCACCCAGCAGGCGACGGAGCAGAATCATCGGTGGCTCCCTCCTCGGACCGCGTAGCCGCATCCTTCACGCCCCACCGTACCGCCTCGCGCTGCGGCCGTGCGGGGAGCGATGTCGTGTTCACTCAGGGCTGCAAACATCAATTCCCCCCGTTGTGTTCCGTATCCTGTGCCCGCGCATTTCCCGAGAGTTCCTCATGGAGCAGTTCCAGCACGCTCCGTACGCTCTCTCTACGGATTTCCGTACGATCGCCGTTCAACCTCAACGACACCACTTTCCCGGCCCGCGCGCTCGTCGCGGCCGGTCCGGCGACCGCCACGTAGACCGTTCCGACGGGCTGTCCGTCCTGCGGTGTGGGCCCCGCGACCCCGGTCGTCGAGATCCCCCAGTCGGCGCCGAGCCGGTCCCGCACGCCGGCCGCCATCTGCAGCGCGACCTCGGGATCCACCGCTCCGCGCTCCGCGAGCAGGGCCCCGTCGACGCCGAGGAGCTGCTGCTTGAGGGCCGTGGCGTACGCCGTGACCGACCCCAGGAAGGACACCGAGGCGCCGGCCACGCCGGTGAGCTCGGCGGCCACCAGACCACCCGTGAGGGACTCCGCGGCCGCCAGCGTCTGATCACGCTCCGCGAGCAGCGCCAGCACCCGGGCGGCCTCGGTCATCGTGTCGCCGTCTCCGCCCGCGCGGCCGCGCGCTCCTCCGCGAGCCCCTTGCGCCGCAGGACGACCGCCTGGCGGACGTAGTCCAGACCGGTGACGACCGTCAGCACGACGGCCAGCGCCATCACCCAGAAGCGGAGGGTGGCGAGCGGCCCGGTGAGCATCAGGACGTACATGCCCACGGCGGTGCCCTGGGCGAGCGTCTTCATCTTGCCGCCGCGGCTGGCGGGGATGACCCCGTGCCGGATGACCCAGAACCGCATCAGGGTGATGCCGAGCTCACGGGCCAGGATGACCGAGGTCACCCACCAGGGCAGGTCGCCGAGCAGGGACAGCGAGATCAGCCCGGCCGCCATGATCGCCTTGTCGGCGATGGGGTCGGCGATCTTCCCGAAGTCGGTGACCAGGTTGTACGTACGGGCGAGGTGCCCGTCGAAGACGTCCGTGATCATGGCCACCGCGAACGCCGCCCAGGCCCAGGCCCGCCACGCCGGGTCGTGCCCGCCGTCCTGGAACAGCAGGATCACGAAGCCCGGCACGAGGACGAGCCGGATCATGGTGAGGATGTTGGCGATGTTCCACAGGCTGGCCTGGTTGACGGCCGCCGCGCCCAGCTTGCCGCGGGGCGCCGGCCTACCGGTTCCGCCCGTCGCGGATGCCGGGACTCCGGTCATCTGCCTGCCTCCTCGAAAAGACACTCGGCCACCAGGTCGACGCCCTCCGTGCCGACGACCTTCGCCCTGACCATACGGCCCGGGGCGAGCGCGGGGCCCGCACCGCCGTCCGTGGTGAGCAGCAGCACCTGCCCGTCGGTCTCGGGCGCCTGGTGGGCCGCACGGCCGATCCAGCCGCCCTCCTCGTCCTCGTCGTCCGACTCGGACTCGACGAGTACTTCAAGGGTCTCTCCGATCCGCTCCTCCGCGCGCTGTGCGGTGAGCTCCTCGGCGAGCCGGGAGAGGTGGGCGAGCCGCTCGTCGACGACGTCCTGGTCGAGCTTGTGCTCGTACGTGGCGGCCTCGGTGCCGTCCTCGTCGGAGTAGCCGAAGACGCCGATGGCGTCGAGGCGCGCGTGGGTGATGAAGCGTTCCAGCTCGGCGAAGTCCGCCTCGGTCTCGCCGGGGAAGCCGACGATGAAGTTGGAGCGGGCACCGGCCGTGGGGGCCTTGGAGCGGATGGTCTCCAGGAGCTCCAGGAAGCGGTCGGTGTCGCCGAAGCGGCGCATGGCCCGCAGCACGTCGGGGGCGCTGTGCTGGAAGGACAGGTCGAAGTAGGGCACGACCTTCTCGGTCGACGTGAGGACGTCGATCAGGCCCGGGCGCATCTCGGCGGGCTGGAGGTAGCTGACGCGGACGCGCTCGATGCCGTCCACCGCGGCCAGCTCGGGCAGCAGGCTCTCCAGGAGCCGGATGTCGCCGAGGTCCTTGCCGTAGGAGGTGTTGTTCTCGGAGACCAGCATGATCTCCTTCACGCCCTGCTCGGCGAGCCAGCGCGTCTCGTTGAGCACGTCCGAGGGACGGCGCGAGACGAAGGAGCCGCGGAAGGAGGGGATGGCGCAGAAGGAGCAGCGGCGGTCGCAGCCGGAGGCCAGCTTCACGGAGGCGACGGGGCTGGTGTCCAGGCGGCGGCGGAGCGGCGCGCGCGGCCCGGAGGCGGGCGCGAGGCCGTCGGGCAGGTCGCTCGGCACGTTCTCGGGGGCTTCCACGGCGCCGTGCCCCGGCAGGGCGACGGCCGCGGCGGCCTCCTGGCGCTCCACGGGCGACAGCGGCAGCAGCTTGCGCCGGTCACGCGGGGTGTGCGCCTCGACACTGCCACCGTTGAGGATGGTCTGGAGGCGGTTGGAGATGTCGGCGTAGTCGTCGAAGCCGAGGACGCCGTCGGCCTCCGGGAGGGCTTCGGCGAGCTCCTTGCCGTACCGCTCGGCCATGCAGCCGACGGCGACGACGGCCTGGGTCTTGCCGTGGTCCTTCAGATCATTGGCTTCGAGCAGGGCGTCGACGGAGTCCTTCTTGGCAGCTTCGACGAATCCGCAGGTGTTGACGACGGCGACGTCCGCTTCCTCGGCGTTCTCGACGAGCTCCCAGCCGTCCGCTGCCAAGCGGCCTGCGAGCTCCTCCGAGTCCACCTCGTTACGGGCGCAGCCAAGAGTGACAAGGGCGACGGTACGGCGTTCGGGCATGGGCTCAAGACTACTTCGTCCCGGCCGTTCCCCCGTCGCGCAGGGTTCACCTGCGCGACAGAGGTCACATCGCACGCGGTACGGCGGGGGCTCAGCCGGCCTCGGGGTCGCCCTTGGTGTAGCTGAGCCGCTCCACCTGGCCGGATTCGAACTTGTCGTCGAGCTTCTTGCCGTTCACGTAGAGCTCGATCGCGCCGGCGTTGCCGAGGACCAGATCGACGCGCTCGTCGTCCTGGAAGGTCTTGGACTCGCCCTTGAGGAGGAGGCCGTCGAAGAGGAGCTTGCCGTCGTGGGCCTTGGCCGAGATCCAGCTCTTGTCGTCGATCGCGGAGAGCTTGACCGTGACCTTGTCCTGCGGGACCGCGGCGATCGCGCTCTCGGTGGGCTTGGGCGCGGGCTTGACCGGCTTCGGCTTGGCGGCGGAGCTCGCCTTCTCGGGGGCGGGCGCGGGGCCGCCGTCGGCGACGGTGGTCCCCTTCCCGGACTCGTTCCCGTTGAACATCGTGAAGCCGACGAATCCGACGACGGCGACGATGGCCGCGACCATGGCGGCGGTCCAGTTGGGCCTGCGGGGCTCGGGGCGGATACGTTCCGCCTCGAAGAGCGGGGCGGCGGGGGTGGGCGCGGGACGGCCACCGTGCTCGGCGTCGTACCGCTCGATCAGCGGAGCCGGATCGATGCCGACGGCGCGCGCGAGGGTACGGATGTGGCCGCGGGCGTAGACGTCGCCGCCACAGCGCGAGAAGTCGTCCTCCTCGATCGCGTGCACGATCGGAATCCGGACACGGGTGGAGGCACTGACCTCTTCGACGGTGAGACCGGCGGCGATTCGGGCCTGCTGGAGAGCACGACCGATCGGTTCCCGGTCGTCTGCCGGGAAGGTCCGGTCGTCTTCGGGGGAGTTGCCGATGGACACGAGAGCGCCTTTCGAGCGTGTAGCCACCTGCTGGACGTTCAGTCTATGGGTGGTACGAAAGGGTGGGGCAACCGGGCGGGTGCTGTTTGTACGCCATGAGGCTGGGACATCCTTCTGTCCCTCCCTCCAACTTGACGTACGGCCAGGGGAAACGGTTGCCCACCGTTCCCTTACGAGTGAGTCTCGGCCCGGTCTCGAACCGGGTACCCGGCCCCGCCGCGGCTACGCTCCCGACTCCCCCCGGATCACGGCGAGGACCCCGTCCAGCTCGTCCGGCTTCACCAGCACGTCCCGCGCCTTCGAACCCTCGCTCGGCCCGACGATGTTCCGCGACTCCATCAGGTCCATCAGCCGGCCGGCCTTCGCGAAGCCCACGCGGAGCTTCCGCTGGAGCATCGAGGTGGAGCCGAACTGCGTCGAGACGACGAGCTCGGCGGCCTGGCACAGCAGGTCGAGGTCGTCGCCGATGTCCTCGTCGATCTCCTTCTTCTGCTTGGTGCCGACGGTGACGTCGTCCCGGAAGACGGGCGTCATCTGGTCCTTGCAGTGCTGTACGACGTTCGCGACCTCGGCCTCGGTGACGAAGGCGCCCTGCATGCGGATGGGCTTGTTGGCACCCATCGGCAGGAAGAGGCCGTCGCCCTTGCCGATCAGCTTCTCGGCGCCGGGCTGGTCCAGGATGACCCGGCTGTCGGCGAGCGAGGAGGTGGCGAAGGCGAGCCGGGAGGGCACGTTCGCCTTGATCAGACCGGTGACGACGTCCACGGACGGCCGCTGGGTGGCGAGCACGAGGTGGATGCCGGCGGCGCGCGCCAGCTGGGTGATCCGGACGATGGAGTCCTCGACGTCGCGCGGCGCGACCATCATCAGGTCGGCGAGCTCGTCGACGATCACCAGGAGGTACGGGTAGGGGTTGAGCTCGCGCTCGCTGCCCTCGGGCAGCTTGATCTTGCCGTCCCGGATGGCCTGGTTGAAGTCGTCGATGTGCCGGAAGCCGAAGGCGGCCAGGTCGTCGTAGCGCAGGTCCATCTCGCGCACGACCCACTGGAGCGCCTCGGCGGCCTTCTTGGGGTTGGTGATGATCGGGGTGATCAGGTGCGGGATGCCCTCGTAGGCGGTGAGCTCGACCCGCTTGGGGTCGACGAGCACCATCCGGACGTCCTCGGGGGTCGCTCTTATCATCACCGAGGTGATGAGGCAGTTGATGCAGGAGGACTTGCCGGAGCCGGTGGCACCGGCCACCAGGATGTGCGGCATCTTCGCCAGGTTGGCCATCACATAGCCGCCCTCGACGTCCTTGCCGAGCGCGACCAGCATCGGATGGTCGTCGTCGCCGTCCGCGAGCCGCAGCACGTCCCCGAGGTTGACCATCTCCCGGTCGCTGTTGGGGATCTCGATGCCGACCGCGGACTTCCCGGGGATCGGCGAGATGATCCGCACGTCGGGGGAGGCCACCGCGTACGCGATGTTCTTGGCCAGCGCCGTGATCTTCTCGACCTTCACGGCGGGGCCGAGCTCGACCTCGTACCGCGTGACCGTCGGACCGCGCGTGAAGCCCGTGACGTCCGCGTCCACCTTGAACTCGGTGAAGACGTTCGTCAGCGCCGCCGCGACGGCGTCGTTGACGGCGCTGCGGGTCTTGCCGGGCCCGCCGCGCTCCAGGAGGTCGAGCGAGGGCAGGGAGTACGTGATGTCGCCCGCGAGCTGGAGCTGCTCGGCCCGGGGCGGCAGGTCGGTCGGCTCGGGTGCCGGCTTCGTCAGGTCGGGTACGGCCCCGCCGGGGCGGTCTCCCCCACGGGCCGGCGGCACGGGCGCGGCCGGCACCGCCTCCGCCGGAGCGGCTTCGGCGGCGGAGGCGGCGAGCGCGGCGTTCCGCTCGGCGGTGACGTCCTTGGTCAGGTCGGCGACGATCGGCGAGGGCGGCATGCCGTTCAGCACGGCGCCGTCGAGCGCGGCCGCGGCGGCCGCGGCGACGTCCACCGGGTCCAGACCGGTCGCGAAGTCGTCCCGCGCGGAACTCCGGCGGGCCGAGCGGCCGCGCCGCTCCAGGAGCTCGGCCTCGGCCCGGTCGACGTCGTACGGCTCCGAGGGCCCGGCCGGGCGCCGCCGGGAGGGTCGCGCGGGCCGCGGGCCGGCATCCCGCCACTCCTCGTCGTACCCCTCGTGGCCCGGGTGCTCCTCGGCCTCCTCCGGGTCGTACGCGGGCTCGACGATGCCCAGCCTGGCGCCGAGCGCGCGCAGCCGCTGCGGGATGGCGTTGACCGGAGTGGCGGTGACCACGAGCAGTCCGAAGACGGTGAGCAGCACCAGCATCGGTACGGCGAGGACCTCGCCCATCATGAAGACGAGGGGCTGGGAGGCGGCCCAGCCGATGAGCCCGCCGGCGTCCTGCATGGCCGCGCTGCCGTCGCCGCGCCCCGGCGAGCCGCAGGCGATGTGCACCTGGCCGAGGATGCCGATGACGAGCGCGGAGAGGCCGATGCTGATCCGGCCGTTGGCCTCGGGCTTCTCCGGATAGAGGATCAGCCGGATGCCGATCGCCCCGAGGAGCAGCGGTACGAGCAGGTCGAGCCGGCCGAAGGATCCGGTGACCAGCATCTCGACGAGGTCGCCGACCGGGCCGCGCAGATTGGACCAGGTGCCGGCGGCGACGATCAGCGCGAGGCCGAGGAGGAGCAGCGCGAGCCCGTCCTTGCGGTGGGCGGGGTCGAGCCCCTTGGCGCCGCGCCCTATCCCCCGGAACATCGCCCCGATCCCGTGGGCGAGGCCGAGCCAGGCGCCACGCGCGAGCCGGTAGACGCCCCCGGTCGGGGACGGGGCGGGCCGGGGCGGGGCCTTCTTCGCCGCGGTCTTCCGCGCGGGCGCGCGCTTGGCGGGCGCGGCCTTCTTGGCGGGCGCCTTCTTCGCGGGCGGCTTGGCGGGGGACTTCGCGGGCGCCGCTTTCTTCGCGGCGCCCGTCGTCCGGCCGGCCCGCGGCTTTGCGGTGTTCGCCGTGCCCTGGGAACCCTTGCCGGACGTACGTGAAGCCATGATGCCGAGGTTACCGGTGTGGGGAGCGGTGTGGGGAGCGCCCGTCCGCCTCACCCGTTCGTGTCGTCCGTGCCGGGGCGCGATGCTGACGCCGCATCACGACGACGGCCGCCGCGCCGGAGGAGCGGTGACGGTACGTCAGCTCTGGGCGGGCAGGGTCGGCGCGGCGCCCGTACCGGGCTCCAGCGCGTCGAGCGCCCGGCGCAGCCCGGTGAGCTTGCGCTCCAGGTGCGCGGCGGTGGCGACGGCGGCCGCGTCGGCGGAGTCGTCGTCGAGCTGCTTCGACAGGGCCTCGGCCTGCTCCTCGACGGCCGCGAGCCGCGCGGAGAGCTCGGCGAGCAGTCCGGCGGCCTCCTTGCCGTGACCGCCCTCGCCGCCGCCCTCCAACTGCAGCCGCAGCAGGGCGGCCTGCTCGCGCAGCTTGCAGTTCTTCATGTAGAGCTCGACGAAGACGGAGACCTTGGCCCGCAGCACCCACGGGTCGAAGGGCTTGGAGATGTAGTCGACCGCCCCGGCCGCGTACCCCCGGAAGGTGTGGTGGGGGCCGTGGTTGATGGCGGTGAGGAAGATGATCGGAATGTCCCGGGTCCGCTCGCGCCGCTTGATGTGGGCGGCGGTCTCGAAACCGTCCATCCCCGGCATCTGGACGTCGAGCAGGATGACCGCGAAGTCGTCCGTCAACAGCGCCTTGAGCGCTTCCTCCCCGGACGATGCCCGCACCAGCGTCTGATCGAGCGCGGAGAGAATGGCCTCCAGCGCCAGCAGATTCTCCGGCCTGTCATCGACCAGGAGGATCTTGGCCTTCTGCACCATGCCCCGTCCTCCTCGTCCCGGCAACGGCTCTCCCCGGACCCCCGAACCGGGGGAAGCACCGGGCGCCGCCCCAGAAGACGACTCCCTAGCGCCGTCCGTCCTTGTGCCGGTCATCGTAGCCGCACCCCGCCCGTCGCCACACCCTGTCACCGCGATGTCACTGTGCACGTAGCAGAAACGCGGTGGGAGACCAGAAGGTTCCCCGTATCCCGCCCTCTCACACGCCCCTGGCGACAGTCCGTCAGCGGGCACCGGCGGAGCCCGGTGGTCCGTACCGCGCGCGGCACGGACCACCGGCCCGGAGTCACTGCCCCCGCATCCACTGCTCCATGACGGACAGCAGGTGGTCGGGATCGACCGGCTTCGTCACATAGTCCGAGGCACCGGACTCGATCGCCTTCTCCCGGTCGCCCTTCATCGCCTTCGCCGTCAGCGCGATGATCGGCAGCCCGGCGAACTGCGGCATGCGCCGGATCGCGGTCGTCGTCGCGTACCCGTCCATCTCCGGCATCATGATGTCCATCAGCACCACCGTCACGTCGTCGTGCTGCTCCAGGACCTCGATGCCCTCCCGCCCGTTCTCGGCGTAGAGCACCGCGAGCCCGTGCTGCTCCAGGACACTGGTGAGCGCGAAGACGTTGCGGATGTCGTCGTCGACGATGAGCACCTTCTCGCCGGAGAAGTTGAAGGTACGGCGCGGCTCGGACTCCTGCTCCTCCCGCTCCGCCGCGATCGGCTGCCCGGACTGTCCGGGGACCGCGCCCCGCATCCCGGTCGCCTCCGCCGCGGCCTTCCGCCGGTGCCGGAACAGCGCCCCGGCCCCCGACCGCGCCTCCGTCCGGACGGTCGGCGGCGGGAAGTGCGGGAACGGGTTGACGACCCCGGCCATGCCCTCCTCGGCCCCCTGCTGCGGATCGTCCGCGTCCTGCACGCCCTGCCCGTAACCGCCCGACAGCTGCTCCATCGGGCTCAGCGGCAGGTACAGCGTGAACGTCGAACCGCGGCCGGGCTCGCTCGCCGCGAAGATCTCGCCGCCGAGCAGCCGCGCGATCTCCCGGCTGATCGAGAGCCCCAGACCCGTACCGCCGTACTTCCGGCTGGTCGTGCCGTCGGCCTGCTTGAACGCCTCGAAGATGACCCGCATCTTGCTCGCCGCGATCCCGATCCCGGTGTCGGTGACCGAGAACGCGATCAGGTCGGCCTCCGGATCGCGCAGCGAACCGGCCTCCAGGAGCTGCTCGCGGATCGACTGCGGGACATCCGCGCCGGCCGGCCGGATCACCAGCTCCACCGCGCCCGTGTCGGTGAACTTCACCGCGTTGGACAGCAGGTTGCGCAGGACCTGGAGCAGCCGCTGCTCGTCGGTGTGGAGCGTGGCCGGCAGCTCGGGCGAGACGCGCACCGAGAAGTCGAGCCCCTTCTCCGCCGTCAGCGGCCGGAACGTCGCCTCCACGTAGTCGACGAGCTGGACGAGCGCGATACGGGTCGGCGAGACGTCCATCTTGCCCGCCTCGACCTTCGACAGGTCGAGGATGTCGTTGATCAGCTGGAGCAGGTCCGAGCCGGCACCGTGGATGGTCTCCGCGAACTCGACCTGCTTCGGCGTCAGATTGGTCTCGACGTTGTCCGCGAGCAACTTGGCCAGGATCAGCAGCGAGTTGAGCGGCGTGCGCAGCTCGTGCGACATGTTGGCGAGGAACTCCGACTTGTACCGCATGGAGACGGCGAGCTGCTCCGCCCGCTCCTCCAGGACCTGCCGGGCCTCCTCGATCTCGGTGTTCTTCACCTCGATGTCGCGGTTCTGCCGGGCGAGGAGTTCGGCCTTCTCCTCCAGCTCCAGGTTGGAGCCCTGGAGTTCCTTCTGCCGGTGTTCCAGCTCGGCCGACCGCTCCTTGAGCTGCTCGGTCAGCTTCTGCGACTGCTGGAGCAGCACCTCGGTCTTGGTGTTGACGCTGATGGTGTTGACCGTGGTCGCGATCAGCTCGGCGATCTGGTTGAGGAAGTCCCGCTGGATCTGCGTGAACGGCTGGAACGAGGCCAGCTCGATCACCCCGAGGACCTTGCCCTCGAACAGCACCGGCAGCACGATCACATGCGCGGGCGAGGCCTCCCCCAGCCCCGAGGAGATCTTCAGATAGCCCGGCGGCACATTGACCTGGATGGTCCGCTTCTCCTCGGCGGCCGTCCCGATGAGGGTCTCGCCGGGACGGAACGAGGTCGGCATCGAGCCGGTGGAGTATCCGTAACTCCCGCGCATCCGCAGCTCGTACGAGCCTTCGCCCTCGCCCACGAGTTCGGCGTCGCCGTGCGCGGAGCCCGTCGGCATGGCCACGAAGAACGCGCCGTGCTGGGCCGAGACCACCGGCGTCAGCTCGCTCATGATGAGCGAGGCCACGTCGTCGAGGTCCCGGCGGCCCTGCATGAGGCCGGAGATACGGGCCAGGTTGCTCTTGAGCCAGTCCTGCTCGTCGTTGGCGAGGGTGGTGTCGCGCAGGTTGGCGATCATCGTGTTGATGTTGTCCTGCAGCGCCTGGATCTCACCGGCCGCGTCCACACCGTCGATCTTCACGTTGAGGTCGCCGCGGGTCACCGCCGTGGCGACGGCCGCGATGGCCCGCACCTGACGGGTCAGGTTCTCGGCCATCTCGTTCACGGACTCGGTCAGGTCCCACCAGGTGCCCTCGACGTCCCGGACCCGGGCCTGGCCGCCGAGCTGCCCGTCGGTGCCCACCTCGCGGGCCACCCGGGTGACCTCCTCGGCGAAGTTCGACAGCTGGTCCACCATCGTGTTGATGGTGTTCTTCAGCTCCTGGATCTCACCGCGCGCGTCGATGTCGATCTTCTTGGTGAGGTCGCCCTTGGCGATGGCGGTGGTGACGGCGGCGATCTGGCGCACCTGGCCGGTGAGGTTGTCGGCCATCGAGTTCACCGACTCGGTGAGGTCCTTCCACGTGCCGGAGACGCCCGGCACGCGTGCCTGGCCGCCCAGGATGCCCTCCGTACCCACCTCACGGGCCACGCGCGTGACCTCGTCCGCGAAGGACGACAGGGTCGTCACCATCGTGTTGACGGTCTCGGCGAGCTCGGCGACCTCGCCGCGCGCCTCGACCGTCACCTTCTTCGTCAGGTCGCCGTTGGCGACGGCCGCCGACACCCGGGAGATGTTCCGCACCTGGTTGGTCAGATTGTTGGCCATCAGGTTGACGTTGTCGCTGAGGTCCTTCCACGTGCCGGTGACACCGCGCACGCGTGCCTGGCCGCCGAGGATGCCCTCCGTACCCACCTCACGGGCCACGCGCGTGACCTCGTCGGCGAAGTTCGACAGCTGGTCGACCATGGTGTTGACGGTCGTCACCAGCTCCAGGATCTCGCCCCGGGCGTCGACCGTGATCTTCTTCGACAGATCGCCCATGGCGACCGCCGTCGTGACCTCGGCGATGTTCCGCACCTGGATGGTGAGGTTGTTCGCCATGAAGTTCACCGACTGGGTGAGGTCCTTCCAGGTGCCGGAGACCCCCTGCACCTCGGCCTGACCGCCCAGGATGCCCTCGGTGCCCACCTCGCGGGCCACCCGGGTCACCTGCTCCGCGAAGTTCGAGAGCTGGTCCACCATCGTGTTGAGGGTGTTCTTCAGCTCCAGGATCTCGCCGCGCGCGTCCACGTCGATCTTCTGCGACAGGTCGCCCCGCGCCACCGCGGTGGCGACCTGCGCGATGTTGCGGACCTGGGTGGTGAGGTTGCCGGCCATGCCGTTCACCGAGTCCGTCAGGTCCCGCCACACACCGGCCACGCCCGGCACCTGCGCCTGACCGCCCAGCCGCCCGTCCGTGCCCACCTCACGGGCCACCCGGGTCACCTGGTCCGCGAACGCGGACAGCTGGTCCACCATCGTGTTGATGGTGTTCTTCAGCTCCAGGATCTCGCCGCGCGCGTCCACGTCGATCTTCTGCGACAGGTCACCACGGGCCACGGCCGTCGTCACCTGCGCGATCTGCCGCACCTGCGAGGTCAGGTTGCCGGCCATGAAGTTCACGGAGTCCGTGAGCTCCCGCCAGCGCCCGGACACCCCGTCGACCCGCGCCTGACCGCCGAGCCGCCCCTCGGTGCCCACGTCCCGGGCCATCCGGGTCACCTGGTCCGCGAAGGACGACAGCTGCGACACCATCGTGTTGACGGTGTTCTTCAGCTCCAGCATCTCGCCGGCCACGTCCACCGTGACCTTCTGCGACAGATCACCGTTGGCCACCGCCGTCGTCACCTGCGCGATGTCCCGCACCTGACCGGTCAGGTTGCGGAAGGCCGTGTTCACCGAGTCGGTGAGGTCCTTCCACGTCCCCGCGGCGCCCGGCACCTCGGCCTGGCCGCCGAGCAGACCCTCGACGCCGACCTCCCGCGCCACACGGGTCACCTCGGAACCGAAGGCCGACAGCTGGTCCACCATCGTGTTGACGGTGTTCTTCAGCTCCAGCATCTCGCCGGCCACGTCCACCGTGACCTTCTGCGACAGATCACCGTTGGCCACCGCCGTCGTCACCTGCGCGATGTCCCGCACCTGCGTGGTGATGTTCCGGAAGACCGTGTTGACGGAGTCCGTGAGGTCCTTCCAGGTCCCCGCCGCGCCCGGCACCTGCGCCTGACCGCCGAGCAGACCCTGCGCGCCGACCTCGCCCGACACCCGGGTCACCTCGTCGGCGAACGTCCGCAGCGTCTCCGTCATCTGGTTGATGGTGTCCGCGAGTTGAGCGATCTCACCGCGCGCGGAGACCCTCACCTTCTGCGACAGGTCACCGTTCGCGACCGCCGTCGTCACCTCGGCGATGCCTCTCACCTGATTGGTGAGGTTTCCCGCCATCGTGTTGACGGAATCGGTGAGGTCCTTCCACACGCCGGCGACCCCGGCCACCTCGGCCTGACCGCCGAGCTCACCCTCCGTACCCACCTCGCGCGCGACACGGGTCACCTCGGACGAGAACGACGACAGCTGGTCCACCATCCGGTTGACGGTGTTCTTCAGCTCCAGCATCTCGCCGGCCACGTTCGCCGTGACCTTCTGCGACAGATCACCGTTGGCGACCGCCGTCGTCACGAGCGCGATGTCCCGGACCTGCGCCGTCAGCCGGTTCGCCATGGTGTTGACGGAGTCCGTGAGGTCCTTCCACGAACCGGACACCCCGCGCACCTGCGCCTGCCCGCCCAGCTTGCCGTCCGTACCCACCTCGACGGCGACCCTCGTCACCTCGGAGGCGAACACCGACAACTGGTCGACCAGGTTGTTGGCCGTACGGGCGACCTTCAGGAACTCCCCGCGCAACGGCCGCACGGTCCCGTCCGCACCCTCCGAACGCAGGTCCATCCGCTGGTCCAGGTCACCCTCGGCCACCGCCGAGAGAACCCGCCCCACCTCGGACACCGGCCGGGCCAGATCGTCGACGAGCGCGTTCGCGGCCTCGATCGCCGCCGCCCACGCCCCCTCACTGGCCCCGGCCTCCAGCCGCTCGGACAGCTTGCCCTCGCGTCCGACCACCCGCCGGACCCGCGACAGCTCACCCGTCACATGCATCTGCCGGTCGGCGACCTCGTTGAACACGGCGGAGATCTCCGCCATGACCCCGTCACCGGACACCGTCAGACGCCGACGGAAGTTCCCGTCGCGCATCGACACCAGCGCGGCCAGCAACCGCTCCAATGCCGCCGCGTCCACCTGGACCGTCCCCCCACGGGAACGCCCGCCCCTCGCGCGCGTGCCACTGCCTCCGCCGCGCCGCGCCGCCGTGCCAGACTCCACCGTGTCCCTCCCGAAAGGGGTCGACCGTACCGCTCCGGCTCTCGCCGTCAGCCTGCCCAGTGTTTCACCGTGCCCGAACCTGGCGATAACAGTTCGGCAGCTTCGCACAGCGTCCCTACCCCGAGGGACGGAATCAGCGGTGACCGGCATCCGCTCGGACAGCGAAGGTAAGTAACCTGGCATCCGGCTGTCCAACCGCCCCGGTCCGCCCGGCGGGGGCGGTGTGGTGCGCGCACGACCACCGGGCAGTGGGAGGGACAGACCGAGCATGGCAGAGCCGGGCGTCGAGACGCGTACGAGGAGTGCTGTGATCACCGCGCGGGCGACTGCCAGCTTCGAGCCCGTCGGGCGGTCCGTCGCGGCCGCCCGCGCCTTCGTCAGAGACACCCTCCAGGGCTGGGGACACCCCGAACTCGTCGACGACGCCGTCGTCCTCACCAGCGAGCTCGTCACCAACGCCGTCATCCACGCCGGCACCTCCGCCGAGGTCCTGTGCCTCCGCTCCGACGACAGCGTCCGCGTCGAGGTCTCCGACCGCTACCCGGAGCGCGAGATCCCCGTCCAGAGCGGCCGCACCCTCGGCAGCCCGGACCGCGAGAACGGCCGCGGCCTGCTGCTCTGCGCCGCCCTCGCCCACCGCTGGGGCGTCGACTACTCCCCCACCCGCAAGCACGTCTGGTTCCACCTCGACCTCCCCCAGCGCCCGGTCGGCACCCGCTCCGCCGGACCCGTCCTCCCCGACGCCCTCCTCCCGGTCGCCGAGAGCCGCGTCCGCGTCGCCGTCACCCAGATCGACCGCGGCGGCACGATCACCGCGTGGAACGAGGACGCCGAGGAACTCTTCGGATACGACTCCGACAAGGTCATCGGCAAACCCCTCGGCGACCTCGCCGCCTGGCCCCACACCCCCGGCATCGGCACCGGCCTCGCCGAGGCCCTGCGCCTCTCCCGCTGGGAGGGCAGCTACGGCATCCGCTGCGCCGACGGCCGGGTCATCCCCGTCTACGCCTCGCACCTCCGGGTCCGCGACGCCCAGGGCGAACCCTCCACCGTCTGCCTTCTCGTACGGGAACACGAGCGCGCCGTCCTCCAGACCCCGCAGCGCCCCGTCGCCGAGCCGGGCACCGAGAGCCGCGCCGCCGACCCCTTCGAGGTCTTCATCGGCACCCCCGCCCCCGACGACCTCGACGGCCTCCTGCAGCGCACGGTCGAGCGCGCCCGCGACATGCTCGACGGCGACGCCGCCTTCCTCCTCCTCGCCACCGACGACGAGACGGAACTGGAGGTACGGGCCACCACCGGACTCCCGGCCGCCCGCCAGCGCTTCGCCCGCGTCCCCGTGGAGACCGGCGCCAGCCGCTACGGCTCCGCCCGCATGCCCGCCGTCCACGAGGACCTGGCCGCCGTCCCCGGCGCCGTCCCCCTCCTCGAAGGCACCGGCATGCGCTCGGTGGTGACGGTCCCTCTGAAGGTCGAGGGCCGCCTCACCGGCTCCCTCGGCGTCGCCGCCGAGTCCGCGAACCGCTACTCCAACGAGGAGGCCCTGCGCCTCCAGTTCGCCGCCGACCGCATCGCCCTGGCCGTCGAATCCGCCCGCCTGGGCGAACTGGAACGACTCCGCCGCGGCTCCCTCAGCTTCCTCGTCGAGGCCTCCGACCTGCTGGCCGGCACCCTCGACCGCGACCAGACCCTGGCCCTCATGGCCCAGATGACGGTCCCCACCCTCGCCACCTGGTGCGCGGTCTACACGATCGCCGACCAGGCCTCCGACCCGTACCTCTCGTACGTGCTCCACGAGGACGAGGACCGCATCGACGGCCTCAAGGACCTGCTCTCCTCCATCGCCCCGCCCGACCCGGTGCCGACCCCCGGCGCCCGCGTGTGGTCCGCGCCGGGCGACGCCGCCCACCGGGCCGCGCTCACCGCCTCGGTCCACGCCCTCGACCACCCCACGAGCCCGCTCTCCTCCGGCATCGACACCACCCTGGCCACCGCGAGCGCGGTCGCCGGCGAGACCGTCGTCCTGCCGCTGGTCGCCCGCAACCGCGTCATCGGCATGCTGACCCTCGGCAGGCCCTCGGAGGACCACTTCCGCCAGGAGATCCTGGAGCTCGCCGAGGACCTCTCCCGCCGGGCCGCCCTGGCCCTGGACAACGCCCGCCTGTACTCGGAGCGCGTGGCGATCAGCCAGTCCCTCCAGCGCAGCCTCCTCCCGCCCGGCCTGCCCACCATCCCGGGCGTCGAGGTCGACGTCATCTACCGGGCGGCCGGCGAGGGCAACGAGGTGGGAGGCGACTTCTACGACCTCTTCCCCATCCGGGACGGCGCGTACGGATTCGCCATCGGCGACGTCTGCGGTACGGGCCCGGAGGCAGCCGCCGTCACCGGCCTGGCCCGCCACGCCCTGCGCCTGCTGGCCCGCGAGGGCTTCGGCGGCCCGGCGGTCCTGGAGCGGCTGAACGCGGCGATCCTCGACGAAGGCGCCCGCAGCCGCTTCCTGACCCTGCTGTACGGCGAGATGCGCCCGCAGCCGGACGGCTCGGCGATCCTCAAGGTCGTCTGCGCCGGCCACCCGCTCCCGCTGCGCCTCCGCCCGGACGGCACGGTGGAGCCCGCGGCCGAACCGCAGCCGCTCCTGGGTGTCATGGAGGACCTGGAGCTGTACGAGCAGACCATCACGCTCGACCCGGGCGACGTCCTCCTCTGCGTCACGGACGGCGTGACGGAACGCCGCGAGGGCAGCCGCATGCTCGGCGACGACGGCCTGGCCGAGGTCCTCAAGACCTGTACGGGCCTGACGGCCGGCGCGGTCGCCTCCCGTGTCCTCCGCGCGGTCGAGCGCTTCGCCCACGCCCCCGCCTCCGACGACATGGCCATCCTGGCGATGCGCCTCCGCGAGCCGGACCACAGCTGACGAAACCAGCGCCGGTGCCTCCCTCGAAGGGAGACACCGGCGCTGTTCCATACGGCCCTGGAAACACGAAAAGGCCCCCGCCAAGAGGCGGGGGCCTTTTCATTTTCGGAGCCCTTTAACGGAATCGAACCGTTGACCTTCTCCTTACCATGGAGACGCTCTACCGACTGAGCTAAAAGGGCAGGTGTTCGGCGGCGTCCTACTCTCCCACAGGGTCCCCCCTGCAGTACCATCGGCGCTGAAAGGCTTAGCTTCCGGGTTCGGAATGTAACCGGGCGTTTCCCTAACGCTATGACCACCGAAACTCTATGAAGTTGAACTCAACCGGCAAGGGAGTTCATTGCTTCAGAACTAACACAGTGGACGCGAGCAACTGAGGACAAGCCCTCGGCCTATTAGTACCGGTCAGCTCCACCCATTACTGGGCTTCCACATCCGGCCTATCAACCCAGTCGTCTACTGGGAGCCTTACCCTCTCAAGGAGGTGGGAATACTCATCTCGAAGCAGGCTTCCCGCTTAGATGCTTTCAGCGGTTATCCCTCCCGAACGTAGCCAACCAGCCATGCCCTTGGCAGGACAACTGGCACACCAGAGGTTCGTCCGTCCCGGTCCTCTCGTACTAGGGACAGCCCTTCTCAATATTCCTACGCGCACAGCGGATAGGGACCGAACTGTCTCACGACGTTCTAAACCCAGCTCGCGTACCGCTTTAATGGGCGAACAGCCCAACCCTTGGGACCGACTCCAGCCCCAGGATGCGACGAGCCGACATCGAGGTGCCAAACCATCCCGTCGATATGGACTCTTGGGGAAGATCAGCCTGTTATCCCCGGGGTACCTTTTATCCGTTGAGCGACGGCGCTTCCACAAGCCACCGCCGGATCACTAGTCCCGACTTTCGTCCCTGCTCGACCCGTCGGTCTCACAGTCAAGCTCCCTTGTGCACTTACACTCAACACCTGATTGCCAACCAGGCTGAGGGAACCTTTGGGCGCCTCCGTTACCCTTTGGGAGGCAACCGCCCCAGTTAAACTACCCATCAGACACTGTCCCTGATCCGGATCACGGACCGAGGTTAGACATCCAGCACGACCAGAGTGGTATTTCAACGGCGACTCCACCATGACTGGCGTCACGGCTTCAAAGTCTCCCACCTATCCTACACAAGCCGAACCGAACACCAATATCAAACTGTAGTAAAGGTCCCGGGGTCTTTCCGTCCTGCTGCGCGAAACGAGCATCTTTACTCGTAGTGCAATTTCACCGGGCCTATGGTTGAGACAGTCGAGAAGTCGTTACGCCATTCGTGCAGGTCGGAACTTACCCGACAAGGAATTTCGCTACCTTAGGATGGTTATAGTTACCACCGCCGTTTACTGGCGCTTAAGTTCTCAGCTTCGCCCTGTCGAAACAGAGCTAACCGGTCCCCTTAACGTTCCAGCACCGGGCAGGCGTCAGTCCGTATACATCGCCTTACGGCTTCGCACGGACCTGTGTTTTTAGTAAACAGTCGCTTCTCGCTGGTCTCTGCGGCCACCCCCAGCTCACGGAGTAAATCCGATCACCAGGCGTGGCCCCCCTTCTCCCGAAGTTACGGGGGCATTTTGCCGAGTTCCTTAACCATAGTTCACCCGAACGCCTCGGTATTCTCTACCTGACCACCTGAGTCGGTTTAGGGTACGGGCCGCCATGAAACTCGCTAGAGGCTTTTCTCGACAGCATAGGATCATCCACTTCACCACAATCGGCTCGGCATCAGGTCTCAGGCTTCATGTGTGACGGATTTGCCTATCACACGCCCTACACCCTTACCCCGGGACAACCACCGCCCGGGCTGGACTACCTTCCTGCGTCACCCCATCGCTTACCTACTACCACCTTGGGTCGACGGCTCCACCACTTTCCTTTCCCCGAAGGGTCCGGAACGGCTTCACGGCCTTAGCATTAATGGGCTCGATATTGGGCGTTTCAAAGCGGGTACCGGAATATCAACCGGTTGTCCATCGACTACGCCTGTCGGCCTCGCCTTAGGTCCCGACTTACCCTGGGCAGATCAGCTTGACCCAGGAACCCTTAGTCAATCGGCGCACACGTTTCTCACGTGTGTATCGCTACTCATGCCTGCATTCTCACTCGTGAACCGTCCACAACTCGCTTCCGCGGCTGCTTCACCCGGCACACGACGCTCCCCTACCCATCACAGCGGGCGTTGGCCCTCATGCTGCAATGACACGACTTCGGCGGTACGCTTGAGCCCCGCTACATTGTCGGCGCGGAATCACTTGACCAGTGAGCTATTACGCACTCTTTCAAGGGTGGCTGCTTCTAAGCCAACCTCCTGGTTGTCTCTGCGACTCCACATCCTTTCCCACTTAGCGTACGCTTAGGGGCCTTAGTCGATGCTCTGGGCTGTTTCCCTCTCGACCATGGAGCTTATCCCCCACAGTCTCACTGCCGCGCTCTCACTTACCGGCATTCGGAGTTTGGCTAAGGTCAGTAACCCGGTAGGGCCCATCGCCTATCCAGTGCTCTACCTCCGGCAAGAAACACACGACGCTGCACCTAAATGCATTTCGGGGAGAACCAGCTATCACGGAGTTTGATTGGCCTTTCACCCCTAACCACAGGTCATCCCCCAGGTTTTCAACCCTGGTGGGTTCGGTCCTCCACGAAGTCTTACCTCCGCTTCAACCTGCCCATGGCTAGATCACTCCGCTTCGGGTCTTGAGCGTGCTACTGAATCGCCCTATTCGGACTCGCTTTCGCTACGGCTTCCCCACACGGGTTAACCTCGCAACACACCGCAAACTCGCAGGCTCATTCTTCAAAAGGCACGCAGTCACGAGATACAGCAAGCTGTATCCGACGCTCCCACGGCTTGTAGGCACACGGTTTCAGGTACTATTTCACTCCGCTCCCGCGGTACTTTTCACCATTCCCTCACGGTACTATCCGCTATCGGTCACCAGGGAATATTTAGGCTTAGCGGGTGGTCCCGCCAGATTCACACGGGATTTCTCGGGCCCCGTGCTACTTGGGTGTCTCTCAAACGAGCCGTACAGATTTCAGCTACGGGGGTCTTACCCTCTACGCCGGACCTTTCGCATGTCCTTCGCCTATCCATACGGTTTCTGACTCGTCTCACAGCCGGCAGACTGTGAAAGAGAGATCCCACAACCCCGCATGCGCAACCCCTGCCGGGTATCACACGCATACGGTTTGGCCTCATCCGGTTTCGCTCGCCACTACTCCCGGAATCACGGTTGTTTTCTCTTCCTGAGGGTACTGAGATGTTTCACTTCCCCTCGTTCCCTCCACATGCCCTATGTGTTCAGGCATGGGTGACAGCCCATGACGACTGCCGGGTTTCCCCATTCGGAAACCCCCGGATCAAAGCCTGGTTGACGGCTCCCCGGGGACTATCGTGGCCTCCCACGTCCTTCATCGGTTCCTGGTGCCAAGGCATCCACCGTGCGCCCTTAAAAACTTGGCCACAGATGCTCGCGTCCACTGTGTAGTTCTCAAACAACGACCAGCCACCCATCACCCTGAT